>NZ_JBNWCP010000003.1:0-317931 GCF_053522345.1 Agrobacterium sp. 22-226-1
CGTCGCTCAGTTCGTGACGGCGCATGACGATCTCCCTTCAAGGGGAGTGAATCATAATCCGCTCGCCACATGAACCCCGTTTATGGGGACGCGTCCTAGAACAGGCTCCTTCAGTCTCATCGCGAAAGATACGCCATATGAAAATGCTCCGTATTGTCACCCTTCTCCTTGCAATCGGGGTCGCGGGTGTGGCTGACATACCGGTCGTAGTTTCGGTTTCGCCGGCAAAGGCCGAGGCGGAATATTTCCCGACGCAGCAGGACTTTGTCGGAAAATGGAAGCTCACCGGTGCGACCAGCCGCCCGCCGCGCGATATGAAGACTGCGCTCACCTCCCGGCAGGAAGCGGATGCGACATTGTTCCAGGAGACGGTGACGACATTTTATTCCGCGTTTGATTATCTGGAGATCACGGCGGACGGTCGCTACAATTTCCATCAACCCGGCGATCCCTCAGGTTCATGCGTCTGGTGCGGCACATGGTCTTTTGACAAGAGTTCGCTGTGGCTGAAGCTGGATACCGCGCCCCGGCTCGATATTTACGCGAAGGACGGCGATATACAGATGACGTACACCGCCGAACCCGACAAGAAGTCGAAATACACCTGGCTGGTTTTCGGCTGGACGAAGATGGAGTAGGCGCCTCGTTTCCTCGGCGGCAACGCCCAACCGGTACACCCGAGACTATTTGACGAAGCGCCCACAATTGAGCAAAGCTGTATGGCCAACCATATTTGACGGACAGGGGACGTCATGACGAATTTTCTGTCCTTCGATGATATCGCCGAGCTGGAATACGGTGCGCCCGCGCCGGAAAGACTGATTTCCGGCGATCCCAAATTCACCACATGGAATCTCGAGGAAGCGCCCGGCGGCATCTATGCCGGCATCTGGCAGTCCACGCCCGGCAAATGGCGGGTGGTCTATGACGAATGGGAATATTTCAACATTCTCGAAGGCCATTCCATCCTGACCGAAGACGGTGGTGCGCCCCGCGATCTGAGACCGGGCGACCGCGTTATCCTGCGTCCGGGCTTTACGGGCATGTGGGAAGTCGTGGAGACAACGCGGAAGGATTATGTCATCCGGCTCTGATGGCGCGCTACCAGCGTGTCATGACGCCGAGCGATGGAATTTTCTCGTCGATAGATATCAATGCCATGTTTTCCAAAATAGATTGAGCCGCAAGAATTCGATCGAACGGATCGCGGTGTTCGCCCGGCAGCATGGCGCTTCGAACCATATGAGCGCTGTTGATGGGAAGTTCGAGAAAGCCTTCCTGTTCAATCACACCCGCAAAATCGGGAAGTATGAGCGACGCACCGGGCAAACGGCCTCGTGCGAATTTCGTGGCAATTTCCCATGCTGAAGCCGCGCTCACATAGAGGTCATTATTGGGGTCGCTGATGATTTCGCGCGCATCCGGCGAAAGCCGGTCATGGTCATTCAGCCACCAAAGCAGTGCATGAGTATCCAGTAGATATTTCATTCGGTCGCGAACTCTTTAAGTTCGTCTTCCGTCAGCGGTTCGAAGAACTCAGGTCCGACCACGAGCACGCCCTTAAAACGGCCCGGAACGCGTCGGCGTTTTTCGTGTTGAGCAGAGCCCGACTTACTCTCCGAAAGACCCACCGCATCCAATTGACGCGATAGTCTCTCAAGATGCGCCTCCAGTTCGGTAAAAACGACCGGAGGGGGCAGCGTCATATCCGTTTTTTTCTTCGACTTGGTTGCCAAGGCATTTGCCTCATCACTATTGGACGAAAATACCATAGCGCATCGGGGATGATAAAAAAACTACTTCACCACGCCAGATCGAGCCGCTCCAGACCATGGAAATGATAGACATCCTTGACCCTGGGCGGCTCGGCGATCTTCAGGCCCGGCAGGCGTTTGAAAAGCAGGGGCAGGGCAAGATTGAGCTCCAGCCTCGCCAGCGGCGCGCCGATGCAGAAGTGGATGCCGGCGCCGAAGGAGACGTTGGCGCCCTCGTTGCGGTCCGGCCGGAAGGTCAGCGGATCGGAAAACTTTGCCGGATCGAGATTGGCGGCGGCGAGGATGAGGCTGACCTTGTCGCCGCGCTTGAACGCGACGCCGTCGATTTCGACGGGTTCCAGAACCCAGCGCTGGAAAATATGTACCGGCGCGCAGATGCGCAGGGTTTCTTCCACCGTGCGTTCCGTGGCGGCATCGTCGTTAAACAGCGTCTCGGGGGAGATGCCGCTTTCCAGAATGATGCGCACGGAATTGCCGATCTGGTGAACGGTCGCCTCGTGCCCGGCATTCAGCAGCACGATGGTGGTGGAGACGAGCTCGTCGTCGGTCAGATACTGGCCCTTGTGCTCCGTATGGATCATGTGGCTCAGCAGATCGTCCTTCGGCTCCGCCCGCCGCTCGGCGATCACGCTGCGCACATAGTCTGAAAATTCATGCGCGGCCCTGTCGGCCAGCAGCTCGTCTTCCGGCGTGCGCTTGAACATATACATGCCGACATAGGCATGCGACCATTTCAGAAGCTGCGGCCCCATCTCCTCGGGAATGCCGATCATGCGGGCGATCATCGTCACCGGAATGATATCGGCATAGGAGGAGAGCAGTTCCGTTTCGCCCTTGCTTTCGAAGGCGTCGATCAGACGGTTGGCGAGTTCCTCGATTTCCGGCTTCATCTTTTCGACATGCCGCGACACGAAGGCGCGGTTGATGAGCGTGCGCAGCCGTGTGTGCTCCGGCGGCTCGAGCTCCAGAAGCGAATGCTGCTCGGCGGCGTCGAAATGCTTCACATGGTCGAGCGGCTCCGCCAGGCCGATCTCCTCGCGGCTTGCCACATGCAGGATCTGCCGCCCGAACCGGCGGTCGCGCAAAAGCGCGCTCACGTGGTCGTATCCGGTGAAAAACCATTGCCGCTGTTCTTCCCAGTAGAAGGTGGGACATTCAGCGTGCAGGGCCGCATAGACCGGGTTCGGATCGCTGTAGAAAGCCGGGTCGCGGGCATCTAGGGAAATGCGGCGGGTGGCGGGATCGATTTTGAGAAACGGAAATGTCGCTGTCATGCCCATGGTCTATTCCGCGCGCGGCGCTTTGGGAAGGGAGGGAAATCCCTTCCGGATACCTCGATGTCTGTCACTGGGTGGTTACATCGTCATCGGCTGGCGATGGCGGATATCCGGTTCAGCGCTGCGACCTGACGGTCGGCATTGTTATCCATCGGATTTTCGTCGCGGTCCGAGGCGGGCACGACGACATTGGCCGCATTGACGTGGATGACCGTCCGGTTGCGCCCGGCCTTTTTTGCGGCATAGAGCGCGCGGTCGGCTTCCGTCATCATCGTATTGAGGTCGGCATCCTTGATCATGGCTTCCGATATGCCGACGCTGGTGGTCACCTCGATGGCTTCACCGCGCGAACTGATCTTCGAAAGGCGCAGATTGCTGCGGATGGCTTCCGCAAGCGTCGCCGTGCTGGAAGGGCTTTCCACTTCGGCAACCAGTGCGAATTCTTCGCCTCCCATCCTGACGAAAAGGCCGCGATTGCCGATTACGCGCTGTGCGATATTGCAAAAATGCACGAGGACCGCATCGCCGGACTGGTGGCCGTATCTGTCGTTGATCTTCTTGAAATGGTCGATGTCGAACAGCACCAGCGCCACGTAACGGCTGGAGGCCGGCGACCTTTTCTTGATACGCTCGAACTCCTCCAGCAGACCGCGACGGTTGAGAACGCCGGTCAGATGATCGGTCATGGCGAGGCGATGGAGGCGGCTTTCCGCATCCTCCATGATGATCTTGGCGCTGATCATGATGATGGCCGTGAAGCCGAGCATGCCGGAAATGGCAAGCGCCGATGTCATGGGAATGGCGTTGGGGATGGCGGCATTGGCCGGGATGACGATGGATGCGACGATCGCTCCCGCAAAAGCCTGCAGGACCAGGATCGCGGCCAGAACCCGGCGGCTGCGTGAGGCGCGCGCCTTGCTGGCCAGAAGGACGCCGGCGAGCATGAAATAACCGGTGGCAGCACTGGCATGATAGAGCAGGATGCGGGCCACCATGTCTTCGCGCACGGATGGCACGAACATTCCGGCGATCCACAGCAGGGCTGGAATTGCGATCCAGCCGCCGAGTTTTCGCTGCTCCAGACATAACAGGCCCGCAAGCCAGAAGCCGAAGGCGGAAAGTGCCAGCGTATTGCCGACCTGAATGGACAGAAAACTGGAAATATCCCCGCGAAACGCCACCATGACAGTGCCGAATCCCGTGGCGAGGAAACCGGCTGCGAAATAGAGATTATGCCGGCGGGAAGGGCGGTGCAGCCACAGCGTTCCCAAAAGCACGGCAAGGGTGAACGTTTCCGCCGCCCATAGTAGCGTGCTCGTCTTTGCATCCAGCATTGCAAAATCCTATCTGCGCCATAATGCGGTAAAAGCGGGCTCTTTCGCACGAGGTGCGTTATGCCCGCTGGAATTGTTGAGCTGCCATTTCGCCCGGATGGGCCCATTCCCCAACGGGAACCGGAAATTCGCTGGCCAGTATCGGCAGCAAATACTAACGAGTTCTTGCCGGTGAGAAGTTATATCTGTGCATGGCGGGCGATTTTTGCCTTCGTCGCCTGCCATAGTAAAAAAATGGTGGCAGCGGGGGAAAGAGGCCCGGCTGACGCCGCCCGGTCCGAAAGCCCTGTCAACCTCGGCCCGAAAGGCCTGCAAACGCTGTTGAGCCGTTAAGGATATGCGGCTTCGTGTCTTGAAGTACGGGGCAGGGACACTCTATGTAGGGAGTATGAAGGTTAGAAGTGATTCCGGAGCGGCTTTCCGCGAAGGGCAGAGTTTGACAAAGGACGGACATGAAAAATCCAGTTGATACCGCCATGGCTCTGGTGCCGATGGTCGTTGAGCAGACCAATCGCGGCGAACGCTCCTACGACATATTTTCCCGTCTTCTCAAGGAACGCATCATTTTCCTCACCGGTCCGGTGGAAGACCAGATGGCATCGCTCGTCTGCGCGCAGCTGCTTTTCCTCGAGGCTGAAAACCCCAAGAAGGAAATTGCGCTCTACATCAATTCGCCAGGTGGCGTCGTGACCGCCGGCATGGCGATCTACGATACGATGCAGTTCATTCGCCCTGCGGTCTCGACGCTCTGCGTTGGCCAAGCCGCGTCCATGGGCTCGCTGCTTCTGGCCGCCGGTGAAAAGGGAATGCGTTTTGCGACCCCGAACGCTCGCATCATGGTGCACCAGCCTTCCGGCGGTTTCCAGGGACAGGCTTCGGATATCGAGCGCCATGCCCGCGACATCATCAAGATGAAGCGCCGCCTCAATGAAGTCTACGTGAAGCACACCGGCCGCACGCTCGAAGAGGTTGAAAAAACCCTTGATCGCGACCACTTCATGGATGCAGACGAGGCGAAGGACTGGGGCGTGATCGACAAGATCCTGACCTCGCGCCAGGAAATAGAAGGCGCCGCCGCGAATTGAGGCGCGCCGCTTTTTGACGTTTGTTTGAACCCGCAAAAGTAATTTCGGGGCTTTCAACCGCAACAGAAAGCGATATTAGTATATATAAAGGCTATGTTGAATTTTTATGACGTGGCCTTTGGTTTGATGGGGAATTCGTTGCAGCCGGGTATCAGCTCATGTATCTGATACCGGTTAGTACCCCGGGAAACGAGGCGGATACGGCGATGCAACCCAAGGGCTGCCGTATCGGCGGGCGGTAAGTTGACCGCGATCCGTTTGGCGGACCTGCGGCGTGCTGGAAGGAAAGAGATATGAGCAAAGTCAGCGGCAGCAACGGCGGCGACTCTAAGAATACACTCTATTGTTCATTCTGCGGCAAGAGCCAGCACGAAGTCCGGAAACTCATTGCCGGACCGACGGTGTTCATCTGCGATGAATGCGTCGAATTGTGCATGGACATCATCCGCGAGGAGAACAAGACGTCGATGGTGAAGTCGCGCGAGGGTGTGCCCACCCCGCAGGACATCATCAAAATCCTCGACGAATATGTCATCGGCCAGAAGCAGGCGAAGAAGATCCTGTCTGTTGCCGTTCACAACCATTACAAGCGCCTCGCGCACGCCTCCAAGAATGGCGATGTCGAGCTTGCGAAGTCGAACATCATGCTCGTCGGTCCGACGGGTTGCGGCAAGACCTATCTTGCCCAGACGCTCGCCCGCATCATCGACGTTCCCTTCACCATGGCGGATGCAACGACGCTGACCGAAGCCGGTTATGTCGGCGAGGACGTGGAAAACATCATCCTGAAGCTGTTGCAGGCTGCGGATTACAATGTCGAGCGCGCCCAGCGCGGCATCGTC
The DNA here is from genome assembly GCF_053522345.1 of Agrobacterium sp. 22-226-1. Taxonomy (NCBI): domain Bacteria; kingdom Pseudomonadati; phylum Pseudomonadota; class Alphaproteobacteria; order Hyphomicrobiales; family Rhizobiaceae; genus Agrobacterium; species Agrobacterium sp. 22-226-1. Next base: position 6,314 of record NZ_JBNWCP010000003.1, read on the forward strand.
TATATCGACGAAGTCGACAAGATTTCCCGCAAGTCGGACAACCCGTCCATCACGCGTGACGTGTCGGGCGAGGGCGTTCAGCAGGCGCTTCTGAAGATCATGGAAGGCACGGTCGCTTCCGTTCCGCCGCAGGGCGGCCGCAAGCATCCGCAGCAGGAATTCCTGCAGGTGGATACGACCAACATCCTGTTCATCTGCGGCGGCGCCTTTGCCGGCCTCGACAAGATCATCTCGGCCCGTGGTGAAAAGACCTCGATCGGCTTCGGTGCGACCGTCAAGGCGGAAGATGATCGCCGCGTGGGCGAGGTGCTGCGCGAGCTGGAGCCGGAAGATCTGGTGAAGTTCGGTCTCATCCCGGAATTCATCGGCCGTCTGCCGGTTCTTGCCACGCTGGAAGACCTCGACGAGGATGCGCTGATCCAGATTCTGTCCGAGCCGAAGAACGCTCTGGTCAAGCAGTACCAGCGCCTGTTCGAGATGGAAGATGTGGAACTGACCTTCCACGAGGACGCCCTTCGTGAGATCGCCCGCAAGGCGATCACCCGCAAGACCGGCGCCCGCGGCCTGCGGTCGATCATGGAAAAGATCCTTCTGGACACCATGTTCGAACTGCCGACGCTGGAAGGCGTGCGCGAAGTGGTCATTTCCGACGAGGTCGTCAGCGGCCTTGCACGTCCGCTCTACATCTATGCGGACCGTCAGGAAGAAAAGACCAACGTTTCGGCCTGATTGGCCGGCCCGGTGCTTTGATGAAGTCAGAAGGCCCGCCTCCGTGCGGGCCTTTTCTGTTGTCCCCGGGTGTGAAACTTGCGCCTAACTTGGCGAAGCCCGATTTTGCGTTTGGAGCGGATTGCGCTTTGCTGATAAAGTCTTACAACTGATTTGCAGCGCGATATGACGGAAATGTGAATTCCCGTCGGCGACCCGGTTCCCATGTCCTTCGGGATAACCGGAAATGTCGGGAGTACTAGCCGGCGCTGGGTTTTGTTGAATTTCACGGTCTTGCCGCTTAGCGGGACCGTCTGTTCCGGCGACTTGAAATCGGTGTTTCGAAACTCCACTTTCAGTCTCGAGAAATGAATGTGCCGGATGCCCCAAGCTGTCCGGCAAAGTGTCCCGAAAGGGACCATGGAAAGGAAATGATATGACGAACATCACGTCTGCGGCATCTGGCGGTACCTATCCGGTACTTCCCCTGCGCGACATTGTCGTTTTCCCGCATATGATCGTTCCCCTGTTCGTCGGGCGGGAAAAATCCATCCGTGCGCTCGAGGAAGTCATGGGTTCGGACAAGCAGATCATGCTTGTCACCCAGATCAACGCCAGCGATGACGATCCGGCCCCGGAGGCCATCCACAAGGTCGGCACGGTCGCCAATGTCCTGCAGCTTCTGAAGCTTCCCGACGGCACCGTGAAGGTGCTGGTGGAAGGCAAGGGCCGCGCCCAGATCGACAGCTATACCGGCCGTGAAGACTTCTATGAAGCCACTGCGACGCCGTTGCAGGAGCCTGCCGAAGATCCGGTCGAGATCGAGGCGCTGTCGCGTTCGGTCGTGTCTGAATTCGAGAGCTATGTGAAGCTCAACAAGAAGATTTCGCCCGAGGTTGTCGGCGCTGCCGGCCAGATCGACGATTATTCGAAGCTTGCCGATACGGTCGCTTCGCACCTGTCGATCAAGATCACCGAAAAGCAGGAAATGCTGGAAACCGTCAGCGTGAAGCAGCGGCTTGAAAAGGCGCTCGGCTTCATGGAAGGCGAAATTTCCGTGCTCCAGGTCGAAAAGCGTATCCGTTCGCGCGTCAAGCGCCAGATGGAGAAGACGCAGCGCGAATATTACCTGAACGAACAGATGAAGGCGATCCAGAAGGAACTCGGCGACGGCGAGGACGGCCGTGACGAGATGGCCGAACTGGAAGAGCGCATCGCCAAGACCAAGCTTTCCAAGGAGGCCAAGGAAAAGGCCGAAGCGGAAATGAAGAAGCTTCGCCAGATGAGCCCGATGTCGGCGGAAGCCACTGTCGTGCGCAACTATCTGGACTGGCTGCTGGGTCTGCCCTGGGGCAAGAAGTCGAAGATCAAGACCGACCTCAATGCGGCCGAGACGATCCTCGATCAGGATCACTTTGGTTTGGACAAGGTCAAGGAACGTATTGTCGAATATCTGGCCGTACAGGCCCGCGCTTCGAAAATCCGCGGTCCTATCCTGTGCCTCGTCGGTCCTCCCGGCGTCGGCAAGACCTCGCTTGCCAAGTCGATCGCCAAGGCGACCGGACGTGAATATGTGCGCATGGCGCTGGGTGGCGTTCGTGACGAAGCGGAAATCCGCGGTCACCGCCGCACCTATATTGGTTCCATGCCCGGCAAGATCGTTCAGTCGATGAAGAAGGCCAAGAAGGCGAACCCGCTCTTCCTGCTCGACGAAATCGACAAGATGGGCATGGACTTCCGTGGCGACCCGTCGTCTGCACTGCTGGAGGTTCTCGATCCGGAACAGAACTCCACCTTCATGGACCACTACCTTGAAGTGGAATACGACCTGTCCGACGTGATGTTCGTGACCACGGCCAACACGCTGAACATTCCGGGTCCCCTGATGGACCGTATGGAAGTGATCCGCATCGCCGGTTACACGGAAGACGAAAAGCGCGAAATCGCAAAGCGTCACCTGTTGCCGAAGGCGATCAAGGAGCATGCCCTGCGTCCGGAAGAGTTCTCGGTTACCGATGATGCCCTGATGGTCGTCATCCAGCAGTACACCCGCGAGGCGGGCGTGCGCAGCTTCGAACGCGAGCTGATGAAGCTGGCGCGCAAGGCTGTCACCGAGATCATCAAGGGCAAGGTCAAGTCCGTGGAAGTCACCGGTGCCAATGTTCCGGATTATCTGGGCGTTCCGCGGTTCCGCCATGGCGAGGCCGAGCGCGAGGATCAGGTCGGTGTCGTCACCGGTCTGGCCTGGACGGAAGTCGGCGGTGAGCTGCTCACCATCGAAGGCGTGATGATGCCGGGCAAGGGCCGCATGACGGTCACCGGCAACCTCAAGGAAGTGATGAAGGAATCCATTTCGGCGGCGGCATCCTATGTCCGTTCGCGCGCCGTGGACTTCGGCATCGAACCGCCGCGCTTCGACAAGAGCGACATCCACGTTCACGTTCCGGAAGGTGCGACCCCGAAGGACGGTCCGTCCGCCGGTGTTGCCATGGCCACCGCCATCGTCTCCATCATGACCGGCATCCCGGTCTCGAAAGATGTGGCGATGACGGGTGAGATCACACTCCGCGGTCGCGTGTTGCCGATCGGCGGCCTGAAGGAAAAGCTGCTTGCGGCCCTTCGCGGCGGCATCAAGAAGGTGCTGATCCCGGAAGAAAACGCCAAGGACCTGGCGGAGATTCCGGACAATGTGAAGAACGAGATGGAAATCATTCCGGTGTCGCGCATGGGCGAGGTTATCAAGCACGCCCTCATCCGCCAGCCGGAACCCATCGAGTGGGACGGCAGCATCGAGACGCCGGTGATCGCAACCGTCGAAGGTGTCGACGACGGCAGCCAGACCATCGCGCATTGATAATGCATCGCCGCGAGGGGCGGGAATCGCCTTTCGCGACGGGTGCTGCATAGATTCAATGTGTTAGGTGTCTGAAGGCGCATGTGGCGTAAAGCTGCGCACAAGTGATGCGAATTTGGCACGAATATGTGGAAGGCCGGCAGAAATGTCGGCCTTTTTTGTGAAAAAAAACGCAGACCCCTTGTTTTTCAGGCGATTCCAGCGCTTTTGGATTGCTGCGCGCGGATGCGAACGTATTCTGCGCCGGCTTAATTTGAGTCGTTTCAAACCATTGAAAGGGGTGGAAACATGAACAAGAACGAGCTCGTCTCTGCTGTTGCCGAAAAGGCTGGTCTCACGAAGGCAGATGCTGCTTCCGCTGTTGATGCTGTATTCGAAACTGTACAGGGCGAACTGAAGAACGGTGGCGACATTCGCCTGGCCGGCTTCGGCAGCTTCTCCGTCAGCCGTCGTGAAGCCTCCAAGGGCCGTAACCCTTCCACGGGTGCTGAAGTCGATATCCCGGCTCGCAACGTACCGAAGTTTTCCGCAGGCAAGGGCCTGAAGGACGCCGTCAACTCGTAAGGTTTCCGGAAAGCCGCAACGCCCGGCGGCGGGCGGGCGGCTTTTCAGGTTCACGAGGAAACATGTTTTGACGCCCTGACGCCGTCACATCGCCGCCAAAAGCGGGCGGTGTTTCGAAAAGCTCTTTTCGGACAGGCCGGGTTTTCCCGGTCAAGATGTGAATGAAAGCAGGGAAGCGCCTGTGTAGCTTCCATCCGGACAAACGGCGTTTTTCTACGCGGAATGTGGGCATAAACACGAAAGCCCGGCCTTCTAGGCCGGGCTTTTTGATTCAGCGGTCAGGAAGTGTCATGCCACTGTCATGTCTGTAACGCAGAAGCCTTGGGGTATTTCTGGACCCAAGGGGGATTAAAATGGCGTTCCGATTTTCTCAAATGGCTTTGACCGCTGCGCTGCTCACGTCCGCAGCCATCCCGGCCGCTGCCGAGCCGGTTTTCAACCGCATCGCATCTTTCCCGGTGGCGAAAAACCTTCCCGCGGACAAGGACGCCAAATCCGTCACCTCGGCTGAAATCATTACCGCCAGCGAAGACGGCAAGACGCTGATCTATTCGGACAGCCCGCTTGGCGGCATCGGTTTCATCGACATCACCGACGCCAAGGCTCCCAAGGCCGGCGGCGCGCTGCTGCTCGAAGGCGAACCGACCTCCGTTGCCGTTGCCGGTCCCAAGGTGCTGGCCGGCGTCAATACGTCGGAAAACCGCGCCAAGCCCTCCGGCAAGCTAGTAACGGTCGATATCGCCACCAAGAAGATCGAAGCAAGCTGTGATCTCGGCGGCCAGCCCGATTCCGTCGCCGTTTCCCCGGACAAGACCTTCGCTGCCATCGCCATTGAAAACGAGCGCGATGAAGAGGTGAACGAAGGCGCCCTGCCGCAGATGCCAGCCGGTTATCTGGTGACTGTCGGTCTGAAGGACGGCGTTGCTGATTGCGCAACGCTGAAGAAGATCGAGCTCACCGGCCTTGCCGAAATTTCCCCTGAGGATCCGGAGCCGGAATTCGTGTCGATCAACGCCAATGGCGAGATTGCGCTGACGCTTCAGGAAAACAATCATGTCGTCATTCTCGACGGCAAGACCGGCACGGTGAAGGCGCATTTCTCCGCCGGCAAAGTCGATCTTGAAGGCATCGATACGAAGACCGACGGCCAGCTGAAGTTCACCGACAAGCAGGAAGGCCGCAAGCGCGAGCCGGACGCCGTGAAGTGGCTGGACAATGACCGCATCGTCATCGCCAATGAGGGCGACTGGCAGGGCGGCTCGCGTGGCTTTACCATCTTCGACAAGACCGGCAAGCTCGTCTATGAATCCGGCTCCTCGCTCGAACACGCAGTTGCGGCCATCGGCCACTATCCGGAAAAGCGCTCCAAGGCCAAGGGCATCGAGCCCGAAGGTCTGGAAGCGGCGACCTTCGGCGACCAGAAATATTTCTTCGTACTGTCCGAGCGCGCCTCTGTCGTCGCTGTCTACAAGGACACCGGCAAGGAGCCGGAACTGACGCAGCTCCTGCCTTCGGGCGTTTCGCCGGAAGGTGCTGTCGCCATCCCGGCGCGCAACCTCCTCGCCACGGCCAATGAGGTCGATCTGATCGAAGACGGCGGCGTCCGCTCGCATGTCATGCTCTATGAGCGCGGTGAAGGTGAAGCAGCCTATCCGCAGCTGGTTTCCGCCACCGTCGATGGTGCACCGATCGGCTGGGGCGCTCTTTCGGGTCTGGTCGGCGATGCCGAAAAGCCCGGCATTCTTTATGCCGTCTCCGACTCGGTCTATGGCAACCAGCCGTCGATCTTCACCATCGATGCGACGAAAAAGCCCGCCACCATCACCAGCGTGCTGCGCGTCAAGCGTGACGGTATTGCCGCTCAGAAGCTCGACATCGAAGGTATCACGCTGGACGGCAAGGGCGGTTTCTGGCTGGCTTCTGAAGGCGACAGCGCCAAGCTCGTCCCCCACGCGCTCTATAACGTCAACGCCAAGGGCGAGATCAAGGCGGAGATCGCATTGCCGAAGGAACTTCTCGCCGGCGACACCCGCTTCGGTTTCGAAGGCGTGACGATGATCGGCAAGGGCGACGAGGCGACGCTGTGGATGGCCGTGCAGCGTGAATGGGGCACGGACGAGAAGGGCTTCGTCAAGCTCGTCTCCTACAATCCGAAGTCCAAGGAATGGGGCGCCGTCCGTTACCCGCTCGACAAGACCGAGGCAGGCTGGATCGGCCTCTCCGAAATCACCGCGCAGGGCGACTATGTCTATATCGTCGAGCGCGACAACCAGATCGGCGACAAGGCCAAGATCAAGAAGCTCTACCGCGTTGCAATCGCGGACCTGAAGCCGGGCAAGATCGGCGGCGAACTGCCGCTGGTGGCCAAGCAGGAAGCCCATGACTTCCTGCCCGACCTCAAGGCCCAGACCAACGGTTATGTCGTCGACAAGCTGGAAGGCTTCGCCTTCGACAAGGCGGGAACGGCCTATGCCGTGACCGACAATGACGGCGTGGACGATTCTTCCGGCGAAACGCTGTTCTTCACCGTCAATATGAAGGCGATCAACTGATCGAGCCGATTGGCGCCGCAAATGAGAAAAGCCGGGCTATGCCCGGCTTTTTTGTACGGCGAGGGGCTCCTTGGCCGGGTTTCCCGATCTTGCACGATGCCTGACGATGCAAGCCGTTAAAATCGGCATTGCCGCTTCGATATGGGATTGTGGAGGATTTCGTCCGGAAGCCATCCGGGAAAATGCTGCGGATCGATCGTAAGGGATCACCGCCCCAGGGAATTCTTGCTTTTGGGAGTATCTTGTTTTTCCGAGTCCTGCTGGACCCAGCGGAAAAAAATATAAACAGGCAGCGCAATAAGCGCGAGTGTTACAAACGCGTCGATCGACATGGTTTCATCCATCAGTTCAACCGTTCATCATGAAACGGTGCGCAAACAATGCCTGAAATCTCTTTAGAAAGTCTGAATCTTCCTTATTTTCCGGTATGTTGCGGGGTGATACAGGGGGCGGTCAAGCTGTCGGAATATGGAGCAGCAGTGCCGATTTGGCATGGTGTAACTGGAGAAAAGCGATTCCAGCGGTTGGGAATCATGACAACGCTCAACCGACCGCAGTTAGGGCCGGGGCGATAATTCCGAATACTCGAGGGCTTATCGCATAGCGAAAGCAAACACGACGAATCGCGGTTTCAGGGGTGATATTTAAATCTTCTGGGAAAATGGTGGGCGATGAGAGACTCGAACTCCCGACATCCTCGGTGTAAACGAGGCGCTCTACCAACTGAGCTAATCGCCCTTCGCGTGTCTCGGATCATGTCCGCCGCGTCGGTGGCCGTGATGTATTCGGATCGGAAAAAAACCGCAAGGGCTTTTGTGAAGTTTTTTTGTTTTTTTTGCCGAGAGAATTTTCCGTCGCCGGGGGGCGGGGGCAAAAAGCCGGGAACTGCGGGCTTTTTGCCTGAAACAGGACCCGAGGCCGCCTTGATGGCCATGTGGAAATCCCGCTACGGAAGCCTGCGGCTGTGGACAAGTTTTTTGTTTTCGTTGGGAAAAGCCCGGAAATCTGGGCGTTTGCCGCAATCGCGTTCCAAGGCCTTCCGGTTTTTCCCGATCAAAATGAAGAAGCTTATTCTTTTGTCGTGAAACCTGCTTGACACCCCCGCACGAACGCCGTAGTTAGCCGCTCATCGAACAGCCGAGGCTGGTTCGAGCGGCGGGACTGGTTCCTGTCGTCAGGAGATGCGGGTGTAGCTCAGTCGGTTAGAGTGCCGGCCTGTCACGCCGGAGGTCGCGGGTTCGAGCCCCGTCACTCGCGCCATCCTGTCCCTCGGAAAACGCAGATGAATGTCTGTGGTGCGCGGGTGTAGCTCAGTCGGTTAGAGTGCCGGCCTGTCACGCCGGAGGTCGCGGGTTCGAGCCCCGTCACTCGCGCCATTTCTTTCTCCTGAAATGTCTCCTTAAAAAACAGATCGACGCGCGATTTGCGCGCTCGTCTATTGACGATTCCAGCGCCTGATTCCGGGCTTTTTAAACGCGATTTTTCCTGCATTTTTTAGTCAAGTTTCGATTCCCGAATATCGTCACTTCACCGCCATCCGGACGTAAAATTCGTGTGACTTTTTTGCGGTTGCGTCGTTCAATCGATTATTATTGTATTTGAGGGGCTTAGACCGGAATTGTGGCCCAAATTTGCGTCAATTCCGGCAATATTGTTGCCAATCAATGCGGCAGGTGTCTTGAAATGGTGCCTAAACTCTTGCAGAGAGGGCGCGGCTGCGCTAACCACTTTGGCGTTGCAACATATTTGTCCGCTCTTTGAGACTTAAGGTCACAAAGGCAGGTCCGGCACCCGGCCGGACAGGGAAGAGACCATGACTGAACTCCTCAGTTCCTACATTCCGATCGCAATCTTCATCGGTATCGCTCTCGTCATCGGCCTGGCGCTTCTCATTGCGCCTTTCGCTGTCGCCTACAAGGCGCCGGACCCGGAAAAGCTCTCCGCTTTCGAGTGCGGTTTCAACGCCTTCGACGATGCCCGCATGAAGTTCGATATCCGCTTTTATCTCGTGTCGATCTTGTTCATCATCTTCGACCTGGAAGTCGCCTTCCTGTTCCCATGGGCGGTGTCTTTCGGCGAGATGGGCTGGTTCGGTTTCTGGTCGATGATGGTGTTCCTCATCGTTCTCACCATCGGCTTTATCTATGAGTGGAAGAAGGGAGCGCTGGAATGGGCATGAGCCAGAACAACACCACGCTCGTTGCGCCGCAGCCGAAGGGGATCATCGACCCCTCGACCGGCAAGCCGGTTGGCAGCAACGACGCCTACTTCACGGAAATCAATGACGAGCTGGCCGACAAGGGCTTTCTCGTCACCTCGACCGACGAGCTGATCACCTGGGCGCGCACCGGCTCCCTGATGTGGATGCAGTTCGGTCTTGCCTGCTGCGCCGTCGAAGGCCTGATGCAGGCGTCCGGTCCGCGTTATGACATGGAGCGCTTCGGTGTCGCCCCGCGCGCCTCGCCGCGCCAGTCCGACGTGATGATCGTTGCCGGCACGCTCACCAACAAGATGGCGCCCGCTCTGCGCAAGGTCTATGACCAGATGCCCGAGCCGCGTTACGTGATCTCCATGGGCTCCTGCGCCAATGGCGGCGGCTATTACCATTATTCCTACGCTGTCGTGCGCGGTTGCGACCGCGTCGTGCCGGTGGATATCTACGTTCCGGGCTGTCCCCCCACGGCGGAGGCGCTGCTTTACGGCGTGCTTCTGCTGCAAAAGAAGATTCGTCGTACCGGTACGATCGAGCGCTAAGGGCAAAGGACGGATTAAGAATGAGCGAAGCTCTCAACGATCTTGCTGCTTACGTTAAGGAAGCGCGCGGTTCCCTCGTGGTGTCGGCTGATATCGCCTATGGCGAGCTGACGCTGAACACGACGCCTGAAAGCGTGATCGCGCTTTTGACCTTCCTGCGTGATGATGTGCAGTGCGGTTTTGTCAACATCATCGACATTTGCGGCGTTGACTGGCCGCAGCGCGAAAAGCGTTTCGATGTCGTCTATCACCTGCTGTCGCCGCGCCAGAACCTGCGCGTCCGCATCAAGCTACAGGTAGCGGAAGACGAGGGCGTGCCGTCTTCGACCTCCGTTTACATGGGTGCCGAATGGTTCGAGCGCGAAGCTTGGGACATGTATGGCATTCCGTTCGAAGGCCATAAGGACCTTCGCCGTATCCTCACGGATTACGGTTTCGAAGGCCATCCGCTGCGCAAGGATTTTCCGGTGACCGGCTTTGTGGAAGTGCGTTACGATGACGTGCTGAAACGGGTTCTTTATGAACCGGTCGAACTGAAGCAGGAATTCCGCAACTTCGATTTCCTCTCCCCATGGGAAGGAACCGAATATGTTCTCCCGGGTGACGAAAAGGCCAAGCAATGAGCCAGGTCTCCACGACAGAGCATGGCCAATGTCTTTGCGGCGCCGTCGGCCTCGAGGCCGTCATCGGCGCCCGCGAATTCGGCGTTTGCCATTGCTCCATGTGCCGCCGCTGGTCCGGCGGCGCGTTTCTGGCTGTCGAATGCGCTGATATCTCCGTCGAAAATGAGGAGAGCCTCGGCATCTATTCCTCCTCGGAGTGGGGCGAGCGCTGCTTCTGCAAGAACTGCGGCAGCACGCTGATGTGGCGCTCCAAGGATGGCAAGCATTTTGCCGTTTCGCTGCAGGCTTTCGACAACCCTTCCAGTTTCAAGTTCGCGTCGCAGATTTTCACGGATGAGAAGCCTTCGAGCTATTCCTTCGCTGAGACCACGCAGAACATGACCGGCCCCGAATTCATCGCCATGATCACCTCGGCGGAGCACTAGTATGACTGAGCATAACGTCCGCAATTTCACGATCAACTTCGGTCCGGAACATCCGTCCGCGCACGGCGTGCTGCGTCTGGTTCTGGAACTGGACGGCGAAATCGTCGAGCGCGTTGATCCGCATATCGGTCTTCTGCATCGCGGCACCGAAAAGCTGATCGAGACGAAGACCTATCTGCAGGCCGTACCCTATTTCGACCGCCTCGATTACGTCGCGCCGATGAACCAGGAACATGCTTTCGCGCTCGCCGTCGAAAAGCTGCTGGGCCTCGAAATCCCGATGCGTGGACAGCTGATCCGCGTGCTTTATTCGGAAATCGGCCGCATCCTGTCGCACATCATGAACGTCACGACGCAGGCCATGGACGTCGGCGCGATGACGCCGCCGGTCTGGGGCTTCGAAGAACGCGAAAAGCTGATGGTGTTTTATGAGCGCGCCTGTGGCGCCCGCATGCACTCGGCCTATGTTCGCCCGGGCGGTGTACATCAGGACCTGCCGCCGGAACTGGTGGACGATATCGGCAAATGGTGCGATCCGTTCCTGACCGTCCTCGACAATATCGAAGGCCTGCTGACCGACAACCGCATCTACAAGCAGCGTAACGTCGATATCGGCGTCGTCTCGCTTGAAGATGCCTTTGCCTGGGGCTTTACGGGTGTGATGGTTCGCGGTTCCGGCGCTGCCTGGGATCTGCGTCGTTCGCAGCCTTATGAGTGCTATTCCGATCTGGAATTCGACATCCCCGTTGGCAAGAACGGCGACTGCTACGACCGTTACCTGATCCGCATGCAGGAAATGCGCGAATCGGTGAAGATCATGAAGCAGTGCGTCGATCTTCTGTCCGGCAAGCACCGCATCGGCCCGGTCTCCTCGCTGGATGGCAAGGTGGTTCCGCCCAAGCGCGGTGAGATGAAGCGTTCGATGGAAGCGTTGATCCACCACTTCAAGCTATACACCGAAGGTTACCACGTGCCAGCCGGCGAAGTTTACGCCGCCGTTGAAGCGCCGAAGGGCGAGTTCGGCGTCTATGTGGTTGCCGATGGTTCCAACAAACCCTACCGCTGCAAGATCCGCGCGCCGGGTTATGCCCATCTGCAGGCGATGGATTTCCTGTGCAAGGGCCATCAGCTTGCCGACGTTACAGCCGTGCTCGGCTCTCTCGACATCGTGTTCGGGGAGGTTGACCGCTGATGCGTCTGCCGCTGGCCCTTCCGGCTTTTCTTGCAGCGATGACGGCTCCGGTTCTTGCCCAGACGGCAACGGACGAGGGTGCTGTTGCGCTGTCGAGCGGCGGCTCTTCGACCATCAAGCAGCTTCTGTCGTCGGGATACGAGATCAAGGCCTCGGTTCCGAACGGCAGCAAGTTCATCGTGTTCATGCAAAAAGACAAGGCGGCTTATGCCTGCGAATTCGTCACGGTGGCGAGATCGCGGTGTGAGACGTTAAACTGAAAAGGCGTGAGGAAGTATGTCCGTTCGTCGACTAGCCGAAGATCAGTTCCAGCCCGTGGCATTTGCCTTCAATGCGGAAAACACCGCATGGGCGGAAAAGACGATTCTGAAATATCCCGAGGGACGCCAGCAATCGGCGGTCATCCCGCTGCTCATGCGTGCGCAGGAGCAGGACGGCTGGGTTACCCGCGCCGCCATCGAGAAAATCGCCGACATGCTGGATATGGCCTATATCCGCGTCATGGAAGTGGCGACCTTCTATACCCAGTTCCAGCTGAAGCCGGTCGGCACGCGCGCCCACGTTCAGGTTTGCGGCACCACGCCCTGCATGCTGCGTGGCTCGGAAGCGCTGATGGATGTCTGCCGCAAGAAGATCCACCACGATCCGCTGCACACCAATGAGAGCGGCACGCTCTCCTGGGAAGAAGTGGAATGTCAGGGCGCCTGCGTCAACGCGCCGATGGTCATCATCTTCAAGGACGCCTATGAGGACCTGACGCCCGAGCGTCTGGAAGAGATCATCGATACGTTCGAAGCAGGCAAGGGCGACACCGTCAAGACCGGCCCGCAGATCGACCGTCACCAGTCGGTCCCGGTCGGCGGCCTGACGACGCTGACGGAAGAGATCAAGCCGGATCGTTCCAATCTCGACAAGCCGGCTGAAGTGGCTGCGGACGCCGCACCGGTTCCGCCTTCCAACGCCGCCAAGCCGAAGACGGACGCCCCGGAAACCGATCCGAAGCTGAAGACGCCGGCGACCGCGCCGAAGGCTGCCGAAGCCAATGTGAAGACCGCCGAAAAGGAAGCTTCGGGCTCCGCGAAGCCGTCGCTCGATTCCAAGGATCGTCCGGCCGGTATCGAAAAGCCCGCAACGCCCGACGACCTGAAGCTCATTTCCGGCGTAGGTCCGAAGATCGAAGGCACGCTGCACGAGCTCGGCATCTTTACCTATGCGCAGATCGCCGGCTGGAAAAAGGCCGAATGCGACTGGGTCGACGGTTATCTGAATTTCAAGGGCCGCATCGAACGTGACGAGTGGATCAAGCAGGCCGAGGCGCTCGCCAAGGGTGGCGAAGCCGAGTATATCAGGGTCTTCGGCAAGAAGCCGCGGTAAGAGGTGAAGCATGTTAAAAGATCAGGATCGCATCTTTACCAATCTCTACGGCCTCAAGGACAAGTCCCTGAAGGGCGTGAGAGCGCGCGGCCATTGGGACGGCACCAAACAGATCATCGAAAAGGGCCGTGACTGGATCATCAACGAGATGAAGGCTTCCGGCCTTCGCGGTCGCGGCGGCGCTGGCTTCCCGACGGGTCTCAAATGGTCCTTCATGCCGAAGGAAAATGACGGCCGCCCGCATTACCTCGTCGTCAACGCCGACGAATCCGAGCCCGGCACCTGCAAGGACCGCGAAATCCTGCGCAACGATCCGCATACGTTGATCGAAGGCTGCGTGATTGCCGGTTTCGCCATGGGCGCGCATACCGCCTATATCTACGTGCGCGGCGAATATATGCGTGAGCGTGAGGCGCTGCAGGCAGCCATCGACGAGTGCTACGATGCCGGCCTGCTCGGCAAGAACAACAAGAACGGCTGGGATTTCGACATCTACGTCCATCACGGCGCGGGTGCCTATATCTGCGGCGAAGAGACGGCTCTGCTCGAAAGCCTCGAAGGCAAGAAGGGCCAGCCGCGCCTGAAGCCGCCGTTCCCGGCCAATATGGGCCTCTATGGCTGCCCGACGACCGTCAACAACGTTGAATCCATCGCCGTTGCCCCGACCATCCTGCGCCGTGGCGCGGCATGGTTCTCGTCCATCGGCCGTCCGAACAATGTCGGCACCAAGCTGTTCATGGTCTCCGGCCATGTCGAGCGTCCCTGCACCTTCGAAGACGCGCTGGGCCTGTCCTTCCGCGAGCTGATCGAACACCATTGCGGTGGCATTCGTGGCGGCTGGGACAATCTGCTCGGCGTCATTCCCGGCGGCGCTTCCTGCCCCATCGTTCGCGGTGAGGACATGAAGGACGCCATCATGGACTTCGACGGCATGCGCGAAGTGAAATCCTCCTTCGGCACCGGCGGCATGATCGTCATGGACAAGTCCACCGACGTCATCAAGGCGATTGCCCGCATCGCGGCCTTCTTCAAGCATGAAAGCTGCGGCCAGTGCACGCCGTGCCGCGAAGGCACCGGCTGGATGTGGCGCGTGCTGGAGCGCATGGTCAAGGGCAATGCCCAGAAGCGCGAAATCGACATGCTGTTTGAAGTGACGAAGCAGATCGAAGGCCATACCATCTGTGCGCTCGGCGACGCCGCCGCATGGCCGGTACAGGCGCTGATCCGCAATTTCCGTCCGGAAATCGAAAAGCGCATCGACCAATATACCTACAGGGCCATGGATGATGGCGCTGTTCTGGAAGCCGCTGAATAAGCATCGAAGGCTTCGAGCGGAGCCGGAGTTTTCCGGCCTCGCGACACCATGAAACGTCTGGCAAACCTTCGGGTGCCGGGCGCGATTAAGGATTTGTTGCGGACCGTGTGAGACATGGGACGAACAGGCAACAGGACGTAAGTAGAACCATGGCAAAGCTCAAGGTTGACGGTAAAGAGATCGAGGTTCCGGATCATTTCACGCTGTTGCAGGCGTGCGAGGAGGCTGGCGCCGAAGTTCCGCGCTTTTGTTTTCATGAGCGCTTGTCGGTCGCGGGTAACTGCCGCATGTGTCTCATCGAGGTAAAGGGCGGACCGCCGAAGCCGGCCGCTTCCTGCGCCATGGGCGTGCGCGATGTTCGCGGCGGCCCGAACGGCGAATTGCCTGAAGTTTTCACCAACACGCCGATGGTCAAGAAGGCCCGCGAAGGTGTGATGGAGTTCCTGCTTATCAACCACCCGCTGGATTGCCCGATCTGCGACCAGGGCGGCGAATGCGACCTGCAGGACCAGGCAATGGCCTTCGGTATCGCCGGTTCGCGTTACGCGGAAAACAAGCGCGCGGTTGAAGACAAATATATCGGACCGCTCGTCAAGACGGTCATGAACCGCTGCATTCACTGCACGCGCTGCGTCCGTTTCACCACGGAAGTCGCCGGCATTGCCGAACTTGGTCTGATCGGCCGCGGCGAAGATGCAGAAATCACCACCTATCTCGAGCAGGCGATGACGTCGGAGCTGCAGGGCAACGTTGTTGACCTCTGCCCGGTCGGCGCGCTCACCTCCAAGCCTTTCGCCTTCACCGCCCGTCCGTGGGAACTGAACAAGACCGAAACCATCGACGTGATGGACGCGCTCGGTTCGGCCATCCGCGTCGATACCCGTGGCCGCGAAGTCATGCGCGTCATGCCGCGTGTCAACGAGGCGATCAATGAAGAGTGGATTTCCGACAAGAGCCGTTTCATCTGGGACGGCCTGAAGACACAGCGCCTCGACCGGCCTTACGTCCGCAAGGATGGCCGTCTGCAGCCCGCAACCTGGGGCGAAGCCTTCGGCGCGATCAAGCAGGCTGTTGCCGCAACGTCCGGCAACAAGATCGGTGCAATCGCCGGCGATCTGTCGTCCGTCGAAGAAATGTTCGCGCTGAAGTCGCTTCTCGCTTCGCTCGGCTCGGCCAATGTCGATTGCCGTCAGGATGGCGCAGCGCTTGACCCGTCGCTCGGCCGCGCCAGCTACCTGTTCAATTCCACCATCGAAGGTATCGAACAGGCCGACGCCCTGCTGATCGTCGGTTCCAATCCGCGTTACGAAGCGGCCGTCCTCAACGCCCGCATCCGCAAGCGCTGGCGTCGCGGCGGTTTCCCGATCGGCGTGATCGGTGAAGCCGGCGAACTGCGCTACAATTACGAATATCTCGGTTCTGGCACTGAAACGCTGTCCGATCTGGCCAACGGTTCGCACAGCTTCGTCGACAAGCTGAAGTCCGCCAAGAACCCGCTGATCATCATCGGCCAGGGTGCTCTGGCGCGTGCCGATGGTGCAGCCGTACTGGCTGCCGCCGCCAAGCTCGCCACCTCGGTAGGTGCTGTCACCGAAGAGTGGAACGGCTTCTCGGTTCTGCACACCGCCGCTGCCCGCGTTGGCGGTCTCGATATCGGCTTCGTGCCGGGCGAGGGCGGTGTTGCCGCCGCTGAAATGGTCGCGTCCATGGACGTTCTCTTCCTGCTCGGCGCCGATGAACTCGACCTCTCCAACAAGGGGGCGAAGTTCACCGTCTATATCGGCAGCCATGGCGATCAGGGCGCGATGAACGCCGACGTGATCCTTCCGGGCGCGGCCTACACCGAAAAATCCGGTATCTGGGTCAACACCGAAGGCCGCGTGCAGGTGGGCAACCGCGCCGGTTTCGCACCGGGCGAAGCCCGTGAAGACTGGGCGATCCTGCGTGCGCTGTCCGATGTTCTCGGCAAGAAGCTGCCGTTCGATTCGCTGTCGGCGCTCCGCGGCCAGCTCTATGTCGCGCATCCGCATCTGGCGGAAACCGACGAGATTGTCGCCGGCAACGGCAAAGATATCGAAGCGCTGGCTGGCAAGACTGGCTCGCTCAACAAGTCGGCGTTTGCCTCGCCGGTTAAAGACTTTTATTTGACGAACCCGATTGCGCGCGCATCCGCCGTCATGGCCGAGTGCTCCGCATTGGCCCGCAACAATTTCCAGGCTGCGGCAGAGTAAGGGTAGGGGATTTATGGAACAGTTTTTCTGGAGCTACGTCTGGCCCGCGCTGATCATGGTCGGCCAGTCCCTGCTGCTTCTCGTTTGCCTTCTGGTGGCCATCGCGTTCCTGCTGCTTGCCGACCGTAAGGTCTGGGCGGCCGTGCAGCTGCGCCGTGGTCCGAACGTTGTTGGTCCCTTCGGTCTCTTCCAGTCCTTCGCCGACCTTTTGAAGTTCATCTTGAAGGAGCCTGTCATTCCGGCCGGCGCCAACAAGGCGGTTTTCCTTCTGGCGCCGCTGGTTGCGGTGACGCTGGCGCTCGCCACCTATGCCGTCATTCCCTTCAATGAGGGCTGGGTCGTCGCCAATATCAATGTCGGCATCCTCTATATCTTCGCGATTTCCTCGCTTGAAGTGTACGGCATCATCATGGGCGGCTGGGCTTCGAACTCGAAGTACCCGTTCCTCGGCGCGCTCCGCTCCGCGGCACAGATGGTGTCCTACGAAGTGTCGATCGGCCTCGTCATCGTTACCGTTCTGCTCTGCGTCGGTTCGCTGAACCTGACGGACATCGTGCTTGCCCAGAAGACCGGCCTCGGCACCATGCTCGGCCTGCCGGCCTCGTTCCTCGACTGGCACTGGCTGTCGCTGTTCCCGATGTTCATCGTGTTCTTCATTTCGGGCCTTGCCGAAACCAACCGCCCGCCCTTCGACCTTCCGGAAGCGGAATCGGAACTGGTCGCCGGTCACATGGTCGAATACGGCTCCACGCCTTACATGATGTTCATGCTCGGCGAATATGCTGCGATCGTCCTGATCTGCTGCCTGACGACGATCCTGTTCATGGGCGGCTGGCTGCCGATCGTGGATGTGTGGTTCCTGAACTGGGTTCCGGGCATTGTCTGGTTCGCGTTGAAGGGCTGCATGGTCTTCTTCATGATCGCTCTGACCAAGGCTTTCGTTCCGCGTTACCGTTATGACCAGCTCATGCGTCTCGGCTGGAAGGTATTCCTGCCGCTGTCGCTCGCCATGGTCGTTATTGTTGCATTCGTATTGAAGCTGACGGGGTGGGCCGGTTGATGTCCGTACTCCTCGCTCAGAAATCTGGAGACTGAGATGGCAAGCCTCTCCCAAGCCGTCAATTCACTGTTCCTCAAGGAGTTCGTCGGCGCGATCCTGCTGACGATGCGCCACTTCTTCAAACAGAAGGCGACGGTGAACTATCCTTTCGAAAAGGGCCCGGTCTCTCCGCGCTTCCGTGGCGAGCACGCGCTGCGCCGTTATCCGAACGGTGAAGAACGCTGCATCGCCTGCAAGCTGTGTGAAGCGATCTGTCCCGCTCAGGCGATCACCATCGAAGCCGGCCCGCGCCGCAATGACGGCACTCGCCGCACGGTCCGTTACGATATCGACATGGTGAAGTGCATCTATTGTGGTTTCTGCCAGGAAGCCTGCCCGGTGGATGCCATCGTCGAAGGCCCGAACTTCGAATTCGCGACGGAAACCCGCGAGGAGCTTTATTTCGACAAGCAGAAGCTTCTCGACAATGGCGACCGCTGGGAGCGTGAAATCGCACGCAACCTCGCACTGGATGCGCCTTACCGTTAAGGCGCAACCGTCTTTCCGGGGGAGACCCCGGATAGCGATGAAAAGTAAAATGCCTGCGCGGTTTTCGCCGGCGGGGACGAAACGGGTGAGGGGCCTTCGAGCCATCTTTGCCCGATGAGGACAAGAAGGCACCAACATGGGTCTGCACGCTGTATTCTTTTATATATTCGCTTTCGTCGCCGTGGCGTCTGCGTTCATGGTCATCGCATCGAAGAACCCAGTTCATTCGGTGCTGTTTCTGATTTTGACCTTCTTCAACGCAGCCGCGCTGTTCCTGCTGACGGGCGCCGAGTTCCTCGGCATGATCCTGCTGGTGGTTTATGTCGGCGCCGTGGCGGTGCTCTTCCTCTTCGTCGTCATGATGCTGGATGTGGATTTTGCAGAGCTTCGCTCGGGCGTGCTGCAATATGCCCCGGTCGGCGCGCTGATCGGTGTCATCCTGGCGGCGGAACTGATCGTCGTGGTCGGCGGCAGCATGCTGAACCCGATTGCGGCCAAGTCCATCACCATGCCGATCCCGCCTGTCACCGAACGCACCAATACGGCCGCACTCGGCGACGTGCTCTATACAAATTACGTCTACTTCTTCCAGCTCGCCGGCCTCGTGCTGCTGGTGGCCATGATCGGCGCTATCGTGCTGACGCTGCGTCATCGCACCGACATCAAGCGGCAGGATATCTCCACGCAGGTCGGCCGCGACCCGAAGACCGCCGTTACCACGGTCAAGGTCAAGCCGGGCCAGGGCATCTGAGGCGCGAACGGATCCAAGGAAACAGAACATGGAAATCGGTCTTTCCCACTACCTGACGGTCAGCGCGATCCTCTTCACGATCGGCGTCTTCGGCATCTTCCTCAACCGGAAGAACGTCATCGTCATTCTCATGTCGATCGAACTCATCCTCTTGGCGGTCAACATCAACATGGTGGCCTTCTCGGCCTTCCTGAACGACATTGTCGGCCAGGTCTTCGCTTTGTTCATTCTGACCGTCGCAGCCGCCGAAGCGGCCATCGGTCTTGCAATACTCGTTGTCTTCTACCGCAACCGCGGATCGATCGCCGTCGAAGACGTCAATATGATGAAGGGCTGATAAGGCTATGATCTACAAGGCTATCGTCTTTCTTCCACTGATCGGCTTCCTGATCGCCGGCCTGTTCGGCCGCTCCATCGGCGCCAAGGCTTCGGAATATGTCACCACCGGTCTGATGATCGTGGTCGCCATCCTGTCGTGGATCGTGTTCTTCACCGTCGCGCTCGCCCATGGCGAGCCGGGCGAGGTGATAAAGGTTACCGTGCTGCGCTGGATCCAGTCCGGCGGCATCGATGTCGAATGGGCGTTCCGCATCGACACGCTGACGGCCGTTATGTTCGTCGTCGTCAACACCGTCTCGACGCTGGTGCATCTTTATTCGATCGGATACATGCACCACGATCCGCATCGTCCGCGTTTCTTCGCCTATCTGTCGCTCTTCACCTTCGCCATGCTGATGCTGGTGACCTCCGACAACCTGCTGCAGATGTTCTTCGGCTGGGAAGGTGTGGGTCTGGCGTCCTATCTGCTGATCGGTTTCTGGTTCAAGAAGCCGTCCGCATCGGCTGCCGCCATGAAGGCCTTCATCGTCAACCGCGTCGGTGACTTCGGCTTCATTCTCGGCATTGGCGGCGTGTTCGTGCTGTTCGGCTCGATCAATTTCGAAACGATCTTCGCTGCCGCTGCGACCTATCTGCCGGCTGAAGGCGCTGCCTCCTCGGAAACCGTCATCAACCTGTTCGGCATGCAGCTGGACAAGGCCAATGCGATGACGGGCGTGTGCCTGCTGCTCTTCATGGGCGCGATGGGTAAATCGGCGCAGTTCCTGCTGCACACCTGGCTGCCGGACGCGATGGAAGGCCCGACCCCGGTGTCTGCCCTCATTCACGCCGCAACCATGGTTACCGCCGGCGTGTTCCTCGTCGCCCGCATGTCGCCGCTGTTCGAACTGTCGCATGATGCGCTGACCGTCGTGACGCTGATCGGCGCGATCACCGCCTTCTTCGCGGCAACCGTCGGCCTCGTGCAGAACGACATCAAGCGCGTCATCGCCTATTCGACCTGCTCGCAGCTCGGTTACATGTTCGTGGCGCTCGGCGTCGGCGCTTATGGTGCTGCCGTGTTCCACCTCTTCACGCACGCCTTCTTCAAGGCCCTGCTGTTCTTGTGCGCCGGCTCGGTCATCCACGCCGTCGATGGCGAGCAGGACATGCGTTACATGGGCGGTCTGCGCAAGCATATCCCCATCACCTTCTGGACAATGACTGTCGGCACGCTGGCGCTGACGGGCGTTGGTATCCCGGGAACGATGATCGGTTTTGCCGGCTTCTTCTCGAAGGACGTCATCATCGAATCCGCCTATGCCTCGCATTCGGTTCTGTCTGGTTTCGCCTTCACGCTGCTGGTCATCGCCGCGCTGTTCACCAGCTTCTACTCCTGGCGTCTGGCCTTCATGACCTTCTTCGGCAAGCCGCGCGCATCTGCCGACGTCATGCACCATGTACATGAATCGCCGATGGTCATGCTGATCCCGCTTTTCATCCTCACCGTCGGTGCGATCTTCGCCGGTGTTGCCTTCGAAGGTTATTTCTTCGGTCATGAATATGCCGAGTTCTGGAAGGGCGCTCTCTTTACGCTCCCGGAAAATGAAATCCTCGAAGAGTTCCACCACGTTCCGCTGTGGGTGAAGTGGAGCCCGTTCTTCGCGATGGCGCTTGGTTTCGTGACCGCCTGGTACATGTACATTAAGTCGCCGGAGACGCCGAAGCGTCTGGCCGAGACCCATCGTGGCCTCTACCAGTTCCTTCTCAACAAGTGGTACTTCGACGAACTCTATGACTTCCTCTTCGTTCGTTCCGCAAAGGCGCTCGGCCGCTTCCTGTGGAAGAAGGGCGACGTCGCCGTCATCGACCACTATGGACCGAACGGCATTGCAGCGCGTGTGGTTGACGTGACCAACCGCATGGTCCGCCTGCAATCCGGTTACCTCTATCACTATGCCTTTGCGATGCTGATCGGCATCGCGGCGCTTGTCACCTGGATGATGCTCGGGAGTGCCCTCTGATGACCGATTGGCCCATTCTTTCAACGGTCACCTTTCTGCCGCTCGTCGGCGTGGTGCTCCTGCTTCTGACGAATGAGAACGGCCCCTATGGTCGCCGCAACATTCTTAATGTCTCGCTGCTAACGACGGTCTTCACCTTCATCGTGTCGCTGTTCATCTGGATCGGTTTCGACAATTCGAACCCCGGCTTCCAGATGGTCGAGAAGCACCAGTGGTTCGGCAACATCGCCGCCTATCATCTCGGCGTCGACGGCATCTCCATGCTCTTCGTCATCCTCACCACTTTCCTCATGCCTTTCTGCGTGCTGGCAAGCTGGGATTCGGTCGAGAAGCGCATCAAGGAATACATGATCGCCTTCCTGCTGCTGGAAGTCGTCATGGTCGGCGTCTTCGTGGCGCTGGATACGGTTCTTTTCTACGTCTTCTTCGAAGCGACGCTGATCCCGATGTTCATCATCATCGGCGTCTGGGGCGGCAAGGATCGCGTTTACGCATCTTACAAGTTCTTCCTCTACACGCTGCTCGGCTCGGTTCTGACCATGCTCGCCATCATGGCCATGTACTGGCAGGCCGGCACGACCGATATGACGGAACTGCTGAAGTACGGCTTCCCGGCCGGCATGCAGACCTGGCTGTGGCTTGCCTGTTTTGCTGCCTTCTCGGTCAAGATGCCGATGTGGCCGGTCCACACCTGGCTGCCGGATGCCCACGTTCAGGCGCCGACCGCAGGTTCCGTCATCCTTGCCGGCGTCATGCTGAAGCTCGGCGGTTACGGTTTCATCCGCTTCTCGCTGTCGATGTTCCCCTTGGCGTCGGATTATTTCGCCCCCTTCGTCTTCACGCTGTCGGTTCTCGCCATCATCTACACCTCGCTGGTCGCGATGATGCAGGACGACATCAAGAAGCTGATTGCCTATTCCTCCGTCGCCCACATGGGTTACGTGACCATGGGCATCTTCGCCGCCAACGTTCAGGGCGTGCAGGGCGCAATCTTCCAGATGCTGTCGCACGGCATCGTCTCGGGCGCGCTCTTCCTCTGCGTCGGTGTTGTCTACGACCGCCTGCATACCCGCGAGATCGCGGCCTATGGTGGCCTCGTCAACAACATGCCAAAATATGCCGTGGCCTTCATGATCTTCACAATGGCCAATGTCGGTCTGCCCGGCACCTCCGGCTTCATCGGTGAATTTCTGACGCTGATCGGCGTCTTCCGCGCCAACACGCTGGTCGCGCTGTTTGCGGCAACCGGCGTCATCCTCTCGGCCGCTTATGCGCTGTGGCTTTACCGCCGCGTGATCTTCGGCGCGCTCGAGAAGGAAAGCCTGAAATCGATGCTCGATCTGTCGACCCGCGAAAAGGTCATCCTTTATCCGCTGGTGGTGTTGACGATCTTCTTCGGTGTCTATCCGGCGCCGGTGTTCGATGCGACAGCCGCATCGGTCGATCTTCTGGTAAACAACTATTCGGCTGCACTGCAGGCGGCGCAAAATGTTGCGCTCTCTATGAATTGACGACAGGACCCGTTGGACATGACCGCTGAAATCCTTTTTGCCAGTCTGCACATTGCGACGCCCGAGCTGATCCTTGCGGTCGGCGCGCTGGCGCTGCTCATGATTGGCGTCTTCTCGGGCGACAAGTCGACAACGACGGTCACCGGCCTTGCCGTTGCCCTCCTGCTCGTCGTCGGTCTCTGGATCATCTTTGCCCCCGCTTCGGGCGTGGCTTTCGGCGGTGTCTACATCGCCGATGCCTTCGGCAACTTCATGAAGGTACTGGCGCTTATCGGCTCCATCACCGCCATGATCCTCGCCGTCGGTCAGGGCCGTTTCGAACCCATCGGCCGTTTCGAATATCCGGTGCTGTTGGTTCTTGCGACCCTCGGCGTCCTGCTGATGATCTCGGCCAACAACCTGATCTCGCTCTACATGGCGCTGGAACTGCAGTCGCTGGCGCTCTACGTCGTCTGCGCCATCAACCGTGAAAGCCTGCGCTCCACCGAAGCGGGCCTGAAGTATTTCGTGCTCGGCGCGCTGTCTTCCGGCATGCTGCTTTACGGCATGTCGCTGGTCTACGGCTTCACCGGCAATACCGGCTTCACCGAAATCGCCCAGGTTCTGGCCTCGGAAACCCGTTCGCTCGGTCTGGTCTTCGGTCTGGTCTTCGTTCTCGCCGGTCTCGCCTTCAAGATTTCGGCCGTGCCGTTCCACATGTGGACGCCGGACGTTTATGAAGGTGCGCCGACCCCGGTAACGGCGTTCCTGTCGGCTGCGCCGAAGATCGGCGCTATGGCGATCCTCGTTCGCATCGTCATTGAGGCGTTCCAGCCGGTCTTCGCCGACTGGCAGCAGATCGTTGTGTTCATCTCCATCGCCTCCATGCTGCTCGGCTCCTTTGCCGCAATCGGCCAGAAGAACATCAAGCGCCTGATGGCTTACTCCTCCATCGGTCACATGGGTTATGCGCTGGTCGGTCTCGCTGCGGGCACCGAAGCCGGTATTGCCGGCGTCATCCTCTACATGACGGTTTATATGGTCATGACACTCGGCACCTTCGCCTGCATTCTCTCCATGCGCCGCAAGGAAATCGGCAATGTCGAGACTGTCGAGGATCTGGCCGGTCTCTCGTCCTCCAACCCCTTCATGGCGGTTGTGCTGACGATCCTGATGTTCTCGCTTGCCGGCATTCCGCCGCTCGCCGGCTTCTTCGGCAAGTATTATGTCTTCCTCGCAGCCATCGAGGCGAAGCTCTATCCGCTCGCCATCATCGGTGTGATCGGCTCGGTTGTCGGCGCCTATTATTATATCCGCGTCGTCAAGGTCATGTGGTTCGATGAAGCCAAGGACAAATTCGAGCGTCCCGCCGGCGAACTCAAAGTCGTTTATGCGCTTTCCGGCCTCTTCGTTGTCGCCTTCATCGTCTTCGGCGGTGCACTCGGCAACGCGGTGACAGTTGCGGCAAAGACCTTCTTTTGAGCAGCACACACAAGCATACGGGCCGGATGTCCATCGATGACTTCCGGCACGAGGCGATGGCGGAAACGCCATCGACCAATCTGGAATGTTTCGCCCAGGCAAGGGCGGGCGATGGCGGCAATCTGTGGATCACCGCCATCCGCCAGACTGGCGGACGCGGCCGTCGCGGCCGTCCATGGGTCTCCGAACCCGGCAATCTCTACGCCTCGCTTCTTCTGATCGATCCCGCTCCGATGGACCGCATAGGGTCTCTGCCGCTTGCCTTCGCGCTGGCTGTTTATCGCGCCATCCGCGCGGTGCTGCCGACGGGTGGTGAGCCGCTCGAAATCAAATGGCCGAACGACGTTCTGATCGGACGCCGCAAGACCTGCGGCATTCTGATGGAGGCGGAGCTGCTGCCGGATGGCCGACGCGCCATCGTCATCGGCATCGGCATCAATATCGCCCATAAGCCGGAAAATCCGCTTTACCCCGTCACCATGCTCTCCGAACATGGTGCGTCCTGCTCGCCCGACGAATTGTTCGCCCATCTTTTCCGTGAGACGGCGGAGGTGCTGGGGGATTGGGACGAGGGCAGGGGCGTCGCCGGCATCATGGCTGGCTGGCGTGCCGCTGCCTGCGGTATCGGCGAACATATCACCGTCAACTTCCCAGACCGTTCGATTGGCGGGCGTTTCGTCGGGATTGATGATAATGGTTATCTGCTGCTGGATGAGGATGAGGGCGCAAGGCGCTCGATTGCCGCCGGCGACGTGTTTTTCGGATGAGGTGAACGGCGCGACCCGAAGGCCCGCGCCGAACCGCTTTCGACGGGTTGGAGCTTTCCTGCGGCTCATGAAAAGCAGGGTGACAAACCGGTTCCGCATCGGCCCGGTCGATCAGATGGTTCAACAGGTCCGATGCTTAAGAGCGCGGCGGGTGCGGCCAATTGCCGTCGCCTGCGTGCTTTCGTGAATGGATAAGAAAAATAATGGCTAAACAGGACGAACTGGTCTTTGTGCCGCTTGGCGGCGTGGGTGAAATCGGCATGAATCTGGCGCTTTACGGCTACGGGCCGGAAAGCAAGCGCCAATGGATTATGGTGGATTGCGGCGTGACCTTCGCCGGCCCGGACCTGCCGGGCGTCGATCTGGTGCTGCCTGACATCAGCTATATCGCCGAGCAGAAAAAGAACCTCAAGGGCATCATCATCACCCACGCCCATGAAGACCATTACGGCGCGCTGAACGATCTGTGGCCCGGCCTCAACGTGCCGGTCTATGCCTCGCCCTTCACCGCCGGCATGCTGGAAGCCAAGCGCGCCTATGAAGGCACGCGCGCCGAAATTCCGGTGACGATCTTCAAGGCGGGCGACCGCATCAATGTCGGCCCGTTCGAAATCGAGGCTGTCGGCGTCAACCACTCCATTCCGGAGCCGATGTCGCTGGTCATCCGCACGCCGCTCGGCAATGTCATCCACACCGGTGACTGGAAAATCGACGAAGCGCCGTCGCTCGGTCCGTTGACGGATGAAGCCCGCTTCCGCGCCATCGGCGAAGAGGGCGTGCTGGCGCTGATGTGCGACAGCACCAATTCGGTGCGCGATGGTGTGTCGCCCTCCGAACACGAGGTTTCCGAAGGCCTGCGGCAGATCATCGAAAACGCCGAGGGTCGTGTGGCAGTCACCACCTTCTCCTCCAATGTCGGGCGCATCCGCTCGATTGCGCAGGCCGCGGAAGCAGCCGGCCGCGAGGTGCTGCTGCTCGGCTCGTCGCTGAAGCGCGTCGTCAACGTCTCGCAGGACCTCGGCATCATGGAAGGCATCAAGCCATTTCTGGCCGAAGACGAATACGGCTATATTCCGCGCGACCGGGTGGTGCTGATCCTGACCGGTTCGCAGGGCGAGCCGCGCGCCGCACTCGCCAAGCTCTCGCGTGACGAGATGCGCAATGTGGCGCTGGCTTCCGGCGATACGGTGGTGTTTTCCTCGCGCGCCATTCCCGGCAATGAGAAGGCGATCATCGACATCAAGAACGGCCTCATCGAGCAGGGCGTCCATATCGTCACCGACAATGAGGCGCTGGTGCATGTCTCGGGCCATCCGCGCCGCAATGAACTTCTGAAGATGTATGAATGGACGAAGCCGCAGATCGTCGTGCCCGTGCATGGCGAGGCGGCGCATCTGGTGGCGCAAAAGGAACTGGCCGAACAGGCCGGCATTTCGCAGGTGCCGAAGGTGCGTAACGGCAATGTTCTGCGCCTTGCGCCGGGTCCTGCGGAAGTCATCGACGACGTGCCGCATGGCCGCGTCTTCAAGGATGGCAATCTCGTCGGCGATATGGACGAGATGGGCATCAGCAATCGCCGCAAACTGTCCTTCGCCGGCCATGTGGCCGTCAATGTCGTGCTGGATAGCCGTTACGATTTCCTCGGCGACCCCGATGTCGTGCCCTTCGGCCTGCCGGAATTCGACGACGAGGATGAGGCGATGGAAGACACGCTTTATGACGCCGTGCTCGGCGCCGTCGAAAGCATTCCGCGTGCCCGCCGCAAGGATCTGGATCTGCTGCGTGAAGCGGTGCGCCGCGCCGTGCGCGCCGCCGCCAACCAGAGCTGGGGCAAGAAGCCGATCGTGACGGTTTTTGTAACCAAGGTCTGAGCCGGCAATCGGCCGGGGACGTCTGTCTCTTTCCCGATGATTCCAGGGCCGTGCCGCAAAGCGCGGCCCTTCTGTTTTTCTTTTAGGGTTTCTTGCGGAGAAGTGATTCCGATCTGCGGATGAATGCGTTACAAGAAGCCCATTGTGCAGGAGGATCACATGCCGCTTCTTTCGGCCTTCGCCGTTTATTTCATCGTCTGGTGGACGGTGCTTTTCATCGTGCTGCCGATTGGCCTGCGCACTCAGGATGAGGAGGGCGATGTGGCGCTGGGCACGGTCGCCAGTGCGCCATCAAGGTTCAAGGGCGGGCGGATCGTTTTGTGGACGACCCTGATCTCGGCCCTGATCTGTGGGCTGTGGTACGGCGGAACCTGGTGGTTCGGCGTCAGCCTCGATGATCTGCCGAGAATTATTCCCGTTTTCGATTGAAAAGCTGCGCAGGTGATCGCGTTTCGCGCGCATCTGTTCACTCAGACTGGCGGTGAGCCCATGGTCGCGGCAGTTTCCGGCTGATATGGCCGGGATTCTGTCATATGGATGTCATATCTGTCGTGCACACAGCAAGAACGTGCTCAGTGCCTGATTCACCGCCATAATTTTACCGGAATATCGCGGGGGGCGGGTTTTTTGTGTAGAAGCAAAAAAAAACAAGGCCTTTCAGCCTTGTTTTCCAGGTTTCGCGTGATCTGTAACCGTTGCCGGGGCTGCGAACGAGCGCGCCTAAGATCTGATCCTCCCAAGACTGACCGCGAAAATGACAAGAATTTAAACTTCCTGCCTCTTTTGTAAGCTAAAGCTAGCTCAAACCCCCATGCTTGTCATCTCATTTTTTGCATATTTGTTACAGTCGGCAAAAAATTCTCCGTGGTGCAATTTGTCGCACTGGATCAAGAATAATATTCCGATCAAAGCGTTTTGACGCGAATTAGCTATCGCGAAAATACCGCAAAATCGCCTTTAACGCTCTTTTCATGGCGGGTTTTCATCTCGGCCGGAAACGGCTATATCCGGCGCCAATATCCCTCTATTCGGGGCGATTCCCGCGCCTTTGCGCGCTGTCGTCCGCATCAATGGAAGCCGTCATGCGTCTCAGCCGTTATTTCATGCCCATCCTGAAGGAAAACCCCAAGGAAGCGGAGATCGTCTCCCACCGCCTCATGCTGCGCGCTGGCATGATCCGGCAGCAATCGGCTGGCATCTATTCCTGGCTGCCGCTCGGCAAGCGCGTGCTGGACAAGGTGAACAGGATCATCCGGCAGGAGCAGGACCGCTCCGGCGCCATCGAGCTTCTGATGCCGACGCTGCAATCGGCCGAGCTCTGGCAGGAAAGCGGTCGTTACGATGACTACGGCAAGGAAATGCTGCGCATCAAGGACCGTCAGGACCGTCAGATGCTCTACGGCCCCACCAATGAGGAGATGATCACCGACGTCTTCCGTTCCTATGTGAAGTCCTACAAGAACCTGCCGCTGAACCTCTACCATATTCAGCTCAAGTTCCGCGACGAGGTGCGTCCGCGTTTCGGCACCATGCGCTCGCGCGAGTTCCTGATGAAGGATGCCTATTCCTTCGATTTGACCAAGGAAGACGCGATCCATTCCTATAACAAGATGTTCGTGGCTTACCTGCGCACCTTCGAGCGCCTTGGCCTGCGCGCCATTCCGATGCGTGCCGATACCGGCCCGATCGGTGGCAATCACAGCCATGAATTCATCATTCTGGCCGATACCGGCGAATCCGAAGTCTTCTGCCACAAGAGTTTCCTCGACCGCGCCATTCCCGCCGAAAACACCGACTTCGACGACGTCGCAGCCCTGCAGGGCGTATTCGACGAGTGGACGGCCGATTATGCCGCCACGTCCGAAATGCATGACGAAGCCGCTTACAATGCCATTCCCGATGGCGAGCGCCTTTCCGCGCGCGGCATTGAAGTCGGCCACATCTTCTATTTCGGCACCAAATATTCCGAGCCGATGGGCGCGAAAGTGCAGGGTAAGGATGGCAAGGAACACCCTGTCCACATGGGTTCCTATGGTATCGGGCCGACACGCCTTGTTCCCGCCATCATTGAAGCATCGCATGATGAGAACGGAATCATCTGGCCGGCCTCGGTCGCTCCCTTCGATGTCGTGATCATCAACATGAAGGCTGGCGATGCTGCCTGTGATGCGGCTTGCGAAAAGCTGTATTACTCGCTCTCCAACGCCGGCAAGGATGTTCTTTACGACGACACGGACGACCGTGCAGGCCAGAAATTCGCCACCGCCGACCTGATCGGCGTGCCGCTGCAGATCATCGTCGGCCCGCGTTCGGTCGCGAATGGCGAAGTCGAAGTGAAGGATCGCAAGACCGGCGAGCGGGAGACCGTGACGATCGAGGCGGCGATGAACAGGGTGCTCGGCTAAGAGCGAGCTGAAGACGGAGCGGCTTCACCCGAAGTCCGCTCCGGTTTCGTAACGCAGATGCCGCAGAAATATGGGCCGGTTTTCGGAAAAGACCGGCCTTGCAGTTTGAGATCAGGGAGACGACATGGCACAAGCCGAGGCTGACAAGGGTGCGGCTGTTTCCGCCGGGGCAAAGACTGCCCGGCCGTTTTCCGCTTTTGAACGCATGGTGGCCTGGCGTTATCTGCGGTCGCGGCGCAAGGAAGCGTTCATTTCCGTCATTGCCGGGTTTTCCTTTGTCGGCATCATGCTGGGCGTGGCGACGCTCATCATCGTCATGGCGGTGATGAACGGGTTCCGCACCGAGCTCATTTCGCGTATTCTCGGCATCAACGGCCATATGATCGTGCAGCCGATCGACCAGCCCTTCAATAATTATGATGAGCTGGCGAAGAAGTTTGCCGCCGTTCCCGGCGTCACCATGGCCCTGCCGCTGGTGGAAGGCCAGACGCTCGCCTCCGGCCGCGGCGGCGCGGGCTCCGGTGCGCTGGTGCGCGGCGTGCGCCAGGAGGATATCGACAAGGTCAAGGAAGTCGCCACCAACATCAAGACCGGCGATCTGGTCGGCTTCATGGCCGGAGATGGCGTTCTCGTCGGCTCAAGGCTCGCCGCCCAGCTCGGCGTAACGGCCGGTGACGACATTACCCTCATTTCCCCGGAAGGCGACGTGACGCCGATGGGCGTCAATCCGCGCGTCAAATCCTACAAGATATCCGGCGTCTTCGAGATCGGCATGTCGGAATATGACGCCTCGATGATCTATATGCCCCTGTCCGAAGCCCAGCTTTATTTCAATGCCGAAGGCCTCGTGCAATCCATCGAGCTTTATGTCAGCCGCCCCGACGATGTCGACGGAATCCGCCCGCTGGTGGAGCAGGCCGCCGAACGGCAGATCTATATCACCGACTGGAGACAGCGGAACCAGACCTTCTTCTCCGCCCTGCAGGTGGAAAGAAACGTGATGTTCATGATCCTCACCCTCATCGTTCTGGTGGCGGCGCTGAACATCATTTCCGGCCTCATCATGCTGGTGAAGGACAAGGGTAGCGACATCGCCATTCTGCGCACAATGGGCGCAAGCTCCGGCTCCGTGATGCGCATCTTCTTCATGACCGGGGCAGCCATCGGCATGGTCGGCACCTTTGCCGGCGTGGCGCTCGGCGTCATCGTCTGCCTCAATGTGGAATCCATCCGGCAGTTCTTCTCGTGGATATCCGGCACGGTGCTGTTTGATCCGCAGCTTTATTTCCTGAGCCAGCTTCCGGCCGAAATGGATATCAGCGAGACCATTTCCGTTGTCATCATGGCGCTGACGCTCTCTTTCCTGGCAACGATCTTTCCAGCATGGCGGGCTTCCAAGCTCGATCCGGTGCAGGCCCTGCGTTACGAATAAGGACCGCTTCGCAATATGGCAAAAAAAACAGTGCTGCGGCTTACTGGCGTCGAGAGAACCTATGGTCAGGGCGAGACGTCGCTTTCCATTCTGCGCAAGGCTGATTTCGAATTGAAGAGCGGCGAGATGGTGGCGCTGGTCGCCCCTTCGGGAACCGGCAAATCCACGCTGCTGCATCTGGCGGGACTTCTCGAACATCCAGATGCCGGCGAGGTCTATATCAACGGCGCACCCTGCAATGACCTGCCGGATGAAACGCGAACCGCGATCCGCCGCAGCGATATCGGTTTTGTCTACCAGTTCCATCACCTCCTGCCGGAATTCTCGGCGGTGGAAAATGTGATGATGCCGCAGCTCATCGCCGGTCTGACACAGGCCGAAGCCCACAAGCGCGCCAGTGCGCTGCTCGACTATATGCGGGTGGGGCATCGCGGTGAGCACCGCCCGGCGGAACTCTCCGGCGGTGAACAGCAGCGTGTCGCCATCGCCCGCGCGGTCGCCAATGCGCCGCTGCTGCTGCTCGCTGATGAGCCGACCGGCAATCTCGATCCGGAAACAGCGCATTATGTTTTCGACGCGCTGGAGGCTCTGGTACGCCAATCCGGCCTTGCGGCGCTGATCGCTACCCACAATCATGAACTCGCCGCCCGCATGGACCGGCGCGTGACGCTGGCCGACGGCAAGATCGTCGATTTCTGAGCTGGTAAGTCGATCCGTCCGGTGCTCTCCAGAGAACGCCGGTTCTTCTCATTTGAATTTTTTCTGAACCCGGCGGTGTTTTTACCTCCGGGTTTTTTCGTTTTGGAGTCAGTGGCTTGCTGTTCCCCATGCGGGAACCGAAGGCGATTCTGCGGCATTAGCAAGGGGAATATCAGCAAAACCCTGTTGACAATCGAACAAAATGAGAACAAAATTGGAACATAACGAGTAAGGAGAGACCAATGACTGATTTCATCCGTGACGTTGCCGCTTTCGCCTCCATCGCTGTCTTCGTAGCCAGCTTTTCGGTGATCCTCACCGCCCTGTGAAGGGCACGCCGGCGCAGAAACCTGTATGGACGCCGTAAAGCGGTGGACTTTGAGCGCCGGAAATCGGAAAATCGCCCCCTCGATTCAGAATGACAGGATTATGATATGGGCGATGCGATTGTGCGTGGAGAGACCTCTGGCGAAACGCTGAAAACTCCCGGTTTCGTCCATTTGCGGGTTCATTCCGCCTATTCCCTGCTTGAGGGGGCCTTGCCCCTCAAGAAAATCATGTCCAAGGCCGTCGCCGACGGCCAGCCGGCCATTGCCATTACCGATACCAACAACCTCTTTGTCGCGCTGGAATTTTCCGAAAAGGCGCGCGATGAAGGTTTGCAGCCCATCATCGGCTGCCAGCTGTCGATCGACATGCAGGATGCGGCGGAGGACCGCCGCAACCACAACAGCCACCTTCAGAAACTTCCCGCCATAGTGCTCCTTGCCGCCAATGCCGAAGGTTACGAGCGGCTGGTGGATATCGTCAGCCGCGCCTATCTGGAAGGCGAGGGCAGCGGCCATTCCGTGCATATTACCCGTGCATGGCTGGAGGAAGCTTCCAATGCCGGCCTGATCGCGCTGACGGGCGCTTCCGGCGGTCCGGTGGATATGGCCTTGAAGGAAGGTCACGCTGCCCAGGCGAAGGAACGGCTGCTGACGCTGAAGTCACTCTTCGGTGATAGGCTTTATATCGAATTGCAGCGCCAGTCCGGTTATGACCGCTCGCATGAGCGGCGCATGATCGGCCTTGCTTATGACCATGATATTCCGCTGGTTGCCACCAACGAGGCGTTTTTCCCTTCCAAGGCCGATTACGAGGCGCATGATGCGCTGATGGCGGTGGCGCATAACGCCATTGTCTCCGATGACAGCCGGTTCCGGCTCACGCCCGATCATTACCTCAAAAGTCGGGCGGAAATGGCGGCGCTGTTTGCCGATCTTCCCGAGGCGCTGGAAAATACCGTCGAGATCGCGCTGCGCTGCTCCTATGTGCTGAAGAAGCGCGGGCCGATCCTGCCGCGTTTTACCGGCGCCAGCGACGACCCGGAGGCGGCGGAACACGCCGAAGCCGAAGAGCTTCGCCGCCAGGCGGTGGAGGGGCTGGATCAGCGGCTGGCGGCGCTCGGCATGGCGGCCGGCTATACCGAGCAGGACTATCGCGACAGGCTGGATTTCGAACTCGGCGTCATCTCGCGCATGAAGTTCCCCGGTTACTTCCTGATCGTTGCCGACTTCATCAAATGGGCCAAGCAGCACGATATTCCGGTCGGGCCGGGCCGCGGTTCGGGTGCGGGCTCGCTTGTCGCTTACGCGCTCACGATTACCGATGTCGATCCTCTGCGCTTCTCGCTGCTGTTCGAACGCTTCCTCAATCCCGAACGCGTTTCGATGCCCGACTTCGATATCGACTTCTGTCAGGATCGTCGCGAAGAGGTGATCCGTTACGTGCAGGCCAAATATGGCCGTGAGCAGGTGGCGCAGATCATCACCTTCGGTTCGCTGCAGGCGCGCGCGGCCCTGCGCGACGTCGGCCGCGTGCTGGAAATGCCCTATGGGCAGGTGGACAAGATCTGCAAGCTGGTGCCCAACAACCCGGCCAACCCGACACCGCTGTCGAAAGCGATCGAGGAAGAGCCGCGCCTGCAGGAAGAGGCGGACAAGGAGCCGGTGGTTGCCCGCCTCCTGGATATCGCCCAGAAGATCGAAGGGCTTTACCGCCACGCCTCCACCCACGCCGCCGGTATCGTCATCGGTGACCGCCCGCTGTCGAAGCTGGTGCCGATGTATCGCGATCCGCGCTCGGATATGCCGGTCACCCAGTTCAACATGAAATGGGTGGAAAGCGCCGGTCTCGTCAAATTCGACTTCCTCGGCCTGAAGACGCTGACGGTGCTGAAGGTGGCCGTCGATTTTGTTGCCAAGCGCGGCATCAAGGTCGATCTCGCGGCGATTCCGCTCGATGACGCCAAAACCTACGAGATGCTCTCGCGCGGCGAAACCATCGGCGTGTTTCAGGTGGAAAGTGCCGGCATGCGCAAGGCGCTGATCGGCATGCGGCCGGACTGCATCGAGGACATCATCGCGCTGGTGGCGCTTTATCGCCCCGGCCCGATGGAAAACATTCCGGTCTATAATGCCCGCAAACATGGCGAGGAGGAACTGGAATCGATCCATCCGACCATCGACCATCTGCTCAAGGAAACGCAGGGCGTTATCGTCTATCAGGAACAGGTGATGCAGATCGCCCAGGTTCTCTCCGGTTATTCGCTCGGCGAAGCCGATCTTCTGCGCCGCGCCATGGGCAAGAAGATCAAGGAGGAGATGGACAAGCAGCGCGAGCGTTTCGTCGACGGCGCCATCGAGAACGGCGTCTCGAAGCCGCAGGCCAACACCATCTTCGACCTTCTCGCGAAATTCGCCAATTACGGCTTCAACAAGAGCCACGCCGCCGCCTACGCCATCGTGTCCTACCAGACCGCCTATATGAAGGCGCATTATCCGGTGGAGTTCCTGGCGGCCTCCATGACGCTCGATATGGCGAACACGGAAAAGCTCAACGATTTCCGCCAGGATGCCGGCCGTCTTGGCATCGAGGTCGTCGCACCGTCGGTGCAGACTTCGTTCCGGCAATTCGAGACGGGCGAGAACCGCATCTATTATTCTCTCGCCGCCATCAAGGGCGTAGGCGAGGGGGCGGTGGAACACATCGTCCAGGTACGCGACGGCAAGCCGTTCACGAGCCTTGAGGATTTCTGCCTGCGCATCGATCCCAAGCAGATCAACCGGCGCGTACTGGAAAGCCTGATCAATGCCGGCGCTTTCGATTGTTTCGGCCGCGACCGCGCCGAGCTGATCGGAGGGCTGGATCGTATCATCGGTTATGCGCAGATGGCGCAGAATGATCGTGCAGTTGGGCAATCGGATATGTTTGGTTCTGGTAGCGGAAGCGGTCCGGAAAAGCTGGTCCTTCCCGCCTTCCAGCCGTGGCTCGCCTCCGAAAAGCTGCTGCGTGAATATCAGGTGCTCGGTTTTTACCTCACCGCCCATCCGCTCGATACCTACCGCCCCGTGCTGGAAAAGCTGCGGGTGCAGAATTTCGCGGATTTTTCCGCCGCGGTGAAACAGGGCGCAACTGCCGGGCGTCTGGCCGGCACGGTGACAGGCAAGCAGGAGCGCAAGACCCGCACCGGCAACAAGATGGGTATCGTCACCTTCTCGGACGCATCGGGCCAATATGAGGCGGTGCTGTTTTCCGAAGGGCTCGGCCAGTTCCGCGATCTGCTCGAGGTCGGTAAATCGCTGGTCATCACCGTGCAGGCGGAAGAGCGTCCGGAAGGCATCGGCCTGCGTATCCAGACGGCACAGTCGCTGGAAGAGAAATCCGTGCAGATGCAGAAGGCGTTGCGTGTTTATGTGCGCGATTCCGGCCCGCTGAAAACGGTGGCCCGCCACCTCAATACGAAAGGCGATGGGTCTGTCTATTTCATCGTCATCAAGGATGAGGGCAGCCGCGAGATCGAGGTGGAGCTGACGGAGAAATACCGCATCTCGCCGGAAATCGCCGCTGCGCTGCGGTCCGCGCCCGGTGTCGTCGATGTGGAACTGGTGTGAGGCTTGAGGCCTCACACATCGCTCATACCGGCCCTTATTTAGTCACGGTGATGAAGTCCGTTCCAGTGCCTGTCTCCAGCTGGTGACTGATATCGGAAACGGTGATCGAGCTGCCGCTTGAAAGCTCCTGTTCGATCCGGCTGCGTATTTCCGTGGGAATTTCGAGGCGGCCGAGTACGGCGCTCAATTGATCGAAGCCGCCCGGCGCTTCGGTAACGGAGATGCCGAGCCGCTTGCGGGCCGCCGCCGGCAGATGGTTTCCCAGCGTCACGCCGTTCCATTCGGCGGTTCCGGCGGCGCGATCCACGGATACGGCTTCGAAGAAATGGGTTCCGAGCGCCACTTCCGGGTCCTTGATGTCGATGGCGGCTTCGAACAGCGGCTTGAAATCCTGTCGTACCATGATCTGGCCGGTCGGGGGATGGTCTTCACCGGCGGAGGCATAAAGCGCCGTCACGAAGGCGTCGGTCAGGAGCGGGCCGGTGGTTTTCAGCCCCTTCCAGCGCTTGAAACCATTGATGGCGCTGATCGTCATTTCCCCGGCATAACCATCGGCTGAACCGGCATCGAAGCCGAGGCGGGTCAGCACGGTCTGAATATCCATCACCTTTTCCCGCTCGCCGCGCCGGGTGATGAGAATGCGCAGGGGCGAGGGCTCCCTGGTCTTCGCCGCCGGCTTGAGGGCCTGGGTCTTTTCATTGACGGCAACCTCGACCGTCCCCAAAGCCGCATCGAAAGTCGCCGGGCGCAATTCCACATCCGAAAGAAGCAGCTTGCCGTCATCGGCATCGTCGCGCGGCTGAAACAGCGCCGGATGCTGCACAAAGCGCAGCGAGACCGGCCGGTCGGTGATGATGACATGCACGCCGGTCTTGGTGTCTCCGAAGAGAGACTTCGCGAATTTGGACGGCAGGCGCACGCAGCCGTGCGAGGCCGGATAGTTCGGCACCTTGCCTTCGTGCAGCGCGATGCCGGACCATGTCAGCCGCTGCATGAAGGGCATGGGCGCGGCCGAGTAGATATTCGACTCGTGGTATTTGCGCTTTTCCAGAATCGAGAAGATGCCGCTCGGTGTCTCATGCCCGGCCTTGCCGGTGGAGACTTTCGAGGTGGCGACGATCTCGCCGTTCTCATAAAGCGAAAGCGACTGGTCGCTTTTCGATACCAGTATCTGCAGGGACCTGCTGTCAGCGGCAAGCGCCGGAAAGGCAAGAATGCTGGCCGACAGCATGCCAGCCATAAGACGGAGGCGGAGGGACATGACGCAATACACCACATGTACAAAACTTGCCTCACTCAATCATGCGAAGTTTAATGAAGTTTAAGGACCGATCATCCGCAACATCACTAATTTGTGTAAAATCTAAAATATATCCGTCGCGAGGCGGCCAGGACAGGATTGCGCGACCTGTCGCACAATCCCGCAACTGTTATTTGCGCGTTCCGAACGTGTAGCCGGTCTCGACGCTGCCCTTGCCGAACTTGTCGCGCAGCTTGTCCATCGCCGCTTCCGCCGCTGCCCGGCGCCCCGCCTGTTTGTCGACAAGATCGGGCGGATCGGCGAGGCCCGCATCGCGCAGATCGCTGACGCCGATGCCTATGAGGCGGAACCTGGTGCCGTCCGTTTCCTTTTCCAGCAGCGAAAGGCCGGTGCGGAAAATCCGGTCGGCAAGCTGCGTGGGGTCGTCCAGCTTGCGGTTGCGGGTGCGGAGCTTGAAGTCTGCCGTCTTCATCTTCAGCACCACCGTCTGGCCGGCAATGCCGCTCTTTTTCAGCCGCCAGGCAACCTTTTCGGAAAGCGAGCGCAGGATCGGCACCAGATCCTCATGGCGGGAAATATCGTTGAAGAATGTGGTTTCGGAAGACACGCTTTTGACGGGGTCGTTATTGTGCACATGCCGCTCGTCAATGCCGCGCGAGAGCCGGAAGAGGCGTTGCCCCATCACGCCATAGCGGCGCATCAGCTCGCTTTCCTCCATCTCCTGCAGCTGCGCGATCATGCGGATACCGTCAGCCTCCAGCGTCGCCGCAAAGGCCTTGCCCACGCCCCAGATGGTCGTCACCGGTCGTGTCGCCAGAAAGGACAGCGCCTCCGTTTCGCCGATCACCGAAAAGCCGCGCGGCTTTTGCAGGTCGGACGCGACCTTAGCCAGAAATTTGCAATAGGAAAGCCCGGCTGAAACGGTCACCCCCACTTCCTTTTCCACGCGCCTAGCGAATTTCGCCAGCACACGGGCCGGTGGATCGTGATGCAGCTTCTCGGTGCCGGAAAGATCGAGAAACGCCTCGTCAATGGAAAGCGGCTGCACCAGCGGCGTCAATTCCTGCATCATCGCCCGGATTTCGCGTCCGACACGGCTGTATTTTTCCATATCCGGCTTGATGACGATGGCGTCAGGACAGGCTTCCAGTGCCTTGAACATGGGCATGGCGGAACGCACGCCGTGAATGCGGGCGATATAACAGGCGGTGGAAACCACCCCACGTTTGCCGCCGCCAACGATCACAGGCTTGTCGGCCAGTTCCGGGTTGTCCCGTTTTTCAACGGAGGCATAAAAGGCGTCGCAGTCGATATGGGCAATGCTCAGATCGTAGAGTTCGGCATGATAAACAAGCCGCGGGCTGCCACAGGCGCGGCAACGCCTCAGCCCCTCTGGCTGGCCGGCCAGACAGTCGCGGCAAAAACCGGGATCATAGGGTTGCGACGTGGACATGGGCCGAAAACAAAACCAGAACGTGCCGACCATACTCCGGCCGTGACAACGGCTCAAGGGGCGTTCGCGACAAAGCCCGGATTTGAAAACCCCGGCACATGGAAAACTTGCATATCGTAGAGAAATATTTGATCTTCACCCATATTTGTAGTTACAATTGTAGATGATTTTTTACGCATGTTCGAATGGGATGAAGAGAAAAACAGGTCCAACATCCGAAAGCATGGCGTCGGATTTCAGACTGCGATTCGAATCTTCGAGGGTGCGGTTCTTTCATGGGTCGATGAGCGCGGGGCCTATGGAGAGACGCGCTATCACAGCATAGGGCAGATCGAAGGAATAGTATTTCTGGCGGTCATCCATACCGATCGTGCCGGTAAAACCCGCATCATCTCCGCCCGGCCGGCAAACCGCCGCGAAAGGAAACGTTATGACGAAGAAATACGAAAAAGAACTGAGTCTTGAAGAACTGGCAGCCTTGCCTGACGAGAAGATTGACTACAGCGATATTCCCGAACTGGATGAGCGCTTCTGGGCGAACGCAAAACTCGTGGAGCCGGAAGGGACGCAGCAGATCACGCTGAGGGTCAAGAAGTCCGTCGTCGAGGCTTATAAATCCACCGGCAAGGGATACCAGACGCGTATGAATGCGGTGCTGGAATCCTATGCCCGCACATTGCTGAAACGCTGACCGCCTCCGGCTGGCGACCCGTCAATACACGCCCGAATCCAGCCCCGGCCCGGAAAAGTGATGCCAGGCGGCCGCCACTGTTTC
This sequence comes from Agrobacterium sp. 22-226-1, assembly GCF_053522345.1. Taxonomy (NCBI): domain Bacteria; kingdom Pseudomonadati; phylum Pseudomonadota; class Alphaproteobacteria; order Hyphomicrobiales; family Rhizobiaceae; genus Agrobacterium; species Agrobacterium sp. 22-226-1. The sequence continues at coordinate 45,157 of NZ_JBNWCP010000003.1, forward strand.
GGGGGAAGTATCGGTCGCGGCGCAAAACGCCATCAGGTCCGGTTCATGGCTCATCAGAAAATCGGTGAGGCCGGCAAGAAAGCCGGGATCGTTGACGGCCTGGCGCAGCATATTGGCCTGCAACCCGCTCAGCGCCAGAAAACGCGCCAGCATTTCCGGTTCGTTTGCCAGCCAGCCAAGTATGGCGGCTGCCGTTTCTTGCGGATCCTGGCCGGCATTGCCTTTGTTTTTCGTATCGCGCAGCATTTCTTCCCCGAAGTTACCTATTTTGAAACCAAATCCCTCTAGCCTTGCGCAACAAATGGACGATGGAATCGGTTCTCTGGCAACTTATATGTCTGGATGAAGGTTTCAAAGCGAAACGGGGACTGCTCACCATGCCCAAGCAGGTCATGATAGTCGAAGACAACGAGCTGAACATGAAGCTCTTTCGCGACCTGATCGAGGCGTCCGGTTATACGACCATCCAGACGCGCAACGGTATGGAAGCGCTCGATCTCGCCCGCAAGCACCGCCCGGACCTCATCCTCATGGATATCCAGCTGCCGGAAGTTTCGGGGCTGGAGGTGACGAAGTGGCTGAAGGAAGATGACGAGTTGCATGTCATTCCGGTCATCGCGGTCACGGCTTTCGCCATGAAGGGCGATGAGGAACGGATCCGCCAGGGCGGATGCGAGGCCTATGTGTCGAAGCCGATTTCCGTTCCGAAGTTCATCGAAGTCATCAAGACTTATCTGGGCGATGCGTGAGGCGACTGGGGAACGGTTATGACGGCGAGAGTTCTGGTTGTTGACGATATTCCGGCCAATGTGAAGCTTCTTGAAGCCCGTCTTCTGGCGGAATATTTCGATGTCGTCACCGCCGAGGATGGTTTCAAGGCGCTGGCGATCTGCGACGAAGAGCAGGTCGATATCATCTTGCTCGATATCATGATGCCGGGCATGGATGGTTTCGAGGTCTGCGAAAGGCTGAAGGCCAATCCGAATACCGCACATATTCCGGTGGTGATGGTCACGGCACTCGATCAGCCGTCAGACCGCGTGCGCGGCCTCAAGGCCGGCGCCGACGATTTTCTCACCAAGCCGGTCAACGACCTTCAACTCATCGCCCGTGTCAAAAGCCTCGTGCGCCTCAAGGCCGTCAGCGACGAATTGCGGCTGCGCGCCGAAACCGCACGGCAGATCGGCATCGAGGAGATGCTGCGCAGCGATGGCCTGATGCAGACGCCCGGCCGCGTGCTGGTTGCGGATGGCCGCGCCAGCTCGCAGGAACGTATCGTGCGGGCGCTGAAGCCGGTTGCGGAGGTCGATGCCGTCACCGAGCCGCAGGCGGCCTTGCTCAAGGCCGCGGGCAATCCGTTCGAGCTCGTCATCGTCAATTCCAATTTCGAGAATTACGATCCGCTGAGGCTGTGCTCACAGCTTCGCTCGCTGGAACGCACCCGTTTCCTGCCGCTGCTTCTGGTGGCGGAACAGGGGGCGGACGATATGGTGGCGCGGGCGCTCGATCTCGGGGTGAATGATTACATTCTCCGCCCGATCGATCCGAACGAACTCGTCGCGCGCTCGCTGACGCAGATCAGGCGCAAGCGCTACAACGAGCATCTGCGGCTCAATCTCCAGCACACGATGGAACTCGCCATTGTCGACGGGCTGACCGGCCTCAACAATCGCCGTTATCTCGACAACCACCTGAAGATACTCTTCGACCGTGCTGCCGTTCGCGGCCGCCCAATTTCGATCTGCATGACCGATATAGACCGCTTCAAGCTGGTCAACGACACCTATGGCCACGATGTCGGCGATGAGGTGCTGCGGGAATTTGCAGCGCGCATCCGCAGCACGGTGCGCGGCGCGGATCTCGCCTGCCGTTATGGCGGGGAGGAGTTCGTCGTCGTCATGCCCGATACGCCGACGGAGCTTGCGGCAAGCGTCGCGGAGCGCCTGCGGGCGATCGTGGAGGACAAGCCTTTTTATGTTCGTTCCATCGACCGGGAATTGAGCATTACCGCCTCCCTCGGTATCGCCACCAGCAGTGGCGCCTTCGGCGCACCGGATGAAATCCTGAAGCAGGCCGACAAGGCGCTCTACGAGGCGAAACACGCTGGTCGCAACCGCGTCGTTGCCGCCGCTGCCTGAGCGTCAGCGGCGGATTAACTAAGAATATTGCGCAATCTCTCCGTCATATCCCGGCGAAATAGTTATTCGGGGATACGGGGCGGGCGTCGCGAGACTGCAAGCCATTGACCTTGGATGTATTTTATCGCTTTGCAATGAAAAGATGCAGATTGGCGATATAAATAGAGTTCAAGTTGAAAAATACGTTGAATTCAATCTCTCCGGCAACTATAGTGTGCCAGCTTTGTATACTTAACCATGTTTCCCAGGTGATGTATCTCTGGCTTAAGAATTTGTTGATTTTTATTTTACTTCTGCGCACACTCCCTATTGAGAGTAACAGTTCTTCTGGCGGTTTATCCGTCTTGTGATGATGAATGATAGCGGCTTAGCCGTCGCGATTTCGCTCGTCAGGGGCTGGTATTGCGTAGTTTGAATGCCCCATGATGCTCAGGTCCGCCGCATCTCCTGAATCGTGGGGTCGGTCGGCTGACGATGTCCGAATCGGTTCCTCGTGCCGTAATCGCATCGTTGGCCGACCGCCTTCTTCCCGAAAATTGCCTGTTCGTGGTGCGCGTGTCGCAGCGTAGCGGCTTGTGCGGTCGTCTTCGTTCACGTCATGTGCGAGGTCGTGATACGAGGCAGGGGCGGATGCGTAGCCCTTGGGATACTTCTTCCGAGCACCTGAATGATTGCGGCGGCGGATGGGGCGTCAGGCCATATGGTCGGCTTACCAATGGCTGCTTGCGCGCTTGCCAGTAACGGCGGCAATTTCCGAGGCAGCGGGGAGGCGGGGCTTATTGGCCGCTTGCAAAGCCTCTGGGCGCGAAGAGGCTTGTGGCAGCCTCCTTCCCTCGGCACAAACAAAAAACGCGCCCGTTGGGCGCGCTTTTGTCGGAGACCCGATCAAGAAATTACTTGATCTTGGTTTCCTTGAATTCAACGTGCTTGCGTACAACCGGGTCGTACTTCGTCTTCGTCATCTTGTCCGTGAACGTACGGCTGTTCTTGGTGGTGACGTAGAAGGTACCGGTGTCGGCTGTCGACAGCAGCTTGATCTTGATTGTTGTAGCTTTCGCCATGGTCGTCCTGCCTTTAAACAAAAGAGAAGCCGCAGGCGCTTCTCACCTCGGCTAAATCTGGCGCGAAACTACGTATCGCGCCTGAAAAGTCAAGCATGTTTTGCCCGGAAAACAAAACGGACGATATAAAGCACCACGTAAAGCCCGAAAAATACCGCCAGCGACCAGGCAAAGCCGTCGGTTCCGGCAAGGTCCATGGAAATGCCCACGGCCTGCGGCCCCGCAATGGTGCCCATGGCGTAACAGAAGATGAAGGCGGCATTGGCGGCGACCAGATCGGCGCCTTTCAGGCGCGATCCGAGATGGGTGAGGCCGACAGTATACATGCCCGAGACCAGCCCGCCCCAGAACAGCAGCAGAGCCGCCACCAGAAGCCAGCTTTCCACCAGGAAAGGCAGCGCCAGCGTGCCGCAGACGCCGGCAAAGGCCATCAGCCCCAGCATCGTCCTCCGGTCTTTCATCCGGTCCGAAAGCAGGCCGATCGGTATCTGGAAGACCATATTGCCGATGCCCATCACGGTGAGGAGAAGCGCTGCCTGCGATTCGTTGAAGCCCTCCCGCGTCGCATAGATCGGAAACAGCGAAAGGCCGCCGGCCTGCACCGAGCCGAAGACGAAGGCAGCCGCGGACGCCATGGGCACCAGCCAGACATAACGGACGAAATGGTGGTTGGGCCGTTCGTCCAGCTCCGGGCTTTCGCCGCGCGCCATGAAGATCGGGATCGCGGCGAGCAGGATGATCGCCGCGCCGACCAGAAACGGCAATATGCCTTCGCTGCCGACGACGGAAAACAGCAGCGGACCGACCGCGAATCCAACCGCAAGGCCGGTGGCGTAGATGCCGAGAACCATGCCGCGCTTCCTGGGCGGTGCGGTCATGTTGATCCAGTATTCGGAGAGAATGAAAAGCGTGGTGGTGGCGCCGTGGAAAACGATTCGCAGCGGAAACCACATCCAGAAGGCTTCGGCGAAATAAAAACCGAGCGCGCTCAGCGCCGAAACGACGACTGCGAACAGCATGGTTCGCGCCACGCCGAAATCATGGGCGATCTTGGTGGTCACGGGGGCCGCCATCATCGCCGCGACGCCGGCCATGGCCGAATTCACCCCAATCATGGTGGAAGAGATGCCGCGCTTCTCAAGGATGATCGACAGGAGCGGAAGGCCGAGGCCGATGGCGACGCCCACCGCACTGATGGCGGAAATGGCGGCGATCAGTGAGGGCCAGTGAATGGCGTCCGCTTCTTCGCATTTCATTTGTGACATGACGGCCTTTATACAAAGTCTCGAATGAACCGGCCGTGGCGCGTGATATAGAGCCGCGCGGGGCTTTCAAAGGGCAATGAGGGATCACCTATCATGAGTTTTGTGACATCTTCGAGAACCGTGCGCGTGATTTTCGGCATGTTCAGACCGGAAAGGTCTGTCATGTCAAGCCATTGCACATTGTGCAACTCGTCGGAATCACGGGTTAGCCGGGTATCCAGCCGCAATTCGTCGGCATAACAGCAGAAGAATCGCGTGTCGTAGCGCCGCACATTGCCGGGTGGGGTGATGGCGCGGGCCACATATCGGAAACGGGAAAGATCGGGACCCCTGGTGCTCAAGCCGAGATCCACGCCGGTTTCCTCGAAAAGCTCGCGCGCGGCGGCGAGCGCCAAAGCTCTCGCGCCGGCAGCGCTCAGCCGCCGCGCTGCGGAGGCGGTGAGGCTGTGGAGGACGGCGGGATGCAGATCGCCGGAAAAGGGCAGCGCATGGTCTCGCGGATCGCGTTTGCCGCCGGGAAACACATAGGCGCCCGGCATGAAGACATGGGCGCTGCTGCGCTGGCCCATCAGCACCCTGAGCTGCGAGCCGGAACGGTCGAACAGAATGATGGAGGCGGCGTCGCGCGGCCGCATGGGCGCGCTCGCGGTTTCGGCACGCCGGGGAAGCTGAGTCACGTGCAAGATCCCGCCCGCCGTCAGTGAGACGAGCCGTCGATCTGCGCTTTTTGCTGTTTTCGGTCGAAGCCGTGCATCTTCAGCGCCCATTGCAGGCCTATGACGCCGCCCTTGATGGGTTGCAGCGTCAAAAGTGCGGCGAGAATGGTGATCGGCACCCAGATGGCGAAATGCACCCACATGGGAACGGAGAACACCATATCGGTCATCATGAAACCGCCGACGGCGATATGGCCGATGATGACGATGGAAATATAGGGCGGCAGGTCATCGGACCGGTGGTGGTGCATTTCTTCGCCGCAGGCGGCACAGGCGTCCACCGGCTTCAGAAAGGCCCGGAACAGGCGTCCGCTGCCGCACGCAGGACAGCGATTGGCCATTCCCCGCATGATCGAGCGGCCAAGCGGCCGTTCCGCACTATCGTCTCCGAAGGTGACTGTTTCCGAGCCCTGATGTGCACTCATCCTTAAGTCCTTCTCCCGTTTTTCAACCGCCTGAAGCGGTCTTGTTATCGTCGCCTTCTGGGCGGTCGAGTCCCGGGCTTTGCGGCAGGACGCGATGTCCGCCGGCCTGCCTTGTGGAACGACCGCGAGCCGACCGGCATCTTGCGCCCCGGGCTCAGCATATCGAAACGAAGCGCGCCTGCCAAAGGCACCGCTTCCGCAAGCCGCACCTGAACCGTGTCGCCAAGCTGGTATCCGAGGCCCGTCTTCTCTCCTGTCAGGGCCTGATGGGCCTCATCGTAAAGGAAATAGTCGGTTCCGAGTGTAGATATAGGAACAAAGCCGTCCGCGCCAAATTGCGGAAGCGCGACAAAAAGTCCCGCCTTGGTGACACCGGAGACGCGGCCCTCGAATTCTTCGCCCACCCGTTCGGAGAGATGATGCGCGATCAGCCGGTTGACGGTATCGCGCTCTGCTGCCATGGCGCGCCGCTCGAAGGTCGAGATTTCGGCGGCGATATCGTCCAGCGTCGCCTCTTCCTGCGGTGTGATGCCGCCTTCGCCGAGGCCAAGCGACCCCACCAGCGCGCGATGCACGATGAGGTCGGCATAACGGCGGATAGGCGAGGTGAAATGCGCATATTTCATCAGGTTGAGGCCGAAATGGCCGATATTCTCCGGGCTGTAGATCGCCTGGCTCTGGCTGCGCAGCACCATCTCGTTGACCATGATCTGGTGCGGCGTATCGAGCGCGCGGGCCAGAATGCCGTTGAAGGAATTGGCGCGCATCGCCGCACCCTTGGCCATGGAAATGCCGATGGTGCCGAGGAATTCGCGCAGCACTTCCTGCTTGGAAAGTGTGGGCGCATCATGGACGCGATAGACCAGCGGCTGCTTCTTTTTTTCCAGCGTCTCGGCGGCGGCGACATTCGCCTGGATCATCATTTCCTCGATCAGCTTATGCGCATCGAGACGTTCGGGGATGACGACCTTGTCCACCGTGCCGTCTGGTCGCAGCTGGATCTTGCGCTCCGGCATGTCGAGTTCCAGCGGCTGGCGGCGGTCGCGGCCGCGCTTCATCACCGCATAGGCGTGCCATAGCGGCTTCAGGATGGGTTCCAGCAGCGGCCCGGTCTTGTCATCCGGCCGTCCGTCGATGGCCGCCTGAGCTTGGCTGTAGGAGAGCTTGGCAGCGCTCTTCATCATGATGCGGTGGAAGGTGTGGCCGGCCTTGCGGCCTTCCTTCGAAAAGATCATCCGCACCGCAAGGGCAGGGCGGTCGACGCCTTCTTTCAGCGAGCAGAGATCGTTGGAAATGCGCTCCGGCAGCATCGGCACGACGCGGTCGGGGAAATAGACGGAGTTGCCGCGCTTCAGCGCTTCGCGGTCCAGCGGCGAACCGGAACGCACATACCAGGAGACATCGGCAATGGCGACGGTGACGATGACACCGTCAGGATTGTCGGGCGACGTGTCGGGCTCGGCATAGACCGCATCGTCATGATCCTTGGCGTCGGCCGGATCGATGGTGATGAGCGGCAGGTCGCGCCAGTCCTCGCGGTGCGACATGCTGGCCGCCTTGGCGGCATCCGCCTCGGCAAGAACGTTCGAGGGGAAGATATGCGGAATGCCGTGGGAATGGATCGCGATCATCGAGATCGCCTTTTCCGAGGCAACGGAGCCGATGACCGACAGGACCTTGGCGCGCGTCAGCCCGTAACGGCCGCTGTTGCGCGAGGTTTCCACCTCGATCAGGTCGCCGTCTTTCGCATCGCCGACGCCATCGGGGTCGATGACCATTTCCTCGCCGCGCCGGTCGATCGGCATCAGCCGTCCGCCACCGCCCGCCGTCTCCTTGAACACGCCGAGCAGAGCATTCTGCCGGCGGTCGATCAGCTTCACGACGCGGGCCGTATAGGCCGGGCCGGAGCTTTCCTTGGAGGGGAAGATTTTCGCCAGAATGCGGTCGCCAAGACCCGCCGCGGGCGCCTTCTTGCCGCGATCCTGCGATGACTGGCGGATGAGCACGGCCGGCGCCGCACCCATATCCTCCGGCCATTCGGCCGGGCGGCCGATCAATTCGCCGTCCTTGTCGCGGGTGGTGATATCGAGAACCGTGACCGGCGGCAGGCCGCCCGGCCGCGTCAGCGACTTGCGGCTCTTCTGCACCATGCCGTCGGTTTCAAGCTCTTTCAGCAGCGCTTTGAGAACCACGCGGTTTTCACCCTTCAGCCCGAAAGCCTTGGCGATTTCCCGCTTGGAGGCCTGTTGCGGATGGTCGGCGATGAATTTCAGCAGCACCTCGCGGGAAGGCACCTCACCATGGATGATGCCTTCACCTTCACTCACCCGCTTGCCGCGCCCGGTGCGTCCGAAACCGTCGCTGGCTGAACCCTGTCTCTGACGCGGCGCTTTGCTCACTCTGCTGCCTTCTTGGGTTTGGCCGCTGCCTTCGGCTTGGCGGCCGTCTTGCTCTTCGTTGCCGCCTTGGCCTTGGTCGCCTTCGGCTTTGCGGCGGCGTCACCATCGGCCTTCTTGGCAGCCGTCTTCCTGCCCTTGGCAGGCTTGCCGCCGGTGCCGGTCTTGGCGATGCGCTCGGCGATCAGCACCAGCGCCTCGTCCAGCGTCACCGAAGCCGGGTCCTGACCCTTCGGAATGGTGGCGTTGACCTTGCCCCAGTTGACGTAAGCGCCATAACGCCCGTCGCGAACGGTGATCGCGCCGCCATCTGGATGGTCGCCAAGTTCCTTCAGCGCAGCCGGCGTGCCGCTGCGGCCGCGGCCCGGTCCCTTGCTCTGCTTTTCGGCAATCACGGTCACGGCACGGTTGAGGCCGATAGAGAACACGTCCTCGATGCTTTCGAGATTCGCATAGGAACCGTCATGCAGCAGGAACGGCCCGTAGCGGCCCAGGCCGGCGGAAATCATCTTGCCGGTTTCCGGATGCTTGCCGATATCGCGCGGCAGGTTGATGAGCGCTAAGGCCTTTTCGTGGTCGATATCCTCAGGCTTCCAGCCCTTGGGCAGCGAGGAGCGCTTGGCCTCCTTGCCGTCACCGCGCTGGATATAGGGCCCGAAACGGCCGGAGCGCAGCGTCAGCTCCTCGCCGGTCATCGGATCGGCACCCAGCGCCTTCGGCTCGTTCGAAGCCGCAGCTTCCGCTTCCGAACCGTCCGAGGTCAGCTGGCGGGTGTAGTTGCATTCCGGATAGTTGGAGCAACCGACGAAAGCGCCGTATTTGCCGAGCTTCAGCGAAAGATTGCCGGTGCCGCAAACCTGACAGATGCGCGGATCGGAACCGTCCTCGCGCTTGGGGAAGACCAGCGGCGCCAGAACCTCGTTCAGCGCATCCAGAACGTTGGTGACACGCAGTTCCTTGGTGTCTTCGATCTGGGCGAAGAAATCCTTCCAGAAATCGCGCAGAACCTGCTTCCAGTCCAGTTCGCCGGCGGAAATGCGGTCGAGTTTTTCTTCAAGCGCTGCGGTGAAATCATATTCGACGTATTTGGTGAAGAAGCTTTCGAGGAAAGCCGTCACCAGCCGTCCGCGCGAATGCGGGATCAGCTTGCGCTTGTCGACGACGATATATTCACGATCGCTCAGCGTCTTCAGCGTCGCCGCATAGGTGGAAGGACGGCCGATGCCGAGTTCTTCCATCTTCTTGATCAGCGAGGCTTCCGAATAACGCGGCGGCGGTTCGGTGAAGTGCTGGCTGGCGTTGATCTTCTGCTTGGCGAGGTTCTCGCGCTCGTTGATCGGCGGCAGACGGCCTTCGTCGTCACCGTCATCGCTCTGTTCGCCATCTTCCTTCTGGTCGGTATAGGCGGCGATGAAACCGTCGAAGCGGATGACAGAGCCGACGGCGCGCAGGCCTGCCTTTTCGCCGCCATTGCTGGCAAGGATTTCCACCGTGGTCCGCTCGATTTCCGCCGAGGCCATCTGGCTCGCAATGCCGCGCTTCCAGATCAGGTCATAAAGACGCAGCTGATCGGGATCGAGGTAACGCTTCACCTGATCCGGCGTGCGGTTGAAATCGGTCGGGCGGATCGCCTCGTGCGCTTCCTGGGCATTCTTGGCCTTGGTGGAATAGAAGCGCGCCTTTTCGGGCACATAACGGCCGCCGAACTGCTCGCCAATGGCGCGGCGGGCGGCATCGATCGCCTCCGGGGCCATCTGCACGCCGTCGGTACGCATATAGGTGATCAGACCGACGGTCTCGCCGCCGATATCGATGCCTTCGTAAAGCTTCTGCGCCACCTGCATGGTGCGCGAGGCGGAAAAGCCCATGCGCGAGGAGGCCGCCTGCTGCAGCGTCGAAGTGGTGAAGGGCGGGCCGGGATTGCGCTTGACCGGTTTCGCCTCGACGCTTTCGACCGCATAGCTCGCGCCTTCCAGCAGCGCCTTCAGCCGGTTCGCATCATCTCCGGTCTTGATCGAGCGGCTTTGCAGGCGCTTGCCATCGGCCGAAACCAGCTTGGCTTCGAATTCGTCACCGCGCGGTGTCTTCAGAAGCGCGCTGATGTTCCAGTATTCCTCTGAGACGAAACGCTCGATCTCGGATTCGCGGTCGCAGACGAGACGCAGCGCAACCGACTGAACGCGGCCGGCGGAACGCGCGCCGGGCAGCTTGCGCCACAACACCGGCGACAGGTTGAAGCCGACCAGATAATCCAGCGCGCGGCGGGCGAGATAGGCGTCGACCAGCGGCACGTCGATGTCGCGCGGGTTCGCCATGGCATCCAGCACGGCCTTCTTGGTGATGGCGTTGAAGACCACGCGCTTCACCGGCTTGTCGCCGAGGACGCGCTTTTTCTTCAAAAGATCGAGAACGTGCCAGGAGATGGCCTCGCCTTCGCGATCCGGGTCGGTTGCGAGAATGAGGCCGTCGGAGGATTTTACCGCATCGGCAATATCCTTCATGCGCTTGGCGGATGCGCTGTCGACCTCCCAGGACATTTCGAAATCCTGGTCGGGCAGCACCGATCCGTCCTTGGCAGGAAGGTCTCTGACGTGGCCAAAGGATGCAAGAACCTTGTAGCCCGAGCCAAGATACTTGTTGATCGTCTTGGCTTTGGCAGGAGATTCTACGACGACGACATTCATATTGTTTTTCTCTGGAACTGGTCCGTTAACGTGGCCGGGTCACGGCGCAATGCCGCAATTCGCCTTCTTTATATTTCGACATGGACAGGTAATGCGCGCGGGTCAAGAGGCAAGGCCGATTTTATCGCTTCAAGGTGATTGCAACCTATGGATAATCTATTGTTGTATTGCAATCTTTGGTAAATTGGTTATGATGGGCAACATCATTTGAATCGACTTATTGCTCTTCGTTTCAGGCAAATTTTGCAGGATAGATATATGGTCCCCAACGCAACAAACAATAATGCCGATAATGAAGGGACCAGAGAGAACTTGGCTTACATTCGCCAGATGCTCGCGGAACTGCGGCAGGTCGCAAGCCGTGAGGGGGCCGACATGCTGTGTTATCTGATCGAGATGGCCTATGTCGAAGTCGGCGATATCCAGAGCGGACGGCGCAAGCTGTCAATCCGCGATGAAGAGCGACACACGCCCCCCGGCATGCCGGTTTAGACGTCCCGCAATATCAAGCTCCAGCAGCACCAGGTGAACGGTTGCAGCGGAAAAACCTGTGTGACGGATGATATCGTCCGTTTCCACGGGCGAGGGACCGAGAGCGGCGGCGATGATGCTGCGCTCGTCGTCCCCTGGTGGTGACATCTCGGTGTCGGATCTCGGTTCCTCGATCTTGCGTTCATAGGGCAATTGCGGCTCCATCAGCGGTCGCAGCGCTTCCAGAATATCGGCCGCGCCCGTGGTCAGCATCGCGCCTTCCTTGATCAGCCGGTTGGTGCCCTCGCAGCGTGCATCGAGCGGGGAGCCGGGCACGGCAAAAACCAGCCGTCCCGCTTCTCCGGCAAGCCTTGCCGTTATCAGCGAGCCGGAGCGCTCCGCCGCTTCGACGATGACGACACCGAGAGAGACGCCGGAGATCAATCGGTTGCGGCGGGGAAAATCGCGGGCGCGCGGTTCCCAGCCAAAGGGCATTTCGCTGATCGTCGCGCCGCCCTGATCGTATATCTCCTGCAAAAGCCCGAAATTTTCCTGCGGATAGGGGCGGTCGAGGCCGCCGGCCAGCATGGCGACCGTGCCGGTTGCAAGGCTTGCCCGGTGTGCGGCCGCATCGATGCCACGCGCCAGCCCCGAAGCGATGCTATAGCCGGCGCGGCCGCAATCGCGCGCCAGCATGGCGGCGAATTTCGCGCCGTTGATGGAGGCGTTGCGCGAGCCGACGATGCCGACGCTCGGTCTTGTCGCGGTCGCTGCCGATCCTTTCATGGCGATCAGCGGCGGCGCGCCATCCAGCTGCCGCAGGGCAGGCGGGTAATCCGGCTCGCCGATGCCGACGAAACGCGCGCCGAATTTCTCCGCGGTCTCGATTTCGTCTTCCGCCTCCGCCTGTGTGGCGATGCGTGGGCTGCGCGACGAGCCGCCGCGCCTTGAAAGCTCGGGCAGGGCATCGAGCGCCTTTTCGGCGCTGCCGAAATGATTGATGAGTTCGCGAAAGGTAACGGGGCCGATATTGTCGCTGCGGATCAGCCTCAGCCACGCGACCCGTTGCCGCGCGGAAAGCTCTATGCCCTGCCGTGTCGTTTCCTCATGCGGCATGGCATATCCTTAAATGGGTCTCAGCCCTTTTGCCCGATCCTGCTTTCAGTGCCCGCCAGCAGGCGCGCGATATTCTCGCGGTGCTTCCACCATGAAATCGCACTCAACAGCGTCACCAGCAACGCCGTCTTTTCAGGTCCGAGTACCCAGAGAGCCACGGGAATGACCAGCATGGCCAAAAGCGCCGACAGCGAGGAATAACGGGTGATGAAGGCGGTCGCGAGCCAGATGAGCGCAAAGGCCAGCATCATCAGCGGTGCGGCACCCAAGAGCACGCCGATATAGGTCGCCACACCCTTGCCGCCCTTGAAGCCGAGCCACACCGGAAACAGGTGGCCCAGAAAGGCGAAGAAACCGGCAACCAGCGATGCTTCGTAACCCCAGAGCGCATTGGCGACCAGTACCGCCGCCGTGCCCTTCAGCGCGTCGAGCAGCAGGGTTGCGGCGGCGAGCTTCTTGTTGCCGGTGCGCAGCACATTGGTCGCGCCGATATTGCCGGAGCCGATCTTGCGCACGTCGCCCAGCCCCGCCATGCGGGTAAGAATGAGGCCGAAAGGAATGGAACCGAACAGATAGCCGATCAGCGCTGAAAGCGCGAGAAGGGCAGGCGCCGTCTGCCAGTCAGTCAAAGCACTCATTCAAACGTCCCCTCTGTCGCGCTGGCCGCGTGATCTCTGTCGGTGATCTTATGCCAAGGAATGAACGGCTTTGCCAGCCACATAAGTGGCAACCGCGCGGCCGCTGAAACGGGCATCCTCGAACGGGGTGTTCTTGGATTTCGAGACCAGCTGTTCCTTTGCCACGAGCCACGGCTCGTCGAGGTCGATCAGCGTGATATCGGCCTTTGCGCCCGCCTTCAGCGTTCCGGCATCCAGTCCGAAAATCTTCGCAGGGCGGGTGGAGAGCGCATCGATCAGCCGCATCAGCGGAACCTCGCCGCTATGGTGCAGGCGCAGCGCCGCCGCCAGCAGGGTTTCAAGCCCGACCGCGCCGCTCGCCGCATCCGAAAACGGCAGCCGCTTGGTGTCGACATCCTGCGGGTCGTGCGAGGAGACAATAATGTCGATGGTGCCGTCCTTCAGTGCCTCCACCATGGCCTTGCGGTCGTCTTCGGCGCGCAGCGGCGGGGAGAGCTTGAAGAAGGTGCGATATTCGCCGATATCGTTCTCGTTGAGCGTCAGATGGTTAATCGAGATGCCGCAGGTGGCTTTGACGCCCCGCTGCCGCGCAACGCGGATCGCTTCCGCCGATTCGGGCACGGAAATCTTGGCGGCGTGGTAGATCGCCTGCGTCAGCCCGGCAATGCGCAGGTCGCGCTCCAGCGGAATGATCTCGGCTTCCTTCGGAACGCCCGACAGCCCGAGCCAGCTCGCGAAAAGCCCCTCGTTCATGTCACCGCCGCCGATATATTTGTCGCGCGTCTCGAGCGCGATGACAGCGCCCAGTTCGCGCGCATAGGTCATGGCGCGACGCAGCACCAGCGTGTCGGAGAGCGCCTTGCGGCCATTGGTGAAGGCCACCGCGCCGGCTTCCTTCAGCATGCCGAATTCGGTCATTTCCTCGCCGTTCAGACCCTTGGTGAGTGCTGCTGCGGGATGCACATTGACGAGCGCCTTGTCGCGCGCCGTCTTTTTCACATATTCGACGAGTGCGATGTCATCGATAACAGGATCGGTATCGGGCATGACGATGATGCTGGTGACACCGCCGGCCGCTGCCGCGCGCGAGGCGGATTCAATGGTTTCGCGGTGTTCGGCACCCGGCTCACCCACGAAAACACGGGCGTCCACCAGACCGGGAACAGCCAGCAGACCCTTGCAGTCGCGAACGGTCGCCCCTTCGGGAGCGCCCTGATTATGGGCGTCCTTGCCTGCCGCCAGAATGGTGCCGTCGGCGCCGATGATCACACTGCCGGTCTCGTCAAGATTACGGGACGGATCGACGATGCGGAGATTGTTGAGAACGGTAACGGCACTCATACGCGCTCACCCTGATTTTGCGAGACAAGCAGGGTTTCCATGACCGCCATGCGCACGGCAACCCCCATTTCAACCTGACTCTCGATCACGCTCTGCGGACCGTCGGCCACGTCGGAGGCGATTTCCACGCCGCGGTTCATCGGGCCGGGATGCATGACCAGCGCATCCTCCTTCGCCGCTTTCAGCTTTTCGGCATCGAGGCCGTAATAATGGAAATATTCGCGCACCGAAGGCACGAAGGAGCCGGACATGCGCTCGCGCTGCAGGCGCAGCATCATCACCACATCGGCGTTCTTCAGCCCTTCCTTCATGTCGTGGAAGACTTCGACGCTCATGTCGCGGATACCGGAGGGCAGCAGCGTGGCGGGGGCGACGACGCGAACGCGCGCCCCCATCTGGTTGAGCAGGATGATATTGGAGCGGGCGACGCGCGAATGCAGCACGTCGCCGCAGATCGCCACCGTAATGCCGGACAGTTCGCCCTTGGCGCGGCGGATGGTCAGCGCGTCGAGCAGCGCCTGCGTTGGGTGCTCATGCTGGCCGTCGCCGGCATTGACGACGGAGCAGGCAACCTTCTGCGCGAGAAGCGCTGCCGCACCGGCGGAGGAGTGGCGAACCACCAGCACATCCGGGCGCATGGCGTTCAGCGTCATCGCCGTATCGATCAGCGTTTCGCCCTTCTTCACCGAGGAATTGCCGACCGACATGTTCATCACGTCTGCACCAAGGCGCTTTCCGGCAAGCTCGAAGGAGGACTGCGTGCGCGTCGAGGCTTCGAAGAACAGGTTGATCTGCGTCAGGCCCCGCAGCGTCGAGGTCTTTTTCTCGCGCTGGCGGCTGATTTTCACCGCCTCGTCGGCTTTGTCGAGAAGCAGGGTAATATCCTGGTGGGAAAGCCCCTTGATGCCGAGGAGATGGCGATGGGGGAAGAAGACCATGCGGTTTGCCTCCTGACGGGCGCCGCATTTTCCCGTGAAAATGCCCGGAACGCCCGAATGCTGATCCGCGCGCTCCCATTCGCTGTGAACACGCCTCAGGAGTGCGGCGGAATTCGGTCCTGCGCTCTATAGAGACTGCATGGTCGCGGGGCAAGCGCCCGCAACTCCTGAAATGAAAACATGGCGATGTTTCCCCAACCCTCGAGGCAAACGGCCCGACGATGGAAGGCGCAGGCATCAGACGATGCCATGCTCCTTCAAAAGCGCCTGTTCGTCGCCTGACGCCCAGCCGAAAACTTTCGGCGCCCCATCCAGCCTCTGGACGAAGTAATGAACATCGAAATCGATTGCGACATCCGGTTGCCGCTTGCGATCAAAGGTCGCCGTCCAGGCAACATGGGCAAGGCAATGATGGTCGTCGATGGGCGAGATACGGATGTCGCGTATCCGCATCTCTTTCGTTCCGATCGTCCGGTAGCGCTCGTAACCCTTCATCATGACCTGCTTCAAGTGGTCATCGTTCTTTCCGGTCATCACCCCGGCGGGGGAGGCGGCGATGAAGTCGGAGGCGTAGAGGGAGGCGACCTCCTCCATATCCATGTCACCCTTGAGAGACTTGTTGAAAAATCGCTCATATCGCTCGAAGAGCTTTCTTACGCTGGCCTCCATGGTCTCCTCCCTGTGCAGCCGTTCAGCAAAGTCGCCAACCGAAAAAGCCTGCCGCAGGTTCCACATCCGGCCGCAGATTATGGAGAATGCGTTTATCCGCATGCCCGCCGGTTGTTGCTGCAACTTCTGCGCGGCTTTTTTGGGGACTGTCGTTGATCTTGCCGGAAACGTGTTTGGTATTCTGCGGGCCGGATACCTAAATCAGGATCACTCCCGAAAAATGCTGAAAGCGGCGGTTTAATCGTCTCAATCGCTTCCTGCGGGTGGAATTATGCAATATCACCCCACTATGCAACGCCAGTACAAAACAGCTAGAAGCAGCGGATGACCCAGAATTCCCGGACAGAAGAAACGCTCGCCGAACTGAACCAGCCAAGCCTCTGGTCCGGTATCAACGCCTATCGTTCCGATCCGCTGATCGTCGACCTCACTTCCGGACTGTCGCGCAATCTAAGGGATGAGTTCGACCAGCTCGGCCGCTACGTCACGTCGCATGAGGCGCAGGAGCTGGCGCGCATGGCCAATCAGGGCGTGCCGCAGCTGCATACCCACGGCCCGCGCGGCGAGCGTCTGGATCAGGTGGAATTCCATCCCGCCTGGCATGCGCTGATGCGTCGTTCCATGTCGTCAGGCCTGCATTCCAGCGTCTGGGAGAATTCTCCCGATACGCGCGGCAATGAGCACAAGGCTCGCGCCACGAAATTCTACCTGACCTCGCAGCTGGAGGCCGGGCATCTTTGCCCGCTGACCATGACCAGCGCCTCCGTTGCCGCCATCATGGCTTCGCCGCGCGTGCAGAAGGAATGGGCGCCGAAGATTCTCTCGCGCAAATATGATTCTTCGCAGAAACCGGCCCTGCAGAAAACCGCCGTCACCATTGGCATGGGCATGACGGAAAAGCAGGGCGGCACGGATGTGCGCGCCAACCGCACGACGGCCGAGCGGGTGGGCGAGGGCATCTATCGCCTGTCCGGCCACAAATGGTTCCTCTCCGCGCCGATGAGCGACGGTTTCGTCATGCTCGCCCAGATGGGCGACGGCATGGGCTGCTTCCTCGTGCCGCGTTATCTGGAGGACGGTTCGAAGAACGGCCTGCATTTCCAGCGCCTGAAGGACAAGCTCGGCAACCGCTCCAACGCATCCGCCGAAGTCGAATTCACCGATGCCTTCGGTTATCTGCTCGGCGATCCCGGCAGCGGCATCCGCACCATTCTCGACATGGTGACGCTGACGCGGCTCGATTGCGCGCTTGCCTCCGCCGGCATGATGCGCGCCTCGCTTGCCGAAGCCGTGCATTATGCCCGTGGCCGTTCGGTTTTTGGCAAGATGCTGGTCACGCAACCGATCATGACGCGCGTTCTCGCCGACATGGCGCTGGATGTGGCGGCGGCCACTGCGCTCTCCTTCCGGCTGGCGACGGCATTCGACGCTGCCCGCAACAATCCGGCCGAGGCCGCCTATGCGCGGGTGATGACGCCCATCGTGAAATACTGGTGCTGCAAGATCGCGCCGGCGCTCATCTATGAGGCCATGGAGTGCCTTGGCGGCAACGGTTACGTGGAAGAGCGGCCGATTGCCCGCCACTATCGGGAAGCGCCCGTCAACGCCATCTGGGAAGGCTCCGGCAACGTCATGGCGCTGGATGTGCTGCGGGTTCTTCAGCGCGGCAAGGATCTGTTCGATCTCGTCTTCCAGACGCTGGAGCGTGATCTCGGGGCAGCCGGTAAAAAGACCACCGACGTGCTGCGCGCCGCAATCGCCCTTGCCGAGCGTGACGAGGGAGCGGCCCGCCTGCTGGTGGAGCAGTTCGCGCTTGCGGCCGCTGCCGCCGAGCTTTGCCGTCTCGGCGCCGGCAAGATCGCCGATGCCTTCCTCGAGACCCGTCTCGCAGGCGGCTGGCGGCATACTTACGGCATGCTCGATTCCCGCTTCGATCCGAATTATATAATCGATCTTCTTTATCCGCCTGCATCTTGACCGATGCATGCGGATGAAGGTTTTGCAGTCCCGGCGGGAGGGGTCTCGGATTTGAAAAACAGCAATGGCGTAAAGCGTGTTCTGATCTGTCGTGACACTTTCGTGCATCGATGCGCGACAAGGGAAGGCGGCTGCCAATGCTGACCTTCCGTTCCGCCCGCGCCGAGGATGAAGACGCGCTCTACGCCATAAGCCTTGCCACCGGCGATGCCGGGCAGGACGCCACCGTCCTTTACAATGATGGCCGCATGGTCGGGCATATCTATTCCGTGCCCTATCTGCATCTCTGGCCCGATGCCGTTTTCGTGGCGGAAGATGAGGAAGGTGTGTGCGGTTATATCGTCGGCGCACTCGATACGGCGGTCCACGAAGAGCGGCTGGAGCGGGAATGGTGGCCGCATCTGCGCAGCCTTTATCCCGATCCCGGCGGCGACCAGCAGGCATGGGACGCCGACCAGCGCCGCGCCCAGTTCATCCACCATCCGCGCCGCACGCCCGTTTGGCTCACCGATCCGTTTCCGGCGCATATCCACATGAACCTCTTGCCGCGCACGCAGGGCAAGGGCGGCGGCACCCGGCTTCTGTCGCGCTGGCTCGATATGGCGAGACAGAACAACGTCTTCGGCATCCACCTCGGCGCCAGCGAACGCAACCATGCGGGCATGCGTTTCTGGGAAACCCGCGGGTTCAAACGCCTCGAAAGCCACGAAACGCCAGGCAGCGTGTGGTTCGGCATGGCGCTGGAGTAATTCAGGTTCTAATGACCCGCGCTGCCCCCGCCGCCAGAAACGGTGCAAAGGCAGTGCGAATGTCTTCAAGAAATGTCTCGCTGAAACGCCCGATGGGCTGTTGAAGAGCGTTGAAATGGTAGGATCGTTCGATCACGTCGTAATTACATTCGCTGACGGTGATCCAGCCGCGATCATAGCCGGTTAGTTTTGCGCGCCGAAGCTCGAGCTTCGGTATTTCGATTGCCCGCTGCTGGCTGTCCTGCGGCGGTTTCGATGAAATGGGCAGCAGCAATATATGCGACAAGCCCTGCGCGTCCGTAATCGTCAGGATCATGCAGACGGGGCGATCTTTTTCCCCATGGTCACGCGTTGGATTAGCCGTAGACTGCCATCGCCACAAATAGGGATAGGAAACGATATCACCGCGTCTGAACTTGGACATTATCTGTCCTGCTCATCGCGGGATGTCCGATGTTCTTCGGAGTCTTTCTCCAGCTGGGTGTTGAACATGGCGGCCAATTCATCGGGCATTTCGCCGGCTGCGTAAGACCTTCGCGGATCGTCGCTTCCCAGCATTTTTTCGAAAAGTTCGACCGGCACCACCACGACAGAAGGTCGCCCATGCTTCGTCAGCAAAATGGGCGATTTCTGCGCTTCGTCATGGTAGCGACCGAAATGTCGTATAAACTCCGCCGTGGAAATAGATTTTCTTTTCATGAGGAATCCTCAAATCTGTATTTCCTGAATAATACAGAAAATACAGAAAATTTAAAGCCGTCGATTTTGGTCTGGCGGCCGGCTCATCCACAAAAACCTTCTCCTCATCCGCCCCGCCACGTTGTTCTTCCCTTCATGCTTTGTTAACCCGTTGAGAGAGGCCTTTCAAAACACGGGTAGGGAATCATGCTGGCGACCGCAGAGGCGATTTCAGCCGACAGACCGGAAAAGCGCATCAAGGATCGCGCTCAGACCGAGAAGGCGATTTTTAATGCGGCGCGGTCGCTGCTTGCCGAAGAGGGATTTCAGGGTTTTGGCATCAATGCCGTTGCCCGCCGCGCCGGCTGCGACAAGCAGCTTATCTACCGTTATTTCGGCGGCCTCGATGGCCTGATCGAGGCGATCGGCGAGGACCTCGGTTCCTGGGTGAAGGATCGCATTCCGGAAGATACCGGCGGCATGTTCCTTTTGACCTATGGCGACCTCATGGAAAAGCTGGCGCTTTATTTCATGGATGCGCTGCGCAGCGATCCTCTCGTCTGCAAGATCATCGCCTGGGAAGTGTCTGACGGTTCACCGCAGGTGCGTCAGCTGGCCGAAGCCCGCGCCAAGTCGCTCGGCAAATGGCTGGAGCGGATGCGCGGTTCGCTGGCGGCGCCGAAGGGTGTGGATACAGCGGCGGTCAATGCCGTATTGTTCGCCGCCATTCAGCACCTCGTCATTTCCGCTGCCACCAGCGGTCAGTTCGCTGGCGTACCGCTCAAATCGGACCGGGACTGGGACAAGATCGCCACTGCCGTCAAAAGGCTGGTGCGCGGCGTTTACGGCTGAACCGGTTTCGCAGGCGGAATACAGTCGCGCCTGGACCTGCGCATTAAAGAAAAATCAGTCATGTTTTCACCGGGCCGGCAACAGCCCGACGCATCCGGCCGTTCACGCGATCACGTTCTTTTCCACATGCCGGCCGCCCGTCGTTAACCATAATGACAGCTTTCATTTGCCTCGTCATGGCTGCCGGTCCAGTGTAGATTAACGAAATGTTAACCATGCGCAATGACTGCGCATAAGGGAGCCGCAAGTGAGCCGCTGGACAGCTTTAGGCGTCATGATGACGTTTTTTGTGATGCTGCCGTTGGATATCGACGCGCCGGCGCTGAACCTCTGCCTTATGGCCGTGATGCGCTGGGCGGTGCTTGCCGGCGTTCCCGATATGATGTTTGTGCGGGGGCAGGCGGCATGAAGTGGTTTCTGATCCTCTGGGCCGGTCCCGTCGCGCTGTTGGGCAGCTGGTACTGGCTTTCCTATTACGACATGAGCTTCGGTTTCTACATGCTCACACGCCAGACCCATGATCTGGTGTTCGAGATTTACGGCAATATTCTCGGCCTGCCGCCGGAAAGCCTGCCGCCCCTGGTGGCGCGCGCCATTGCCGTCGACAGCCTGATCGTTTTTGCGATTCTCGCCTTCCGCAAGAGAAAGCAGATTGCCGCGTGGTGGCAGGGCCGTCAGTCGGCCGCGCGGGTGAGTGCGGAAAGCCTGTCCAGCGCGCCCTGAAGAATGAAGCACGCGGCGGCCGAATCGATGCGTTCGGCGCGCTTTGCGCGTGAGACGTCCATTTCCAGCAATGCGCGCTCGGCCGCGACCGTCGAAAGCCGCTCATCCCAGAAAATGAAGGGCAGGGCAGTTTTTTCGCCCATCGTCCGCACGAAGGCGCGCGTCGCCTGCACGCGGGGACCGGCCGAACCATCCATGTTCATCGGCAGGCCGATGATGAAGGCGAAAACTTTTTCCTTTTCGGCAAAGGCCAGCAGCACTTCCGCATCCTGCGTGAATTTCACCCGTTTGATGACGGGGCGCGGCGTTGCGAAACGCCGCGACAGGTCCGACATGGCAAGCCCGATCGTCTTCGTGCCGAGGTCGAGGCCGGCAATCGCCTGCCCCGGCTGAAGCGCCTGCGCCAGTTCCTCAATGGTGAGTGTTGCCATGTCGCATGTTGTCCTTATCGTTTGCGGACGAATTCGGTGCGCAGCACCAGACCCTTCACCGCATCATGTTTGCAATCGATCTCTTCCGGATTATCGGTCAGGCGGATCGACTTGATGACGGTACCCTGCTTGATGACCGTGCTGGTGCCCTTGACCTTCAAATCCTTGATGAGGGTGACGGAATCGCCATCCGCCAGCACATTGCCCGCCGCATCGCGTACTTCATTCGCACGCGCCGCTTCTGCAGCCAGTTCGGAGGCCGGTCGCCATTCACCGGTCGCCTCGTCATACAGGTACTCGTCATCATTTGCGGCCATGGTCGCCTCTCTTAAATATTGGTAGTGCGGTTGTTCAGGCCGTCCTATGTCATAATATACCGGTAATACAAAGGAGAACTTCCCATGAAAATCACCTGGCTCGGCCATTCCGCCTTCCGCCTTGAAAACGGTAGCGCGAAGATCCTCATCGATCCGTTCTTCACCGGTAACCCCGGTTTTGCCGGACAGGATGGAAAGTCGGCAGCCGAAGGTATCACCCATATTCTCCTGACTCACGGCCATGGCGACCATGTCGGCGATACCGTTCAGCTTGCCCGCGAAACGGGTGCCACCGTGCTGGCCAATGCCGATCTTGCCGCCTGGCTTTCCGCCAAGGGCGTCGCGAAGGTCGATATGGGCAATACCGGCGGCACGGTGCATTTCGACGATTTTTCCGTCACCTTCACCAATGCCCTGCATTCCTCCGCCCAGATCACCGAAGACGGTGTTTCCCATTCGCTCGGCAATGCCAACGGCCTGATGCTGCATTTCGAAGACGGCCCGGCCGTCTATCACATGGGTGATACCGACATCTTTTCCGACATGAAACTCATCAATGAACTGCATCAGCCGGATATCGGCCTTGTGCCGATCGGTGACCGCTTCACCATGGGCGGAGCCGTCGCCGCGCTCGCCTGCCAGCGTTTCTTCAATTTCGGCAATGTCATTCCCTGCCATTACGGTTCCTTCCCGATCATCGACCAGACGCCGGAGAAGTTCGTGGCCGGCATGGAAGGGGCGCAAGCGCGCGTCCACACGCCGAAGGCCGGCGATACGCTGTCCTTCTGACATTTTGCCCGGGCATGTCGTGAGCGTAAAACAACGTCACTCTTTTGCACGACATGCTTTCTACCGTTGCGAATGGCGGACATGGTGATTATAGCGGGTAGGAAAATTCTGACCGGAGTAGAACCATGTCCGTCGATCTCGCCACCGTAAAGCGCGTTGCGCGCCTTGCCCGTATCGCAGTCAGCGAAGAAGAAGCACAGAATATGCTTGGCCAGCTGAACGGCATACTCGGTTTCGTGGAGCAGCTTTCGGAAGTGAATGTCGACGGCGTCGAGCCGATGACCTCGGTGACCCCGGTGGAGATGAAAAAACGCGCCGACGTGGTGACCGACGGCAACAAGGCGGAAGACATTGTCGCCAATGCGCCTGCGACCGACCGGGACTTCTTCATGGTCCCGAAAGTGGTCGAATAAGCGACCGCCTCCGCCGCCCGATTTTCCAAGATTTCGAAAGCCGTTGCCGACCATGACCGACCTGACGAGCCTGACCATTGCCGAAGCCCGCGAAAAGCTGAAGGCCAAAGAATTTTCCGCCCTCGAGCTGACCGACGCCTATCTCTCCGCCATCGATGCGGCGAACGGCGCGCTGAACGCCTATGTCGCCTTGACGCCTGAAAAGGCGCGCGACATGGCGAAAGCCTCCGACGACCGCATCGCCGCCGGCAAGGCTGGCGAGCTGGAAGGCGTTCCGCTTGGCGTGAAGGACCTTTTCGCCACCCGTGACGTGCACACGCAGGCGTGTTCGCACGTTCTCGACGGCTTCAAGCCGAAATATGAATCCACCGTCACCCAGAACCTCTGGGATCAGGGCGCCGTCATGCTCGGCAAGCTCAACATGGACGAATTCGCCATGGGCTCGTCCAATGAAAACTCCTGGTACGGCCCGGCCATCAACCCGTGGCGCGCCAATGGCTCCGACCAGAAGCTGGTGCCAGGCGGCTCCTCCGGCGGTTCGGCCGCAGCCGTTGCCGCGCATCTCTGCGCCGGCGCCACCGCGACCGATACCGGCGGCTCCATCCGCCAGCCAGCCGCCTTTACCGGTACCGTCGGCATCAAGCCGACCTATGGCCGCTGCTCGCGCTTCGGCATCGTCGCTTATGCTTCCTCGCTCGATCAGGCAGGCCCGATTGCCCGTGACGTGCGTGATGCCGCGATCCTGCTGAAGACCATGGCGAGCGTCGACGCCAAGGATACGACTTCCGTCGATCTGCCGGTGCCGGACTACGAAAAGGCCATTGGCCAGTCGCTGAAGGGTCTGAAGATCGGTATTCCGAAGGAATATCGCGTCGACGGCATGCCGGAAGAAATCGAAAAGCTCTGGGCCAAGGGCGTCGAGTGGCTGCGCGATGCCGGTGCCGAGGTCGTCGATATCTCGCTGCCGCATACCAAATACGCACTGCCTGCTTACTACATCGTCGCACCGGCGGAAGCCTCGTCCAACCTTGCCCGTTATGACGGCGTCCGTTACGGCCTGCGCGTCGACGGCAAGGACATTGCCGACATGTACGAAAAGAGCCGCGCCGCCGGTTTCGGCAAGGAAGTGCAGCGCCGCATCATGGTCGGCACCTATGTGCTGTCGGCCGGTTATTACGACGCCTATTACCTGAAGGCGCAGAAGGTCCGCACCCTCATCAAGCGCGACTTCGAAAACGTCTTCCACGAAGGCGTCGACGCCATCCTCGCGCCGATCACCCCGTCTTCCGCCTTCGCAGTCGGTGACGAGGAACTCGCTTCCGATCCGGTGAAGATGTATCTTCAGGACGTCTTTACGATCACGGTCAACATGGCAGGTCTTCCCGGCCTTTCAGTTCCGGCCGGCCTTGACGGCAAGGGCCTGCCGCTCGGCCTCCAGCTTATCGGCAAGCCTTTCGAGGAAGAAACGCTGTTCAAGACGGCGCATGCCATCGAGCAGGCAGCCGGCAAGTTCACGCCCGCCAAGTGGTGGTAAGCGGATTCACCAAGCTCTCTACACGAACGGGCGGCATCAAATGCCGCCCGTTTGTTTTTCATCGATTGTCCAGCTCACCCCGCACGAGTTCCAGCCCGCGCGTCGTGATGCGGTAAGGCTTGCCGCCGGAAGAGGCGATGGCTCTCTTCCGTTTCAGTTTGCGGAAGGTGAGGAGATCGAGGCCGCTGAAAATCCAACCGTCACGCGTGTAGAGCGCGAGTTTTTCGATTTTGTGGGCGTCGTCTCGAACGAGTTCAATTCTGCCGCCCTGGGCGAGCAGGTGAAGAATGCGCTGTTCGGCGCGGGAAATGTCCATTTTTGGAAGTCCGGTCGGCGTCATATAGACGCGTGAAAGCAAATCCGGGTGCCGTTAAGGCATCCGGCTCGGTTTCAGCATGGCCCGGCGCGCAATAAACTTGCGGGCAGGGCCTTTACCGGGACTCCGATTGAGCGAACATAAAAACTCCGTTCTTGCTCCTTTTGGGTAGCGGGCAAAGCCGAGGCGGTCAAGTCCCGCCAGGTGCGAGAAAACCATGCTGGTCGAATCGCCCTGGCAATGGTTTAATTTCAACGGCCATGGAGGGCGCGGCTTGATCGTCATTCGCAATGCGCATGAGCAGGAAGCGGAGGTTCTGGCGGCCATCGGCCTCAGGGCATGGCGACAGGCTACCGCGGCTCTCGGCATCACCCCGACCCTTTATGACAATGCGGCCAGCGCCTTTTCCAATTTTACCCGCTCGTCATGGCTGGCGATCAGGGTGGCGGAGTTTGGCGGCTCGGTTGCCGGATGGGCGGCGCGGGAGCATTTTGACGAGACGATTTCCGATTTCTGGATCGATCCTGATTTTCACCGCAGAGGTGTCGGCAGTCACCTGCTGGGCGATGTCGAAAGGCTGATAGAGGACAGGGGGTTCGAGACCATTCGGCTTGAAACCCATGCCCAGAATGAGCCGGCCGTCGCCTTTTTCCGCCACCATGGCTATAGCGTCCGCTGGCTCTCCGTCTCCTATGCGCCGAAACTCGACCGCGAAGTGCAGTCGGTAGGCCTGCAGAAGCAATTGGCCGAGGTCGAGAGCGGTCTTTATGGGCCGGCTTTCTGAGACAGAGTTTGCAGAGCGTCCACCAGCCGCATCGGCCAGTCCGGCGTGATGGCGAGCGATGCGACAAGGCCAATCTGCAATATTACGATCGATATCAGGATGCTGCGGAACGGTTCCTTGCGCGTTTTATGCCGCAGCAGACGTTGTGCCAAGATTGCGCCCAGGCTGCCGCCGATGAGCGCAAGCGATAACAGCGTGCTTTCCCGGATACGCCATCCGCCATTTCTCGCCGCTTCCTTGTCCCACCAATAGACGAGAAAGACGAAAAGATTGAAGGCGATATAGGTTATGAAACAGAGAGCGACCGTCACCATGACGTGAATTGAAACCGGGAAGCGTAAAAAACGCGTATCCTGTATCGGCGAAAATCCCGGGCCTGGCGTGAGAGGGTGCAAGATGTCTTGCGCCCGCGCTCCATTTGTTCTACCCACCAAGGCCAAAGAACCCGTATATCGTGAGCTTCAGATGACCCTTGTAGACGTGCGCACCCCCGACCCGAAACGCTTCATTCCCGGCGCCACCGGCGATTGGGAAATCGTGATCGGCATGGAGGTGCATGCGCAGGTTCTCTCCAATTCCAAGCTGTTTTCCGGTGCATCGACCACCTTCGGCAATGCGCCGAATTCCAACGTGTCGCTGGTGGATGCCGCCATGCCCGGCATGCTGCCCGTCATCAACGAGGAATGCGTGAAGCAGGCGGTGCGCACCGGTCTTGGCCTGAAGGCCAAGATCAACCATCGCTCGATCTTCGACCGCAAGAACTACTTCTATCCGGACCTGCCGCAGGGTTACCAGATTTCGCAGTTCAAGGACCCGATCGTCGGTGAGGGCACCATCACCATTTCGCTCGGTCCGGACCGTCAGGGCAATTTCGAAGATATCGAAATCGGCATCGAGCGTCTGCATCTGGAGCAGGACGCCGGCAAGTCCATGCATGACCAGCACCCGACCATGTCCTTCGTGGACCTGAACCGTTCGGGCGTGGCGCTGATGGAAATCGTCTCCAAGCCGGACATGCGCTCGTCGGACGAAGCCAAGGCCTATCTCACCAAGCTGCGTTCCATCGTGCGTTACCTCGGCACCTGCGACGGCAACATGGATGAAGGCTCGATGCGCGCCGACGTCAACGTCTCCGTGCGCCGTCCGGGCGAAGGTTTCGGCACGCGCTGCGAAATCAAGAACGTCAACTCCATCCGCTTCGTCGGTCAGGCCATCGAATATGAGGCGCGCCGCCAGGTCGCCATTCTGGAAGATGGCGGCGTCATCGATCAGGAAACCCGCCTGTTCGATCCCGGCAAGGGCGAAACGCGTTCCATGCGCTCCAAGGAAGATGCGCATGATTATCG
The DNA here is from genome assembly GCF_053522345.1 of Agrobacterium sp. 22-226-1. Classification (NCBI taxonomy): domain Bacteria; kingdom Pseudomonadati; phylum Pseudomonadota; class Alphaproteobacteria; order Hyphomicrobiales; family Rhizobiaceae; genus Agrobacterium; species Agrobacterium sp. 22-226-1. Next base: position 71,924 of record NZ_JBNWCP010000003.1, read on the forward strand.
TTATTTCCCCGACCCGGACCTGCTGCCGCTCGAATTTGACGATGCCTTCGTGGAAGCGCTGAAGGTCGATCTGCCGGAACTGCCTGATGACAAAAAAGCCCGTTTCGTCGCCGATCTCGGCCTGTCGGTCTATGACGCCTCGATCCTCGTGTCGGAAAAAGCGATTGCTGACTATTACGAAGCCGTTGCCGCCGGTCGCGATGCGAAGGCTGCCGCCAACTGGGTCATCAACGACCTGCTCGGCGCGCTGAACAAATCGGGCAAGGATATCGAGACGACGCCGGTTTCGCCGGAACAGCTCGGCGGTATCATCGATCTCATCAAGGCCGAGACCATTTCCGGCAAGATCGCCAAGGACCTGTTCGAGATCGTCTGGAACGAGGGCGGCAACCCGGCTGAGATCGTTGAAGCCCGCGGCATGAAGCAGGTGACCGATACCGGCGCCATCGAAAAGGCCGTCGACGAGATCATCGCCGCCAACCCGGATCAGGTCGAGAAGGTGAAGGCAAAGCCGACGCTCGCCGGCTGGTTCGTCGGTCAGGTCATGAAAGCGACGGGCGGCAAGGCCAACCCGCAGGCGGTGCAGGCGCTGGTGAAGGCCAAGCTCGGTATCGAGGAAGAGTAAGCGGACGCTGTATCGTGCCCGAGAGAGGCAGCGAGGCAGAAAGCTCTCATCCGTCATCCTCGGGCTTGTCCCGAGGATCTAACGATCCACAAGGTCCAACGTGCTCAGATCCTCGGGACAGACCCGAGGATGACGTCGGGTACGAGGGACTGACATCACTTCTGCCGGGATCAACGCCCGGCATTTCTGTTTCAAGACGGAGCCAAATCATGTTCTTCATCCGCACGGCAAGCCTGCGTGACATCGAGCCGGTGCGCACCCTGCTCGCCACGACGTGGCACGCGACCTATGATGCGATCTATGGCGTGGACAAGGTGAATCAGTTGATTCTCGCATGGCATTCGCCGCAGGCCATGAAGGACCGCATCGAGAAAAAGGGCGGCGAGTTTCTGGTGGCTGACGACGGCAAGCGGATCGGCGGCATGGCCTATGGCTCCATGTCCACCAAGATGGCGAAGACTGCCCTGCTGCACCAGCTCTACGTGGCGCCCGACCTTCAGCGGCAAGGTGTCGGCCGCGATCTCTTCGCCGAACTGGAAACCTGTTTTCCGGATGCGGAAATCATGCGGTTGGAAGTCGAGCCTAAAAATACTGTCGCAATCGCCTTTTATGAAGGCGTCGGATTTGTCGAGGTCGACCGAATCGAGCGCATGGCGGGCATCGAGGGTCTGCCCGGCGTCGTTATGGAAAAGAGCCTGACCCGATGAATGAGACACTTCAACAACTGATCATCCGCACGGCGCGCGAAGACGATCTTCCGGCACTCGCCGCCATTTTTGCCGCCGACGAGATCGGCGGCCACGGCGATACGGCGGAAGAATCGGCACAGCCGGATTATCTCGCCGCTTTCCGCGCCATCGAAGCATCGCCGAGCGAAACGCTCTATGTGGCGGAGCTGGATGGCGAGGTGGTCGGCACCTTCCAGACGGCGATCCTGACCAAGCTCGTCGGGCGAGGGGCGAAGTCCATGGTGATCGAGGCGGTGCAGACCCGTGCCGACATGCGCGGTCGCGGCATCGGCGCGGTGATGATCAATCATTGCCTGGAAGAGGCCTGCCGTCAGGGCCTGAACGCCGCGCAGCTGACGTCCAACATGGCGCGGCTGGATGCGCATCGCTTTTATGAGCGGCTGGGTTTCGAGAAGCGGCATTTAGGCTTCAGGATGAAGCTGAAATAGCGCGGATATATCTCGAAATGCTGGACAATTGCCGTGAGGGGCGGCATAAGCATGTCTTGTGCCGTGCACGGAAAATCGCTGCGGCGCATTCAAGCCCGAGGAACGTAGAATGAAGACTCTCCTGACGCAAATCTTCACCTGGTGGAACGGCCAGACGATCGGAACGCGGTTTCATACCTGGCGTTTCGGCAAGAAGGTAGGACAGGACGAGTTGGGCAACACCTATTACGAAGGCGGCACCACCTCCTGGGGCATGCCGCGCCGCTGGGTGATCTACAACGGTTATGCCGAAGCGTCGGCCATTCCGCCCGGCTGGCATGGCTGGATGCATTACCGCACCGATGTGCCGCCGAGCCAGGAAAGCTACGTTGCGCGCGACTGGCAGAAGCCGCACCAGCCGAACCTCACCGGTTCCTCCAAGGCCTATCGCCCGCAGGGATCGCTGGCCGTGGCCGGCGAGCGCCCGCGCGTGACCGGCGACTACGACGCCTGGACCCCCGGCAACTAAGCATCTTGCGATGCGCGGTGTGTGCAAAACACCGCGCTTGCATCCGGCCTCACCGGTTTTTGCCACATTCCGCCCTTAGGCGTTGATCCGGTCGGCAGTTCGACACAGGCAAATATTTGGAGACATATCGTATGAGGAAATTCACGCGGGATCGTTCTTTGCGTGCGCTGACAGTCTCGCTGTTTGCAGCGATCTCTGCTGTCATCCTCATTTCGCCCGTTTCTGCTGCTCGTCTTGAAAACCGCGTGGCGGTGTTTTCCGGCATCGACAAGATCACCGGCCGCATCACTTCCTTCGATGTTTATATCGATGAGACCGTGCAGTTCGGCGCGCTTCAGGTGACGCCGAAAGTTTGCTATTCCCGCGACCAGACGGAAGCGCAGAAGATCGATGCCTTCATCGAGGTGGATGAAATCACCCTCGACCGCAAGATCAAGCGGATTTTCACGGGCTGGATGTTCGCCGACAGCCCCGGCCTCAACGCCGTGGAACACCCCATCTACGACGTGTGGCTGACGGGCTGCAAGCAGGACTCGGAAGTTCCCGCTCCCTCAACGGCAAGCAAGTAATTAACCCACGACCGCGCCTATTTCTGGCGTCTGAGCTTCTCGGCCAAATCGGCCAGGGCTTTGCTTTTGCTTTCCAGTTGTTCGATCATTTCCTCCCGCGTCAGTACGGGCTCGATCACGATCGGAACGGTGAACTTATTGGGCTGATCGCCGGCGGGAGGTGAGGGGAACCTGATTTCAGAAAATGCCCTCTTTACGGCCGTTCTTGTCTGATAGGTGCTATCCCTTATGTTTTTGACCTGAACAGCCTGCATCTTTCCCGCCGGGTCAACGCGGAAAGTAACAAGGAGCACCTGCTTCTTGTTCGTCCGCACGACCTTGAATTCCGGGCGGCCGGTTACGCCCGTCAAGGCTCGGGAAATTTCGCTTCGCCAGACGGCCTGCGGGTTCGGGCGCTGTTCGGCAGCGGTGACATTCGCCGCCGGCGTTAACATCAGTAACAAGGCCGCAATCCAGCGCATGACAATCCCCCGGTGAACCATATATCATGATCGGATAAGTCATGTTTTTGAGGGTTGCAAGCAAAATCTCAGGTTGTTTTCAGCGTGGATTTTCTTGCGCAGACAATTTTTCGAAGGGCACATCCGGCCTGTCGACAGCCGCTTCAAGTATCGTGGCATATTCCGACTTTGGAATATCAATTGCCCCGAATGTCTTCAGATGTTCGGTCGTAAATTGCGTGTCGAGCAGCGTAAATCCCTGCTGCCGCAAACGCTCGACCAGATGCACAAGGCAAATCTTCGATGCATTGGTGCGGCGGGAAAACATGCTCTCGCCGAAGAAAGCGGCGCCCAGCGAGACGCCGTAGAGCCCACCGACAAGCTCTTCGCCCTCCCACGCCTCGACGCTGTGTGCATGGCCGATCTGGTGCAACTCGTTATAGAGCCTGCGGATGGTGGCATTGATCCAGGTGCTTGGTCTGTCCGGCGCTTCCGCCGCACATCCGGCCATCACCGCTTCGAACGCGGTGTTGAAGCGAATCTCGAACGGTTTCCTGCGCATCGCCTTGGCGAGGCTTTTGGAAACGTGAAAACCATTGAGCGGGATGATTCCCCGAATTTCCGGCTCGACCCAGAAAAGCTCGGGATCGTCAGCCGAATCGGCCATTGGGAACAGGCCGGCTGAATAGGCGCGCAGCAGGATATCGACCGTTATGCCGTTATTTCTGCTGCGCCGCCCAACCATATCGTCTTAGTGAGACGCGTCACCGGCCAGATATTTTTCCAGCCAGTGAATGTCGTAATCGCCGTTCAGGATATCCTCGTTCTGGAGGAGGTCCTGGAAAAGCGGCAGCGTGGTCTTGATGCCGTCGACGACAAACTCATCCAGCGCCCGACGCAGACGGCGGATGCACTCGTCACGGTCGCGGCCGTGAACGATCAGCTTGCCGATCATGCTGTCGTAATAGGGCGGGATCTTGTAGCCCTGATAGGCGCCCGAATCGACGCGCACGCCAAGGCCGCCCGGCGTATGGAAATAGGTCAGCGTGCCAGGCGAGGGAACGAAGGTACGCGGGTCCTCGGCATTGATACGGCATTCGATGGCATGGCCATGGAATTCGATATCGTCCTGCGTGACCGACAGGCCCTGGCCGGAAGCAACCCGGATCTGTTCCTGCACGAGATCCATGCCGGTGATGGCTTCCGTCACCGGATGCTCCACCTGCAGACGGGTGTTCATTTCGATGAAATAGAACTCGCCGTTTTCATAAAGGAACTCGATGGTGCCCGCGCCGCGATATTTCAGCTTGCGCATGGCGCTCGCGCAGATTTCGCCGATCTTCATGCGCTGTTCGACGGTCAGAGCCGGCGAATTGGCTTCTTCCAGCACCTTCTGGTGACGGCGCTGGAGCGAGCAATCGCGTTCGCCGAGGTGAACGGCATTGCCTTCGCCATCGCCGAAAACCTGCACTTCGATATGGCGCGGCTTGCCGAGGTATTTTTCCATGTAGACGGCGTCGTTGCCGAAGGCTGCTGCCGCTTCGGAGCGGGCCGTCGCAACCGCCTCTTCCAGATCGGCTTCGGTCTTCGCCACCTTCATACCGCGACCACCGCCGCCCGCCGTCGCCTTGATGAGGACCGGGAAGCCGATCGTCCGGGCGATTTCGAGCGCGTTTTCAGGCTTCACTTCGCCATCGGAACCGGGAACCACGGGAATGCCGAGTTCCTGCGCCGTCTGCTTGGCGGTGATCTTGTCGCCCATGATGCGGATATGTTCGGCGGTCGGCCCGATGAAGGTGATGCCGTGCGCGTCGAGAATATCGGCGAACTTGGCGTTTTCCGACAGGAAGCCGTAGCCGGGGTGAACGGCGTCCGCACCGGTGATTTCGCAGGCCGCAACGATCTGGTGGATGTTGAGGTAGCTGTCACGCGAGGGCGGCGGGCCGATGCACACGCTTTCGTCGGCAAGGCGCACATGCATGGCGTCCGCGTCGGCCGTGGAATGCACGGCCACCGTCGGAATGCCAAGCTCCTTGGCGGCGCGCAGGACGCGTAGCGCAATCTCGCCGCGGTTGGCTATGAGGATCTTCGAAACCATGCTGAACCGCCTTTATTCGATGACCACGAGGGCTTCGCCATACTCCACGGGCTGAGCGTCGTTGACGACGATTTCCACGACCTTGCCGGACTTGGGAGCCGGGATCTGGTTCATGGTCTTCATGGCTTCGACGATGAGGATGGTCTGGCCTTCCTTGACGGTCGCGCCCACTTCGATGAAGGGACGTGCGCCCGGGGCAGGCGAAAGATAGACCGTGCCGACCATTGGCGAGGACACGGTGTTGGCCGGGTTGCGGGCAGGCGCTGCGGCGGCTGCGGGCGCGGCCGGTGCTGCGATTGTCGGTGCGGCAGCGGGCGCTGCCGGCGCGGGCGCATAAGCGGCGGGTGCTGCGGCATAGACCGTGGCGGGAGCGGGAGCCGCGCGGGAGACGCGGATACGCAGGTCTTCCTGCTCCACTTCGATTTCCGAAAGGTCGGTGTCGTTGAGGATATTCGCGAGTTCGCGGATCAATTCCTTGTCGATACCCTGTTTCTTTTCAGACATGACAAACCCTATTCTTTGTTTCTTTTTATGCCGTGATGTTCTTCAGCGCGTGAAGCGCCATGATGTATCCATATGGTCCGAAACCGCAGACCATGCCCTTTGCCGCGGGTGATACCATCGATTTGTGACGGAACTCTTCGCGGGCGTGGATGTTGGAAATGTGCACTTCCACGACGGGCGTGGAAATCGCGCGAATGGCGTCATGCAACGCGATGGATGTGTGGCTGTAGGCGCCGGGATTGATGACGACGCCTGCCGCCCGCTCGCCCGCCTCCTGCAACCAGTCCACCAGCACGCCTTCGTGGTTGGACTGGCGGAATTCCACTGCGAAACCGAGATCGGCACCGGCTTGAAGGCAATCATTCTCGATGTCCTTCAGCGTCTTGCCACCATAGATACCCGGTTCCCTTTTTCCCAGCATGTTGAGATTGGGGCCGTTGATGACGATGATGATGTTGCTCATTCACGTTTCCATAAGAAAATCAGCGACACCTATAGACTGCGCAGCCGTCAAGGAAAAGCCCCCGCAAGCCCTAAACCGGCCGCTTGGCAGGCATCTCACAGGGAATGCAGTGGCTTTTTTAGCAATCAGGAGCAGGTGGCTTTTCCACAGCTGCGCATATTGGCGATTTTTTCCTTCAGCGGGTCGGCGCCGACCGCACCGAAAACCGCCTCGTCGCCGACGATATAGGACGGCGTTCCGGTAATGCCGAGGCTGGTTGCCAGCTTGTAAGTCTCCTGCACCTGCTCGTCATTGGGGTTTTCCGCCATCGACTTGCGGATATCGGCTTCCTTGAGGCCGAGCGAAGTCGCGACTTCCATGGCACTGTCCTCATTCGCCCGTCCGCGGCCGCCGAGCAGGGTGCGCTGGAATTCGGGATACTTGGCCGGCGCAAGCAGCTTCACGGCATTGGAAACGCGGTGCGCGGCAACCGATTCCGGTCCGAGGATCGGGAATTCCTTGAGGACGACGCGCACCTTCTTGTCGCTCTTCAGGATATTGTCCATGTCGCCCATGGCGCGTTTGCAATAACCGCAATTGTAATCGAAGAACTCGACCAGCGTGACATCGCCATCCGGATTGCCGAGCGCCAGATCGAATTTCGATTCGAAGATGGCCTTCTTGTTGTCGGCGACGGCTTCCGCCGCCTTGGCGTTGCGCGCCGCATATTGCTTGCGCTCAAGCGCATCCTGAACCTCGAGCATGATTTCCGGGTTCTCGATCAGATATTGCTTGATGAACTCGCCCATTTCCTTCTTCTGCTGCTCGTCGAGCGCATGGGCGGGCAGGGAGGCGAATACCGTCGAAAGGGCCGTCACGCTGGCGAGAAGGGTGGAACGGAGAAAATGCGCCATATCGGTCCTCATTCTGTGCGGCCGGAGCCTCTTCAAATCTTATGAAGGCAATTACCTTACTTTAAGCCAAATGCCATACGGCAAAAATACTTGTCCGCATTATGATCGCATGATTGTGAAGATTGTGATTCTGCGGCAAGTCTCTGAAATACGGTTCAGGAAAGAGCATGCCCTTGATTACGATGTCGAAGCGGAGCGCAGTCGAACCCTTTCACGCCATGGATATTCTGGCGGAAGCGAATCGGCGCAGGCAGGCGGGCCGCCCCGTCATTTCCATGGCGGTCGGCCAGCCCTCCCATCCCGCGCCGAAAGCCTCGCTTGCGGCGGCTGAGGCGGCGCTGAAGCATGGGCGGATCGGCTATACCGACGCGCTGGGTCTGCGTGAGCTGCGGGAGGCGATCGCCGGCCATTATCGGCTGCGCCATCAGGTCGCCATCGATCCGGCCCGCATCGCCGTGACCACGGGCTCATCTGCCGCCTTCAATCTCGCTTTCCTCAGCCTTTTCGACGCGGGCGATTATGTCGCCATCGCAAGGCCCGGCTATCCGGCCTATCGCAATATTCTGAAGGCTCTCGGCCTCAATGTCGTGGAAGTGCCGGTCACCGCCGAAACCGGCTATACGCTGACGCCGGCAAGTCTGGAGCGGGCAGAGACGAAAGCCGGCTGCAAGCTGAAGGGCGTGCTTCTGGCAAGCCCGGCCAATCCAACCGGCACGGTTACCGGCCGCGAGGCGCTGAAGCGGCTTGCGAGCTATTGCGAAAGCCGCGACATGGCTTTCATTTCCGACGAGATCTATCACGGCCTTACCTTTGTCGGCGAAGAGACGAGCGCGCTCGAAATCACCGACAATGCCGTGATCATTAACTCCTTCTCCAAATATTATTGCATGACCGGCTGGCGCATCGGCTGGATGGTGCTGCCCGAAAATCTGGTCCGTCCGGTCGAGTGTCTGGCCCAGAGCCTTTATATTTCCGCGCCCGAACTGTCGCAGCTTGCGGCGACAGCGGCTTTTTCGGCAGCGGAAGAACTGGATGTTTACCGGGAAAGCTATCGCACCAACCGCGATTTCCTGATGGCGCGCCTGCCGGAGATCGGCCTGCCGCTGGCATCCCCGATGGATGGCGCTTTTTACGCCTATGTCGATACCAGCCGCTTTTCCAATGACAGCATGGATTTCGCCAAACGCATGCTGGCGGAAATCGATGTGGCGGCGACGCCCGGCATGGATTTTGATCCCGAGGAAGGCCACAGGGCGCTGCGCATTTCCTATGCGGGTTCCGTGTCGGATATAGCCGAGGCTGTGGGACGTATCGCCGGCTGGCTGAAATAAGCCGTCGGCTCTCCTGTTCAAATAAAGGATCAGGCGGGTGCGCAGCTGAAAGTGCTGCTAAACGCCTTTTCGCCCTTGGCAGTGAAGGTCAGCACACGGCCGTTTCCGCGCCGCAGCCAGTCGCGCTGCTGCATCGCTTCAAGCAGCGATGCGCCAAGCCCGCCGCCGAGGTGATGGCGGCGTTCGCTCCAGTCCAGGCAATGCAGGCAGACCGGGCGACGGGCCTTTTCGAGCGGCGAAAGGTCGATGCCGAAGTTCGAGAAGAAGTCGCGTCCGCTCTCCGTAAGGGCAGGATCATCACCTAACGTCACGAGCCCTTTTGCGGTGATGGCGGCAAGCAGCGCCACGCCGCTCTCCCCGGCCAGATGATCGTAGCAGATGCGCGCTTCCCGCAGCGCCTTGTCCTTCGGTCCCGTGCGGACGCGGACTGCGCCCGTGCGCTGGGCAAGACCCATCAACGCTTCCAGAACATGCGCCACATCCTCATCGGAAAGACGGAAATAGCGGTGACGTCCCTGTTTTTCCGCTTTCAGGAGTTGCGCCTCGGAGAGCTTCGACAGATGCCCGCTGGCGGTCTGCAACGTCACGCCGGCGGCTTCGGCAAGCTCGCTTGCGGTCAGCGCACGTCCGTCCATCAGCGCCGTAAGGATGTTGGCGCGGGCAGGGTCGCCGATCAGCGCGGCGACATTGGCGATCAGAGGTCCGTCTTTCATGCTTCGATGATAGCCGAAGCATTGATGCAAGGCAATGGCGTAGAAGGGAGAGGCAAACCACGAGGAGACAAACGATGCTGACCTGTTTCATCCGCTACGAGATCGATCCTTTCAAGGTCGACGCCTTTGAGCGATATGCCCGCACATGGGGTGAGGCGATACCGCGCTGCGGGGCCGATCTGATCGGTTATTATGCGCCGAAGGAGGGATCGAGCACCATTGCCTACGGTGTCTACAACATCGAAAATCTCGCCGCCTACGAAGCTTACAGGGCAAGGCTCGCCGTCGATCCTGCGGGGCGGGAAAATTACGAATTCGCCCGCCGCGAACAGTTCATCCGCCGAGAGGACCGGCTTTTCCTGCGTCTCGCCTCCGCTCCGCACGCCGGAGGCGGACAATGATCGCCGTCATCTTCGAGGTCTGGCCGTCTGAAGGCGAGAAGCAGCATTATCTCGACATCGCGGCAGGCCTGCGGGCTGAGCTGGAAACCATCAACGGCTTTCTGTCCGTCGAGCGGTTTCAAAGCATCGGCAATCCGGACAAGATGCTCTCTCTGTCCTTCTTCCGGGATGAGGAGGCGGTGAGGGCATGGCGCAACACCATGCCGCATCGCGCCGCACAGTCGCTGGGCCGGTCCGGTGTTTTTTCCGATTACCGGCTGCGTATCGCGCAGGTGATCCGCGACTACGGCCTGGAGGAGAGGGAGGAAGCGCCAGCCGACAGCCGGAAAGCCCATCCGGGAGAGGGAACAGCTTAGGCTGATGTTTCCAGCATCAGTTTTTCTGCATGCCGTTGCAAGGTTTTCTGGTTCGAACTCGCCTTTGAAACCCGTTATAGATGGGCCAATGTGGTGCGGGACACCCTTAAGGTTAGGACAAGGAGAAAAGCGATGTCGGCAGAAAAAGTAGCGATTGTAACGGCAGGCGGCAGCGGCATGGGGGCAGCCGTGGCGAAACGTCTGGCCGCGGATGGCTACAAACTCGCGATCCTGTCCTCTTCCGGCAAGGGAGAAGCGCTGGCGCAGGAGCTGGGCGGCATCGGCGTCACCGGCTCCAACCAGTCCAATGACGATCTCCAGCGGCTCACGGATCTGACGCTCGAAAAATTCGGCCGCATCGATGTGCTGGTCAACAGCGCCGGCCATGGCCCGCGCGCCTCCATTCTCGATATTACCGATGAGCAATGGCACACCGGCCTCGATGTCTACCTCATGAACGTCATCCGCCCGACGCGGATCGTCGCCCCCGTCATGGTGAAACAGAAGGCGGGCGCCATCGTCAACATCTCGACCGCCTGGGCTTTCGAACCGAGCAGCATGTTCCCGACATCCGCCGTGTTCCGTGCCGGCCTTGCCTCCTACACCAAGATTTTTGCCGATACCTATGCGGCCGACAATGTGCGCATGAACAATGTTCTGCCCGGCTGGATCGACAGTCTGCCGGCGACGGAGGAACGCCGCGAGAGCGTGCCGATGCAGCGTTACGGCAAGAGCGAGGAAATCGCCGCCACCGTGGCATTCCTTGCCTCTGATGGGGCCGGATATATTACCGGTCAGAATATCCGCGTTGATGGCGGGCTGACGCGGTCTGTTTGACGGGTTGGCATTTCCCACTCTTCATTCCCGTGACAAGCACAGGAATGAGGAAATGTCAGCGGCTCGAAAAAAAACGCCATTTCTTTGCGCCGATAAAAGAAAACGCCCGCAACATCGTTGCGGGCGTCTTTTATTCAGGATGTGGCTTCTCTCAGAAGAAGCCCTTGCGCTGCCACCAGCCGCCCTTGCGGGGCTTCGGCTCGTCGCCATCGGCGGGCGTGGAGGAACCGGAAGAGGTGACCACCGGCTCCGAGCTCGAGACATTGCTGCCCCGGTTCGCGCGGACCTTTTCTTCCGTGGCCGGTGCTTCCGCTTCCGAAGCCAGATCGGCCGAAGCCTCACCCACTTCTTCAATCGCGACGTCCACGACGGTTTCCTCGACGATCACCGGCTCCACCGTTTCAACGGCTTCGGCCTTCGGCGCTTCCTCGGTTTCAGTCTTGGCCTTTGCCTTGCGGGTGCGGCGCGGCTTTTTCGGCACGTCCTCTTCCGCGACCTCGGCAACCGCACCTTCCACCACCTCGGCGGCGGTCGGCTCTTCGGTTACGGATGCTTCGGCGGAAGCCTCTTCGCTTTCACCTTCGGCTTCCGAGCCGGCGGCATCGAGAGCCTCGTCTTCCGCACGGTTGCGACGTCCGCCGCGCTTGCCGCGACGGCGGCGCTTGCGCTTGCCGTCCTCTTCGGAGGTTAGCGCTTCGGCTGCACCGTTTTCGGTTTCAGCATCGGCTTCATCGGTTTCGACGCCATCGTCATCACCTTCGGCATCATCGCCTTCCGCATCGCCGGACTGGGCGTCGAGCGCGCCGTTCTGCTCGCCCTGACCGCCCTTGCCGCGACGGCGGCGGCGACGCTTGCGCTTGCGCTTGCCTTCCTCGCCATTGTCGCCCTGCTGCTGCTGGCGTGGCTCGGAGGTCTGCGCCTTTACGATTTCTTCCTCGTCTTCGTCCTCTTCTACCTCGGCGACGAAATCGTCTTCCTCTTCCACGAAGTTCGGCAGCATCTGGATGAGGCTTTCGATCTTCACCGGATTTTCGACGGCTTCCCCGCGATCGATGGCGAAATGCTGCGCACCGACGCCGGAATCGGCGGCGATGATGATCGACACGCCGAAGCGGCCTTCATAATCGACAATCGTGCCGCGCTTGTGGTTGAGCAGGTAGAGCGCCGTTTCCGGCGTGCTGCGCACCGTAATGTTATGCGTGGTGTTCCGCAGCAGATATTCCTCGATGCCGCGCAGAACATGCAGGGCGATGGAGGATTCAGAACGAACATGGCCCGTGCCGCCGCAATGCTGGCAGACCTGCGTGGTCGATTCCAGCACCGAGGCGCGGATGCGCTGGCGCGACATTTCCAGGAGGCCGAAATGCGAGATACGGCCTACCTGAATGCGGGCGCGGTCGTTCTTCAGGCAATCCTTGAGCTTCTTCTCGACAGCGCGGTTGTTGCGCTTTTCTTCCATGTCGATGAAGTCGATGACGACAAGGCCGGCAAGGTCGCGCAGGCGAAGCTGGCGTGCCACTTCTTCCGCCGCCTCGAGGTTCGTCGTCAGCGCAGTTTCCTCGATGGAATGCTCGCGCGTCGAACGGCCGGAGTTGACGTCGATGGAAACCAGCGCTTCCGTCTGGTTGATGATGAGGTAACCGCCCGACTTCAGCGTAACCTGCGGCTGCAGCATCCGGTCAAGCTGCGCTTCGATACCGGAGCGCGAGAAGATCGGGTGAATGTCGCGGTAAGGCTGAACCACCTTGGCGTGGCTCGGCATCAGCATCTTCATGAAGTCTTTGGCTTCACGATAGCCGTCTTCGCCCGAAACGATGATCTCGCCGATATCCTTGTTATAGAGATCGCGGATCGAACGCTTGATGAGCGAGCCCTCCTCGTAAACGAGGCAGGGGGCGGTGGAATTCAGCGTCAGCGTGCGGACATTTTCCCACAGGCGCATCAGATATTCGAAGTCGCGCTTGATTTCGACGCGGGTGCGGTTGGCGCCGGCGGTGCGCAGAATAACGCCCATGCCCTGCGGCACTTCCAGATCGCGCGCGATTTCCTTCAGGCGCTTGCGGTCGGCCGGCTGGGTGATCTTGCGGGAAATACCGCCGCCACGCGCCGTATTCGGCATCAGAACGGAATAACGGCCGGCGAGCGACAGGTAAGTGGTCAGCGCCGCACCCTTGTTGCCGCGCTCTTCCTTGGCCACCTGCACCAGAAGGATCTGACGGCGCTTGATGACTTCCTGAATGCGATACTGCTTGCGCGGCTTGCGGGCGACGCGGTCCGGAACCTCTTCCATCGCGTCTTCCGCGCCGACGGATTCGATCACTTCCTTTTCGTGGTGATCGTCATCGTCGTCGTCATCATCGTCATTGCCGCGGCGAAGACCCTCGACTTCCTCGGAAATCGTGTCGGTATCGACCATGGCGGCCATTTCACCGCCGGCGCTGCCGTCGTCTTCGGAGGAAGCTTCGGCGGCCTCGGCCGCTGCGGCTTCTTCTTCGGCCGTCTTCTTCTTGGCGCGGGGGCGGCGGGTGCGCTTCTTCGGCTTTTCTTCTTCGGCGGGCGCTTCTTCGGCTACGGCCTCGACGGCCGCTTCTCCGGAAACCTCTTCCGCGGCAGGCGCAGTCTCTTCGACGACAACTGTTTCAGTGGTTTCGCTGGCGGAAACAATGCCGACATCCGGCTGATCCACCTGCGAAAGGTCGATCATGGGGGCGCCGGGCTCGGGTGCGTCAGCGGATTCGAAATCGTCGCTACGGCGATGATCCTCGGCTTCCGCTTTCAGGAGGGCCTGACGGTCGGCGAGCGGAATCTGGTAATAGTCCGGATGGATTTCCGCAAAAGCGAGAAAGCCGTGGCGATTTCCACCGTAATCGACGAAGGCCGCCTGAAGCGAGGGTTCAACCCGCGTGACCTTGGCAAGGTAGATATTGCCGCGGATCTGTTTCTTGTGCTCCGATTCGAAATCGAATTCTTCGATCCGGTTCCCACGGACAACGACTACGCGTGTCTCCTCTTCGTGGGAGGCGTCGATAAGCATTTTGTCTGCCATGTAAGCTGTGCTCCTCGGCGCAGCCTTGTTTTATACGAGAACAGGCCCGCCACACGGACGAGCCTTTCATATGAGTGCAAGGATGTGCCGGAAATGAAGTCTCCTGCCGGGCGTCTGTAAACTGGCAGCATCCGGACCGACGGCGAGGCGCTTGGCCTGCTCCTGGTATCCGGTTCATGTGAAAACTGCTGCGACATCATTGGCCAGGCGGAACGACAATAATATATAGACCCCTTGGGATCCGATGAATTTGCTCTCCTCAGAGCGGCGGTGGCAGCGCCACCGGGTAGGTCTCCGGCCACGGCCGGAATTGATCGAGTTTCAGGATAAATGTAACGACGGCAGATGATTGCCCGATTTGCAGCGCCAGCGTCTTTTTCGATTGGCAGCCGGCGGGCATCTATCCCGTCAACACTTTTAACCCTCATCCGTGTTGTATGTTTTCTCTGTCATAATAGCAATAGGCTGGCTAAATATGCCATATTATTGGTGGAATTTCCGGGTTAACAATTGGTTCACCAAGGCCTGCGATTGTGGGGCGCAAACGCGCAAACTATCGTACGGCGTGGTCGAAACGGCACTGTTGCCGGCGTTTTTCCTCGCCGTTTATCGAAAATGACTGAAATACGGAATTTCTTGAAGACCATGAATTTCACGCGCAACGCAGCGATATTCGGTGGGAGAGGGCGGCTTGGCGCGCGAATCGCGCGGCTTGCGGCGGCTCTGGCATTTTCCGTCGTCGCCTCTGTTTCCGCCGCGCCTGCAGCCCATGCGGTGGAGCCGCTCGTCGTTCATCAGGCGCGGATCATCGGCGATGAGGCGCGCACGCGCATCGTTCTCGACTTCGCCGAAGAGCCGGAATTCGACGTTCACTATCTCGATTCGCCCGCCCGCATCGTTGTGGACTTTCCGGCGGTGAATTTCAGCTTCCCCGCATCCGACCTGAAGCCGACCGGTCTTTTTTCGGATATCCGTTTCGGCAGCATGGGGCAGAACAGCGCCCGCATCGTGCTGACGGCGAAAAAGCCGGTTCAGGTGGCGGTTGCCGAAACCAAAAAGACCGATAACGGTCAATCTTTCCATTTCGTGCTCGATACGGAAATCACCACCAAGGGCAAGTTCGCGGAACTGGTGAAGGATC
This sequence comes from Agrobacterium sp. 22-226-1, assembly GCF_053522345.1. NCBI lineage: Bacteria > Pseudomonadati > Pseudomonadota > Alphaproteobacteria > Hyphomicrobiales > Rhizobiaceae > Agrobacterium > Agrobacterium sp. 22-226-1. Next base: position 87,026 of record NZ_JBNWCP010000003.1, read on the forward strand.
AGCAGTGGCAGGCGCCGGCCCCGGTGACGACTGCCGCGATCACGCCGGATGACAAGACATCACGTCCTGCGGAATTCGTCATCGCTGTCGATGCCGGCCATGGCGGCATCGATGCCGGCGCCACCGGCGGCAATACCGGCACCGAGGAAAAGGTCATTACGCTGACTTTCGCCAAGGAACTTGCCGAGCGGCTGAACCGCGAACCTGGCATCAAGGCTTTCCTGACGCGCGATTCCGATACCTTTCTCGCCTTGTCGGAACGGGTGACCGTCGCCCGCCAGAACAATGCCAACCTCTTTATTTCTCTTCATGCGGATACGTTGAAGCAAAAGGGCATCCGGGGCGCGACCGTCTATACCTTGTCGGACCGGGCATCGGACCGGCAGGCGCAGGAACTGGCGGAGCGCGAAAACAAGTCCGATCAGATCGCGGGCGTTGCCGCCTCCAGCGAGCCGCCGGAAGTCGCCGATATTCTTCTCGATTTCACCCGCCGTGAAACGCAGGCCTTTTCGGTGACGCTGGCTGAAAACATCGTCTCCTCCTTCGAGGGGCAGGTGGGACTCATCAACAATCCGCACCGTTACGCAGGTTTCATGGTGCTGCGCGCCCATGATGTGCCGTCGGTGTTGCTGGAACTTGGTTTCCTCTCCAATCCGGAAGACGAAAAGCTGCTTCTCGATGGGGAATGGCGCAAGAAGGTGGCCGATACGCTGGCAACCGCCGTTGGGCGATACCGCGCCAAGGCCATGGCAAATGGCGGCTGAGAGGCCAGCCGGCGGAGCGGCAATGCCGTTGCCGCCCTGCCATTGACCGCCAAAAAGCTGTTCAATTCTTGGGTCTTGCAGACGATTACGAAGGCGAAGCCCTATTTTACTCACATTCGCCGCGTTACTCGGAAAGCGGATTCGGTGGCGATCCGCAAAGCGTCCGCAGCGCGATTGCGGGCCTGCCGCCCGGTAACATATCAGCGAATGCTGCCGTATCCGGCTTGTCATCGAAGGTATGGTGTGCAAAACGGCACGCGATATGCAAGGATGCGCCCGTATATCGTCGGGCGTTGATGGTTACGATTCGAATTATCGGTAGCTTGGTATGATCAGACTGATTGGATATTTTTTCGGCTTGGCCAGCGTGCTCTTCCTGTGCGCCGCCGCCGCCGGTGCGATTTATTTGCACGGCGTGACGAAGGACCTGCCGGATTACGCAGTTTTGAGCACCTATGAGCCGCCGGTGACGACCCGCGTGCATGCCGGCAACGGCGCGTTGATGGCGGAATATGCGCATGAAAAACGCCTGTTCCTGCCGATCCAGGCCATTCCCGACCGGGTGAAGGCGGCCTTCCTTTCGGCGGAAGACAAGAATTTCTACAACCATCCGGGTGTGGATGTCTTCGGCCTCGGCCGCGCCATTCTCGTCAATATCCAGAATCTCGGCTCTGGCCGCCGTCCGGTCGGCGCCTCCACCATCACCCAGCAGGTGGCGAAGAACTTCCTTCTGACCAACGACCAGACCATCGACCGCAAGCTCAAGGAAGCCATTCTCTCCTTCCGCATCGAGCAGACCTATTCCAAGGACAAGATTCTCGAGCTTTATCTCAACGAGATTTTCTTCGGCCTGAATTCCTACGGCATTGCCGGCGCGGCGCTCACCTATTTCAACAAATCGGTGACGGAACTGACGATTGCCGAGACCGCCTATCTCGCATCGCTGCCGAAGGGGCCGGCCAATTACCATCCGATCCGTCGCGAAAAGGCAGCTCTCGAGCGCCGCGACTGGGTAATCGACCGCATGGCCGAAAACGGCTACATCACGGTCGCCGACGCCACGGACGCCAAAAAACAGCCGCTTGGCGTCAATCTGCGTCGCGGTGGCGCGCATATTTTCGCGTCCGATTATTTCGCCGAAGAAGTCCGCCGCCAGATCGTCGAGAAATACGGCGAGGAAGCGCTTCTCGAAGGCGGACTCTCGGTCCGCACATCTTTCGATCCGCAGATCCAGATGGAAGCACGCAAGGCGCTTCAGGACGGTCTGGTGCAATATGATGAGCGTCGCGGTTTCCGCGGACCCGTCGAAAAGATCGAGACTGCGGGTGACTGGACGGCGGCGCTAGCCAAGGTCAAGGGCCTGCGCGACGTTCCGGAATGGAAAGTCGCTGTGGTGCTTGCCGTCGCTGCCGATGGCGTCGATATCGGCGTGCAGCCGGACACGGAAACGGAAGATGGCGACAAGCGCACGCGCGGCCATATCTCCGCTGAAAACATGCGCTGGGCTTTCCGCGATGCTACCGGCAAGAAGGCGACCGCCAAGTCGCCGGTTGGCGTCCTCTCGGCCGGCGACGTCGTTTATGCACAGCCGCTTTCCAACTCTGGTAACGAATATCGTCTGCGCCAGCCGCCGAAAGTGCAGGGCGGCATGGTGGTGATGGACCCGCATACCGGCCGTGTTCTGGCCATGGTCGGCGGTTTCTCCTATGCGCAGTCGGAATTCAACCGCTCGACACAGGCGATGCGCCAGCCGGGCTCCTCCTTCAAGCCGTTCATCTACGCGGCCGCGCTCGATAACGGCTATACGCCGGCGTCGGTCATTCTCGATGCGCCGATCGAGGTTGTTTCCGGCAATCAGGTGTGGAAGCCGCAGAATTACGGCGGCGGTTCCGCCGGCCCGTCGACCCTGCGTCTCGGTATCGAGAAATCCCGTAACCTCATGACGGTGCGTCTGGCGCAGGATATGGGCATGAATCTGGTCGCGGAATATGCCGAACGCTTCGGCATCTACGACAAGATGCCGCCGCTTCTGTCCATGTCGCTCGGTTCGGGTGAAACGACCGTGATGCGTATGGTCTCGGCCTATTCGGTCATCGCCAATGGCGGCAAGCAGATCAAGCCGACGCTGATCGACCGCATTCAGGACCGTTACGGCAAGACGATCTTCCGGCATGAGGAGCGCGCCTGCGAAGGCTGCAACGCGACAAGCTGGCAGAACCAGGACGAGCCTGTCATCGTCGACAATCGCGAACAGGTTCTCGACCCGATGACCGCCTATCAGACGACCTCGATGCTGGAAGGCGTCGTGCAGCGCGGCACGGCGGCGGGCAAGATCAAGGTCGATCTGCCGGTTGCCGGCAAGACGGGCACGACAAACGATGAAAAGGATGCCTGGTTCGTCGGTTACACGCCGGACATGGTCGCCGGCCTCTATATCGGTTTCGATTCGCCGGCGCCTCTCGGCCGTGGCGGCACGGGTGGCTCGCTGTCCGCGCCGATATTCGGTGAGTTCATCTCCGATGCGGCCAAGCACATGGAGCCGAGCAAGTTCATCGTACCTGCCGGCATGAATTTCGTCGCCGTCAACCGCAAGACCGGCATGGCGGCGGTCGAGGGCGAGCCCGACACCATCATGGAAGCCTTCAAGCCCGGCACGGGTCCTGCTTCCACCTTCTCTGTCATCGGCGATGACGGATACATGTCGCAGGAAGACATTCTGAAGACCTCACCGCAGGCGCAGCAGGCCATCACCGGCGGTGGCGGCGGTCTTTATTGATATCACTCCTGACGTTTGGCGGGGGCGTGGGTCTTTACATCCGCGCCCCCCGCATTTATTTGAGCAACGAGTTTCAATGAAGGTGAAGAACCAGCGAAATGCGCAATGAAATCGTGAACGTAGTCGACGAAATCAAGCAGGCCATAAGCCTGCTGAGGAGGCATCTTTGACTGGGACCAGGCGATAAGACGACTGGACTGGTTGAATAACAAGGCAGAGGACCCGACCCTCTGGAACGATGCCACCGAAGCCCAGAAGCTGATGCGCGAACGCCAGCAGCTGGATGACAGCATCAATGGCGTCAAGGCGCTCGAGCAGCAGATCAAGGACAATATCGAGCTGATCGAACTCGGCGAGATGGAAGGTGATGACGAGATAGTCAAGGACGCCGAAGACGCATTGAAAGCGTTGAAGAGCGAGGCGAATCGCCGTCAGGTGGAAGCCATGCTGTCAGGCGAAGCCGATACCAACGATACCTATCTCGAAGTGCATTCGGGTGCCGGCGGCACCGAAAGCCAGGACTGGGCGAACATGCTTCTGCGCATGTATACCCGCTGGGCCGACCGCGAAGGTTTCAAGGTCGAGGTGCTCGAAGTTCACGACGGCGAAGAAGCCGGTATCAAGTCCGCGACGATCCTCGTCAAGGGCCACAATGCCTTCGGCTGGCTGAAGACGGAATCGGGCGTGCATCGCCTCGTTCGTATTTCGCCCTATGACAGCAATGCGCGTCGCCACACATCGTTCTCTTCCGTCTGGGTTTACCCCGTCGTCGACGATTCGATCCAGATCGACATCAACGAGAGCGATTGCCGCATCGATACCTATCGTTCGTCCGGCGCGGGCGGCCAGCACGTCAACACCACCGACTCGGCCGTGCGTATCACGCATATTCCGACCGGTATTGCCGTTGCCTGCCAGCAGGAGCGTTCCCAGCACAAAAACCGCGCCAAGGCGTGGGACATGCTGCGCGCCCGCCTTTACGAGGTAGAGCTGCAGAAGCGGGAAGAGGCGGCCAATGCACAGGCCGCATCCAAGACCGATATCGGCTGGGGCCACCAGATCCGTTCCTATGTTCTGCAGCCTTACCAGCTGGTCAAGGATCTGCGCACCGGCGTGGAAAGCACCGCACCCGGCAACGTGCTGGACGGCGATCTGAACGAGTTCATGGAAGCGGCCCTCGCGCATCGCATCAGCGGCGGCGCGGATGTGGAAGTCGCGGATATCGACTGACGCGCCAAGTGCGTCGATTGAAAAAGATTACCCCTCGCAAACCCATTGCGAGGGGTTTTTCGTTGGAGGACAAGCATGAAACAGGCGCTTTATATCGTCGACGTCCAGCCAAGCTTCAATCCGCCGGCTGCGCTGGTGGCGGAAATATCCGCTCTCGCCCTGACAATGCCCAGCATCGCCACCGTCGAGCGCCATGACGAAAGCGTAACACCCTTTGAGGGGCAACTCGGCTGGAAACCGGGCAGGGACGACGAGTCGCTTGTTGCGGCAGATCGCGTTTTCATCAAACACGGTTATGCGCCACCCCGGGAGGTCATCGACCATCTTCTGTCGCTGAAACTCGACAGGGTGCTGGTCTGCGGCATTCAGGCCGATACCTGCGTGCTGGCCGCCGGTTTTGCCCTCTTCGATGCGGGGCTGCATCCCACGCTATTGCCGTGGCTTACGGTGGGCTCCAGTCTCGACCGCAGCGGTGAACTCGGTGCGAGATTGTGGAAACATCATTTCGGTGCGGTTCTTGCCGGGCCGGAGGCACTGCAAGCGTAACCTTGTCCGGCCCGCGCATCGGGCCGATCAGTTGGACGCTTTCTCGATCTTCATCTCGCCCAGCTCGTCGATCAGGATCGTCCAGCTTTCCGCTTCCTTGGCTATCGGGTCCGTCTTCAGATAAACGGTCACGAACAGGCCGGGCGAGGCGGGCGCGCCATTCGAGCTTTCAGGACGAATATCCGTGACATAGGATTTCATCTGGCTGAATTCTTCCAGCTCGATATTTTCGAGGAGATTAGGCCCATCGGCGGTAAAGACGATGCGCTGCAGGTAGATCTTCGCCGTGCCGTCGCCCTGGCGGATGGCGATGACCTTGTAATAGCCGCGTGTGGGCGAGGCAGGCGGCGGCCGCAGCTGTCCGTCTGGGCCTTTCACCGGTTCAAGATTGCGATCTTCCCACATGCCGCTGCTGACGACGAAGATTGCCGAAACCGGCAGCGCGTCAATCGCTTCCGTCTGCGCCCGCGCGGGAAGCGCGGCGGCGGCGAAAAGAAAGGCAGCGAGGATAGGTCTTGTCAGTTGCATGGCCATTGTCGATTGTGGGCGTCAATTGTTGAACTGTTCGGCGAGAACCCGGTCCGACCATGAACGATCCGGATCCGAGAGAATTCTGGCCGTCCTGTCCTGCGATTGTGCGATCCGAACGTGACGAACGGATTTCACCTCGGTGTGGTCGGCCACCGCATTCACAGGGCGCTTGTCGCGTTCGAGAACATGAATATCGACCGTTACCTTATTCGGCAAAAGCGCGCCGCGCCAGCGCCGCGGCCGGAAAGCACTGACCGGGGTGAGCGCAAGCAGCGGCGATTCCAGCGGCAGGATGGGGCCATGGGCGGAGAAATTGTAGGCTGTCGACCCTGCCGGCGTCGCCACCATCATGCCGTCGCAGATCAATTCTTCCAGCCGCACCTTGCCGTCCACCTCCACACGAAGCTTGGCGGCCTGATGCGACTGGCGAAACAGGCTGACCTCGTTCATGGCAAGTGCCGTAAACTCGTCGCCGTCGGAATCCGTCGTCGTCATGCGCAGGGGATGGAAATCATTGCCGCTCGCCACCGCGATGCGCTCCAGCAGGCCGTCCACCCGGTAGTCATTCATCAGGAAGCCGACGGATCCCCGGTTCATGCCATAGACACGCTTGCCGGAATTCATCGTCTCGTTGAGAATCTGCAGCATGAAGCCATCGCCGCCGAGCGCGACGATCACCTCCGCCTCTTCGAACGGCGTATCGCCGTACATGCCTTTCAGCTCTTTCAGCGCCGTCTGCGCCTCCTCGGTTGCGGAGGCGACGAAGGACAGTGAATAGGTAGAATGCGACATCCGCTTCCCTCGACAACGGCGCAGACCGGAACCCGTCCACGCAAGGCGCTGTAACCCGTTGAAGCGGCTCGAAATCTTTAAACCTCGACAGGAAGGTCGATAACAAGCCGCCAGACGCACCCTTGGTACATGAAGACGGCGGCTGGCGACAAGGCCTTTCGGAGACGCAGGCGTTCCCCGGCGGCGGACCGCACCGCTCCGGTCCACAGCTTCTTGATTTGCGCCCGCCGACAAGGGTTGCGATGCGGGACGGCCTGATGCAGTTTGCCAGGGCAGTCGGAATGACGAGTGGCAGGAGACGGATGTGGCGCTGAACTACGATATCTACGATGTCTTTACCGAGACGAAAATGGCGGGAAACCCGCTGGCGGTCATGTATGACGCCGATGATCTTCCCCAGGCCACGATGCAGGCGATCGCGCGGGAAATGAACCTCTCCGAGACGGTTTTCGTCAACCGGTCCAGCAATCCGGCCCATGCGGCTTCGCTGCGCATCTTCACGCCATCGGGTGAATTGCCCTTCGCAGGCCATCCGACAGTCGGCGCGGCGGTGGCCATCGCCGAGCGAAATCGCGGCGATGGCGATGACGATATCGATATGGTCTGCGTGCTGGAAGAGCAGGTGGGTCCGGTGCGTTGCGCGGTGAAGATGCGCGCCGGCGCGGTCAGCTTCGCGGAATTCGACCTGCCGCGCAAATCGTCCCGCGTGGAGCTGCCGCTCGATCACACCGCGCTTGCCGATGCATTGGGCGTCAGCGAGGCGCATCTCGGCTTTGAAAACCATGTGCCGTCGATCTGGACGGCCGGGGTGCCGTTCCTCATCGTACCGCTGCACAATATCGCCGCCATCAGGGACATGGATTTCGATGCCAATCTGTGGCTGCGCACGGCGCCGCTGGTCGAAGGACGCCTGACGGCGGCCTATATCTACTGTCGCGGCGGCGTCAATCACGCGGCGAAGTTCCACGCCCGCATGTTCTCTCCGGATATGGGCATTTCGGAAGACCCCGCCACCGGTTCCGCCGCCGCTGCCCTTTCCGGCGCCATCCACCATTTCGATGGCCTGACTGATGGCCATTATCCGCTGCTGATCGAGCAGGGCGTGGAGATGGAACGACCGTCCCATATCCACCTGCGCATGGACATCAAGGACGGCGAAATCGCCCGCGCCCGCATCGGCGGCCACGCGGTGCGCGTTGCTTCGGGCACGTTCGAGATTTGATTTCAGCATCACCCGCTCAGTTCGATGTCTTCGAGGAGCGATGAAACAGCGAGCAGAGCCAAAAGAAAAACCCCGGTCTTGACCGGGGTTTTGTCATTTCAGCGTCAATCGGCTCAGTTGAACCGGCCCGCCGCATGGGCAAGCATCGTATAGACCTTGCCGGTATCGGAGGTGAGGTAGGACTGTGTCACGGTCCGGTCGCGGTCGGTGCGGGCCACGTCGGCAAGCAGCTTCTCAAAATCGGTGATGTAACGGTCCACGGCGGTGCGGAATTCCGCTTCCCGCTCATATTTGCGCTTGATTTCGTCGAAGGTCGTCTGACCCTTCAGCGTATAGAGGCGACGGGTGAAGACGTCGCGCTCGCCGCGCTGGTAGCGCCGCCACAGCTCCACGGAGGCGTCGTGATCGATGGCGCGGGCGATGTCGACCGAGAGCGAGTTCAGCGATTCCACCATGTGGCGCGGATTGCGGGTGTCGGCCGCACGGGTCGGCTGCTGTTCCGCGCCGGCGCGTGGTGCGGACGCCGCTGGCGTTTCCTGTGACGCGCCGCGCAGCAAATCGCTGATCCAGCCGCCGCCTTCTTCGCGGCGTCCGGCCGGAGCACCCGGCTGGGCCGGGGCAGGCGCCTGACGGTTCTCGACCTGACGGTTTTCAAGCGGCAGGGCGCCGCGCAATGCGGCCGGTGCGGGAGCAGGCTGCGGCTGGGCCGGGCGCTGCTGCTGAACCGGAGCCGGGGCTGCCGGCTGCGGACGCGTCTCGACACGGCGCTCGGCCGCCGGTTGAGTTGCGGCGATGGCGCGGGCAACCGGCTCGGAGACTTCCATCTGGTGGGTCGAACGACCGACGAGCTGGGAAATATCCTGCAGGGCCTTGATCTGTTCGGAAACGGCGCGACGCATGGCGGCAGCGCTTTCCTTGGCTTCTTCCGGCAGATCGAAGGCGCCGCGCTTCAGTTCCGCACGGGTCGCATCCAGTTCGCGGCGGATATCGTGGCTGGAGCGGCGGATTTCGTCCGTCGCGCCGGCGAAGCGGCTGACCGCTTCTTCCACGGCCTGACGCAGCGTCTCCTTGAGGCTGGCTGCGGCGGCATTCGATTTTTCCGAGGCGCTGCCGAGAAGATTGTCGACTTCCGAAAGCGAGGATTCGACACCGCCGCGCAGGCGGTTGACCAGCTCGTCGGAATATTTCTGCGCGTTGGACAGCGTGCTTTCAATCGAGCGGCTGGCATCCTGACCGGCCGACAGCAGGGCGCCCCGCATGGTCTGTGCCGCCGAGCGGGCGCGCTGTTCGGTCTCATCGAGCGAACGGCCGATATCGGAGAAGGAGGCCTGCAGATTGTCGCGCAGATTGCCGGCGACGTTCTGCGAACGCTCCTCGGCCTCGTTGAGCGTGGTTTCCACCACGCCGATGACATTGCGCATGGCGCTTTCGATTTCCTCGGAGCGCTTGACGAGGCCGACGGACAGGCTGCGCAGCGCGTCCTGGCGCTCCTCCAGCGTGCCGACGAGGCTCGACTGTGCGGCATTGAGGAGCTCGGAAGCCTGGCTCAGCACCTTCGAATGTTCCTCGAAACGGCCGACGATGCCGGCAACCTGCGCCAGCGTCTGGCCGGAAATATTCGACAGGCGGTCGATCTTTCCTTCGAGCAGACGGCTGGAGCTGGACACCATGTCGGCGGCCTGCGAGGCGGATTCGGAGAAGCGGGTCGCCGAGGCGTTCAATGCCTCGTCTGCCGCGCCGAAGCCCTGTGTGGCGCGCTCGACAGCGGAGTTGAAGTTGGTTGCCGACTGTTCGACGATTTCCGCCATGCTGTTATGGGTCTGCGACAGCATATCGGTGCTCTGGCGGGTGGCGGCCACCAGCTTGTTGGCCGCATCGCTGCCGGCGCGGGCATATTTGTCGATGCCCTGTTCGACGGCGTCCGCCATGGCCGTATGCGTCTCCGACAGCATGTCGGTGCTCTGGCGGGTGGCTGCGACGAGCTTGCTTGCCGCATCCGTACCGGCAGCGGCATAATCGCTGATCGCCTGTTCCACCATCCCGACCATGCCGCTGTTGCTCTGCGACAGAAGGTCTGCGCTCTGCTGGGCTGCGGAAACGATCTTCTCGGCGGCTTCGCGGCCGATGGTGGCATATTCGTCGACGACAGGCTTGGCTTTCTCCTCGATCAGGCGCGAAAGCTCGGCGGAGCGGCTGGCCAGCATCGAGTTGAGTTCGCGGGTGCGGTTGTCCAGCGCCGAGCGGATGGATTCGCCGCGGGCGTCGAGGGCGGATTCGACACCCGTGAGCGTCTCGGAAATGACGCCGACCTGAGAGCGGACGACGGCTTCAGCCTCGGCAACCTTGTTGACGATGATGTTGCCTGCCTCGGAGAAGGTCTGAGCCACGGCGGCGGCCTGACCGGAAAGGCGGGTCTGGGCATCCGAAATGCGGTTGACGATCTCGCCGGAGCGTTCCTCGATGGCCTTGGTGAAGGCCTCGTTCTGCGCCTGCACCTGTTCTGCGAATTCCGAACCGGACTTGGCGAGAAGGGAGGTGGAGCGCACGGCTTCTTCGCCGATGCTCTGGGTGGCAGAGGTGACCGCGCCGCGCAGGCTGACGGCGAGATCGCTCGCCTTACCTTCAATGGTGCGGTTGACGTTTTCAAGACCGATGGTCAACGCCCGGTCCATGGTGCCGAGGCGTTCATCGATACGGGCAGTGCCGGTATCAAAGGTCTCTGCCAGGCGGCTGGTCCGGTTTTCGAACGTGTCTGCGACACGCGTGGTCTGTTCGTCCAGAATGCCCGTGATACGCTCGGCCGCCTCGTCGCTGGCGCGGGCGAAGACGGCAGTCTTGTCTTCCAGCGCTTCGGCAAAGCGGCGGCCGGCATCCTCGATAGAGGTGTTTACATTGGCGAGATCGCCGCCGACGCGTGCCTGCAGCGTATCGAGCGAGGTCTCGATACGGGCACCGGTCTCGTCGAGACGGGTGGTGACGTTGCCGATGGAGGTCTCGATTTTCGAGGACAGGGCATCCGTCGCGCCGCCGATTTCGCGGGCAGCCTCGCCGATCTTGACGGCGATGTCACCGGCGCTGTTGCGCAGGCGCTCTTCCAGCGTCTGCGCGCTGCCGTCGATCGCCTTCTGCAGCGTTTCCTGCTGGGTTTCGAGCGACAGTTCGAGCATGCTGGCGCTGGACGCGACCGTGGTGCCGATCATCATCGCCTGTTCGGAGAGCATGTCGCCCATCTGGGTCGTGGCGGAGCTGAGCGTCGCGGCGAGATCCGCCTGGCGCTGATCGAGCGCGGTGCGAATATCCTCATGCGATTGCAACAGATTGCTTTCGAGGCGGGACACACCTTCTTCCACCGTCTGGGCAAAACGGGTGCTGCCGTCTTCAACGACGCTTTCGATGCGGTTGGCCGCACCCGAGACGCTCTGCTCGATCAGGCCGCTATTGCGCTCCAGCGATCCGGCAATGCGTTCAGCCTGCGAACCGAGCATGGTTTCGAGCCGCTCGTGACCGCTGGAAAGGGCATTTTCAAGCGTAAAGGCTGTTGCTTCTAGGCGCTGGCCGACGCCGGCGGCGGCAAGCGAAAGCGACGACGCCCGCGCATCCATGGCTTCGGCGATACGTTCCTCGACACCCGAAATCGTCATGTCGAGCGCGATTGTTCGGCTGTCCAGCGCATCCGCGATGCGTTCTTCCGCGCCTGCCACGATGCCGGAAAGGGCAGCTGTGCGGCTGTCGAGCGCGCCGGCAATGCGATCTTCGACGCCGGAAACGGCATTCTGCAGGGCTGTGGTGCGACCATCGAGAATATCGGCGATTTTTTCTTCGACACCGGAGAAGCTCATATCGAGCGCCATGGTGCGGCTGTCGAGCACATCGGTGATCCGCTCTTCCGCGCCGGAAACGACGGTCTTAAGTGACTCGGTTCGACTGTCGAGCGCCCCGGCAATACGGGTCTCGGCGCCGGCCACCAGTTCGCCAAGGGCTGCGGTACGGGTGTCGAGCGCTTCGGTGATTTTTTCTTCCGCGCCGGAGAATGCCATGTCGAGCGCCATGGTACGGCTGTCGAGCGCATCGGCGATGCGTTCTTCGGCACCGGAGACCACGGCGTTGAGGGCTGCGGTGCGGCCATCCAGCGTTTCCGCGATACGGGTTTCAGCACCGGCGACCACGTCTCCGAAGGTGGCCGTGCGGCTGTCGAGCGCGCCGGCAATCTTTTCCTCAGCACTTGCGACAATGCCGGTAAGGGCAGAGGTGCGGTTGTCAAGCGTTTCGGAAAGTCTTTCCTCGACATTGGCAAAGGTCATGTCGAGCGACAGCGTGCGGCTGTCCATCGTGTCGGCAATACGTTCCTCGACGCCGGAAATGGCGCTGGAAAGCGCGGCAGTGCGGCCATCAAGCGTATCGGCGATACGGCTCTCCGCGCCGGAGACGACGTCATGCAGGGCAGCCGTGCGGCTTTCCAGCGTGTCGGAAATGCGGTCCTCGATGCCGGAAACCGCGCCGGTGATGGCCGCCGCCCGGGTTTCGAGCGTTTCGGCAAGACGGCGCTCGACATCGGCGACGACGTTGTTAATCGCGGCGGCACGTTCGTCGAGCATGGCGGCGAGACGTTCGGCCGTGCCGGAGACGGAGCCGGTAATTGCCATCGAACGGCTGGCGAGCGCTTCATCGAAACGGTTCTGGCTGGCCGAAAGCGCGCCGAACAGGGCATTGCTGCGCTCCGCGAGCACGGCATCGATCTTCTCGTGCGAACTGGTGAAGGCATCGGTGATTTCGGCGGTACGCTGGCCGATTGCGTCGCTGAAGGCCTGCGTCCGGCTTTCAAGGGCGCTTTCCAGCATTTCCTGACCCGTGCCGAGCGCGGTTGCGAGCGCCAGCGATTGATCGGTCATGGTGGTGCCGATGCGCTCCAGACCGGCGCTCAGCATGGTGTCGAGCGCTTCGGAGCCGCCGGCAACGGTTTCGTTGATGCGGGCGAGGCTTTCCATCAGCTTGCTGTCGAGGCTGCCGGCGCGCTGGTCGAAGGCGCTGGCGAACTGCGCGACATGCTCGTCGAAGGCAGAGTTGACCTGGCCGACCGTCGCCTGCATCCGCTCTTCGTAGAGGCCGGAGCGAAGATCGAGATCCATGATCGCATCGTCCGCCGTGCTCTGCAGGCTCTGGCGGAAGGAGAGACCCTTTTCTTCAAGCGTCGTGGACAGCTTGTCGAGCACGGTATCCAGCGAACCGCCGATGATCTGCTGGCCGCGGTCGATATTGCGGTTGAGTTCGAGCGTGCGCGTGGACAGCGTGTCGTTGAGCTGGCGGGTGCGCTCTTCAAGCGCGCTGTTGAGGCTTTCCGCACCGCTATCCAGCGTCGAGGCATGGATCGCGAAACGCTCGAGCAGGACTTCACCGCGCTCATCCAGCGTCGAAGTGAGGTTGTGCAGGCGCATGTCGAATTCGTTGGACAGCGTCGCGCCGGAGGAATTCAGCGCCTGAAGCAGATTTTCGGTCTTGGCGGCGATCAGGCTGCCCATCGCTTCGGTCGAGGCGCGCGATTTTTCCAAAAGCGCGGCCGAGCGGGTGTCGATCATCGAGGCGAAAGCCTCGCCGGTCGTGGCGATCCGCATCGAAAGCTCTTCACCGACGATGGAAAGCTCTTCCTTGATCTGTTCCTGGGCGCCGACGATGGAAGAGCGGATACGCTCGGCGTGATTGACGATGGCGTCACGCTCGGCGGTCAGTTCCTGCACGAGGCTGCGCACGCGCAATTCGTTGTCGGCATAGCTACGCTCAAGCGCGTTGACCTCGGAATGCACGAGGGTTTCGAGTTCCGTCGCGCGGGCGATTGTGCGCTCGATACCGTCATTCATGGCCGAGACTTCACGGCGAACCGCCTGGCCGACGGACATGATGCGGTCGGACGCGACCGTTTCCGGCTCGGCAAGGCGAAGGGCGACTTCGGCCATGGAGCGGGCGGCGTTGCGCAGATCGCGGGCACGCGCCATCATGATCGCAAAGGCGAAGAACAGCATGATGGGAACGAGGATGCCGACGACTATCGCCATCAGGCCGGGGATCGCGGTGAGATCGGCCAGCGAGGCGATGTTCCACAGCGCGTTGCCATAAAGAAGATGTGCGATGCCAAGACCGCCGAGCGCCCAGATGACCGACATGATCGTGGCGTTACGCAGCGCGCCGCCGATGGAGCCGCCTTCCAGCGATTTCAGGATCATGGCCGGGCTGCGCTTGGAGCCGTCATTGGCCGCTTCGAGATTGGGCGATCTGGGCGTCTGTTCGGCGGGCGCGCGGGCGGCCTCGGGAGCAGGGGTCTGTCTGCTTGCTTCCTTCAATCTGGCCTCCGGCTGCTTCGGCGCTGCAGTTTTCCGCGTCTCCGGCTTTTCTTCGAAAGCACCAAGCTGCAGGGCGTTTTCCAACGCCTGAAATGCAGTCTCGTCGACAGAGTCGCTGATCTTGTTATTCGCCATGCGGTTACGCCTCGTTACACATACGCCCGGCTTCATGCCGTTGACCACTTGCGTTCCGCAAGTGGACTGCCGCCATCATGCCAGCGGAACATTATCCCTTGAAGAGAGAACAATTCCGCCATTTACCAAATCCCGAATTGCTGGTGGTCCAGCTTTCGGGCGAAATTACATCACTGTGCCGCAATAACAAAGCTTGAGCTTAAGCCTCGTGGGAACGGCAGTACCGTAGTGACACATTTAGGTGTTCGAAACAATTAATGCGGATTTGCGGCGGTGGCGAAGTGTCGGCTTTTTAACAGTTTTTAAACCTGAGTTTCACGCTGAACGCCTTGTTTCGCATAAGTTTAACATAAATTAACCATAGCAGAAGATTTTCGCCCGCGTCACGCCGTAATTTAAGCCGATAGCAGCGGCCCGGATGCGTGAATACGACACAGATGTGACACGAAACAGGAAACGGCGAGACAGGAATTTCAGCCATGGCAGCGGTCAGTATTGCTTTCGAAGCTCCCGACAATTGCGGCGGTGCGCCCGCCGCCGGTAAAAAACCGATCGATTTCGATCATCTCGCCCGGCAGACGATGGGCGACAAGGATCTGGAGATCGACGTGCTGCAACTCTTCAGCCGCAACGCCCGCGCCGCCCTGCATGAAATGGCGGGCGCCGACGACAAGGCGGTCATAGCGACGGCCCATCGTTTGAAGGGGTCTGCGCAGGCCGTCGGCGCCTCGGCCGTTTCTGCGGCCGCAGCCGTGGTGGAGGATAAGGGCAATGACAGCGCGGCGATCGCAAAACTCGCGGCGACCATTGTCGAGGCCGAAAATTTCATCCTCAAGCTCTGCCGCTGAGGCGTAACACATCAAATTTGTCATTTTGCAAGGCCGGTTGCGTCTGCGCGCCCTTGAAGCGGGTTGCCAAGGCGGACCGGCCTTTCTATGTGTTTAGAACAGTTCTTAGATCACATTTTGGATTTCCGGCATGACAAAACTGACCATCGTTGCCTTTGACGGCACGCCCCATGAACTCGACGTGAGCAATGGCTCCACCGTCATGGAGAATGCGGTGCGCAACTCCATTCCCGGCATCGATGCGGAATGCGGCGGCGCCTGTGCCTGTGCGACCTGTCATGTCTATGTCGACGACGCCTGGGCGGAGCGTGTCGGCGGACCGGAGCCGATGGAAGAGGACATGCTGGACTTCGCTTTCGACGTGCGCCCCACCTCGCGCCTTTCCTGTCAGATCAAGATGAACGACGAGCTCGATGGTCTCGTCGTTCATGTTCCCGAACGTCAGGGCTGAAATCTTTCGTCATTGCTAAACGCAGAAAAAGCCCCGCTCACCTGGTAGCGGGGAGCGGGGCGAGGCGGGTACGCAGCATGCAGGCGAGGGAGGAAACACCTGCGAGCCCTCAAGTGCGCACCGGGAGAACCGGAGACGGTTGCAACCGTCGGACCCGCCGTGGGCCGCAACCATTTCAAACCGTATGAACAAGCTACAATGAGTCTTGCCGGCGGCACCACGGCGAGAATTCACGGGTGATATAGGACATGACGTTACGTCATGTCCGTGATTTTCCCCGGGATTCTGGAAGATATGGCTAACGGCCGTCAGCGGCGATTCTGGCCCTGCTCGAGCCGGTTTTTCAAAAGTCGGGTCATGCGGGCGTCGAAATTTTTCGATTCCACGACGTCGAAGCGCATCTGGTCCTTGTCATGCTCATCCATCACCGTCTGGGTGATCTTGCCGACCATTTCCTGCAGCGTCTCGCAGCTTTTCTGCGGGCGAAGCGACGTCAGCTGTCTTTCAAGCGAGCGGGCGTGGGTGCGGGCGATTTCCGCGTGGCGCTCCTCGTGGCGCTTGATATCGGCAAGCAGCGTATCCCAGATGAAGGCCAGTTCCGCCGTGGTGCGGCGGCGATTTTTCCATTGCGGCAGGAGAATTCGGGTATTCAGCACCACTTTGGCCGTTCCGACACTGCAAAGGCCGTTTTTCTCGACATAGGTGAGTTCGCCGCCGAATTTGATTTCGGTAGCGCCGGGATGGCGCGCGCCGGTATTGCGTGTCAGCGGGCCGTGCCTGGAAAGCTGCTGGTCGAGGTCGGCGGCGGTTTTGCCGCTGATCGAAAAATAGGAATAGGTCTTGCGGACGATGGTTTCGGAAAAAGCCGATCCGGGTAGGGAAAGTGCCACTGCGGCCGCTAAAGCGGCGCAAAGAGCACGCGATGATTTGGTCATGACCCGGCCTTCCGGTTGAACTTGAAAAAGGTTTGCTGCATAGGCGGAGCGGAACTTATAAGAATTGGCATAACACTCCGTTATTCCCGAAAGGCGCGTGTTACGTGATAACAGCCGGCAGCAACGCGTGGCAAGCGGCCCATGGCCGCTCCCTGAAACTTGATGGGCGTGGCCGTATTATGGCCATCGTCAATGCTACGCCCGATTCCTTTTCCGATGGCGGCCGTTATCTCGCCGTCGATGCGGCTTTTTCCCATGCGCTGACCTGTGTGGAGGAGGGCGCTGACATCATCGATATCGGCGGCGAATCCACCCGGCCGGGTGCGGTCGCAGTAACGGAAGCCGAGGAACAGGACCGGGTGCTTCCCGTCATCGAAAAATTGCGCCGCGAGACGGATGTGCTGATTTCCGTCGATACCTATCGCGCCTCGACAGCGCGGCTGGCGGTCGGGGCGGGCGCCCATATCGTCAATGATGTCTGCGGCCTGCAGAAAGACGCGGAGATGGCCGGTGTGGTCGCCGCCACCCGCGCCGGCGTGTGCATCATGCATACCGGCCGCGACCGGCAGAAGCTTGCCGATGTCATCGCCGACCAGTTCGAATTTCTCAATCGTTCGCTTGAGATCGCCGAGGATGCGGGTATTGCCCGTGACGCCGTCGTGCTCGATCCCGGTTTCGGTTTCGCAAAGGACGAGAGCGAAAATGTCGCGCTGATGGCGCGTTTCGGCGAACTTGCCGCTTTCGACCTGCCGGTTCTGGCCGGTACGTCGCGCAAGCGTTTCATCGGGTCGCTGACGGGCCGGGATGCGGCCCATGAACGGGATATCGGAACGGCTGCGACCACCGCGATCCTGCGGCTTGCCGGCGCTTCGATTTTTCGCGTGCATAACGTTGCCGCAACCCGCGATGCGCTGGCAATCGCCGATGCGGTTCTTGCCAAAACGTCGGCAAAGGCCGATGCGTAGATCAACGAGTGCCCGAATGCCGTGTCCTGAAGGTGGCGCGGCTTTCTGGCGAAACAGTCCTGCCATGGAGGCGACGCGATGAGCCGCTATACCATCATTCTGAAAAACTGTTCCTTTTTCGCCCGTCATGGCCTTCTCGAGCAGGAGGAGGTGCTGGGCCAGCGCTTTTTCGTCGATGCCGAGATGGAAGTTGAGGCGGGTGATGCGCTGGAAACCGACGATATCGAAAACACCGTCGATTATGGCGTAGCTTTCGCCGTCATCGAAAAAATCGTCGTCGGCCAGCGCCGTTATCTCATCGAGGCGCTGGCGAACGACATCGCCAAGGCGCTTCGCGCCCGTTATCCGCAGATCGTCTGGCTCAGGATCACGGTACGCAAACCCTCGGCGCCGGTTCCTGGTATTCTCGATTATGCGCAGGTGAGCGTTGAACACCGTGCCTGAAAAATTGACCGTCGCCGCATTGGGGCTCGGCGGCAATATCGGCGATCCCGCCGCAGCCATGGCAAGGGCTCTGCGCGAACTCGATGCGCGTGACGATTGCCGACTGCTGGTCGTGTCCGGCCTTTACCGCACGCCGCCCTGGGGCAGGACGGATCAGGCGGATTTCTTCAATTGCTGCGCCTTGGTCGAAACCTCGCTTTCAGCGCCCGCGCTGCTGCAAACATGCCTCGAGATCGAAAAGAGCATGAAGCGGGTGCGCACGGAGCGTTGGGGCCCACGCACCATCGATATCGATGTGCTCACCTATGGGAATGATTCTCTCGTAACGGAAACCATTGAAGTACCGCATCCGCGCATGACGGAGCGCGCTTTCGTGCTGATGCCGCTCGCCGATATCGCGCCTGACCTTGAAGTAAAAGGCAAGCCCGTGCGGCAATGGCTTCAGCAGACGGACAAGACGGGCATTGTCAGCGCAAACGAAAAACGGGAGTGGTGGACACTCCCGCTTGGTGATGGCTGAAAAGATTGTAATCGTTACGGCTTGATCGAACCGACGGCCAGCTGGTCGATATCGCGCGCCAGCGTCACACCGATGACCGGGATCATCTGGTCGGCGACCTTGACCGAAATGGTGATGTTCATCGAATTGTCGTTCGAGACGCGGGCGACCATCGCACCGTTGAGCTTGGCGCGGTTGATGCCGACGACGACCTTGTCGCCGCTGACCTGTCCGGAGGTGATGTCCAGTCCCTTGCCTTCGGCGCCGTCGAGGAATTTGCCCTCGTAAGAGTTGCCCTTCTGGCTGATGACGGCCGACATGGGTTGGCTGAAGACGCCGACGCGGCAGGTGCCGCCGAGCTTGATGCCGGTCTGCTTGTCATCGAGCGGCTCGCCCGTCAGATCGCAGGTGAACTTCGTGCCCTTGTATTTGCCGGCGACGATTTCGCCCGGGCCTTTCCAGACACCGGCCACGGAGCGGAAGAACACGTCGTCGCGATCGCGCGATGCCGCATGGACGTCAGACATGCCAAAACCGCCGCTGACGGACAATATGGCGGCAAGCCCGCCCACAAGCGAAAAGAAGCGCGAATACATGATACTTTCCCCGGCGAAGATGCCTGTTCGATAGGCTGCAATCTACCGGCGGAATGGTTAATGCTTGGTTTATTTCGCTCTCATTTGCGGCGTCGTTCGTAACCTTTTGAACCGCTCAAGCCCGAGCAATCAGGCTTTTTCACCGGTTTTTCCACCGCTTAAATCGGGTGTGAGGTCGGACATGAAATCGCCGATCCCCGGCCGCTTCACCGCCCTGAACGGCAGCGGACGGCACAGATCCATCGCGGCAATGCCGATTCGCGCCGTCATCAGGCCGTTGATGACGCCTTCGCCGAGTCGCGCCGAGAGTTTCGAGGCAAGACCGTGGCCAAGAACCTGCTGGGCGAGCCCGTCGCCAACGGCGATCGAGCCCGTGACGGCAAGATGGGCGACGACATCGCGCAGGAGCTTCAGCATGCCGAGCGTACCGGGACGGCCGCCATAAAGCTCCGCCATGGCGCGCACCAGACGCGTCACTTCAAACAGCACATAAGCGAGATCGACCACCGCGCGCGGGCTGACGGCGGTGACGACGGAGACGCGCTTGGACGAATTGAGAATGAGGGCGCGGGCCTGCCTGTCGAGCGGAACGAGCAACTCGCGTTCGGCAAGCTCGATCAGATGCGGGCCGTCGATCACATCGTTTTCCGTTTCCTTCAGCGCCGCACGCCCCTTGGCCGTTTCGGCCCGGTGGGAGAGAACGGCATTCAGGCGGGTGACGATGGCGCGTGCGGGTTTCGGGCTCTTGTCGAGGCTCGCCGTCTCGGCATCGGCCTTCAAGGATTGCACGGCGTTAAGCCGCATGATGCCGAAGACTTCCCGGCCGACGAGAACGAGAACGGCGAAAAGCGCCACAATAAGAGCGGTAGTGGCCGTGTAACCCAGCCAGTCGGAACGGGAGAACAGGTTGCGGATGAGCTGATCCGCCCAGAGCCCGAAGGCGAGCGAGAACAAGACGCCAAGCGCGCCGAGCGCAAGCTTGCCGAAGGAGAAGCGGCTTTTCTTCGGAGACGTCACCGGCAAGGCGGCGGCATCGATCTCCTCAGGCGCCAGAAACGGATCGTCCTCGTCGGGCGTCAGCGAAATCTCGGCGTCGAAGCTGCGCGGCGCGCGTTTCTGTGCGGCGGACGGTCGCGCCGTCTCTTCGGTTTCGAGCGTGAAAGCGGCCGGACGGCGCGCCTGCGGATCGTTTTGTGTGGGAAGCTTCATGCGAGCTTGTCTCCGAACAGGAACTGCATGGCGCGGTCGAGCCTGATATGGGGAACGGAAAGCCTGATGCCGCCGCTGCCCGGCTCATCGATATTCGGCGGGCGGAAGCGCACGACATTGAGGTCCGGCAGCGACGCCTTGTCGCCATCCCTGTCGATGCTGCGGAAAAGCGGCTCGGGATCTTCAGGTAGATCGCCGGGAAAGATCGCGGTCTTGCGATTGCCGTCGAAGGTCTCGCCATTGATGGTTTCACCGGCCATGGGCGTGCCGACGATAACGGGCAGCTCGTGGCCATCCTGTCGCACGCTTGCCTCTCTGGTAGCGCGCACGGAAGCGAGCGCCATGACCTCTATGCCGGCGCCATTCATGCCGATGGTAGTGATGGCGCGGTCCACCAGACGGCGGGTCAGGCGCTCCAGCCGGTCGTGGCTTTCGTGATGCAGATGATCGGCCTTGGTGGCGGCGATCAGCACCTTGTCTATGCGCCGGCCGATCAGCGACGACAGCAGGCTGTTGGTGCCGGGGCGGAAACAGGCAAGCACGTCGCCCAGCGCCCGCTCCAGATCCTGCACGGCTTCCGGGCCGCGATTGACCGCCTGCAACGTGTCGATCAGAACGATCTGCCGGTCGAGGCGGGCGAAATGCTCGCGGAAGAAGGGTTTGACCACAATCGACTTGTAGGCGTCATAGCGCCGTTCCATCATGGCGCGCAGCGAGCCCTTGGGCGCTTTCTCATCCGTCAGGCCGGGAAGCGGTGCGAAGGTGAGCGCGGGCGATCCTTCCAGATCGCCGGGCATCAGGAAACGGCCGGGCGGCAGGGTCGAGAGTGATCTTTCGTCGGATTTGCAGGCCTTCAGATAGGCCGCGAAACTTTCGGCCAGACGGCGGGCCGTCATTTCGTCGGCCGGTGCGTTGATATCGAGCGAAGAGGCGATCGCCAGCCATTCCTGCGCCAGTTCGGCGCGGATGCCGCTTCCGGCAAGGGCGACGGTCGCGTCGCTGAATTGTTTATAGTCCTGCGACAGAAGCGGTAGGTCGAGCAGCCATTCGCCGGGATAATCGACAATATCGATGGAAAGCTTGCCGGCCGAAAACCATCGGCCCCATCCGCTGGCGCTCTGATAATCCAGTGTTATCCTGAGTTCCGAGATCGCCCGTGTCGAATCCGGCCACAGCCGGTCGCGCACCAGCGCCTGAATATGATCCTCATATTGAAAACGGGGAATGGCGTCATCCGGCTGCGGCTCCAGCCGCACATTCGAGACTCGCCCGGAGCGCATGGCCTCGAACAGCGGCAGCCGGCCGCCATTCAGAAGATTGTGGACGAGGGAAGAGATGAAAACCGTCTTGCCCGCCCGCGAAAGGCCGGTGACGCCAAGCCGCAATGTCGGGTGGGTGAGGTTGCTCGCACGGTCGGCCAGATTATCGAATGCGATAAGCGCGCTGTCTGTCAGGGACGTAAGAGAAGGCGGCAATGGCAGTTTCCTGGCTGTGTTTAACGGTCACGGCTGCAATATAGGAAGGTATGGCTGCCCAAAAAAGAAGCGCTCCAGCGGATTTTCAGCAGGGCGGCTTTGCAAAATTCTTACGAAGGGCCGTAGCGATTATTTGCCCGGCGCGAGAAAATCGACCAGCCGCCAGCTATTTTTACCGTTTGCGGCGCTGTCATCATGGTCGAGTACGGCAAGACCAGAGGTGGGAAAACCCGAGGGCAGGGCGGCATGCAGCAAATCTTCGCCGATCATCGCTTCCAGCGTCGCCTCCATGGTGGGGTTGTGGCCCACCAGCATTACCGATTGCGCCTGCGCCTGCGCGGCGATGAGGGAGAGGTAGGTTTCGCTGCGCGCATTATACATCTCATCGACGTAGAAGATGTCTATGCCTTCGTTGAAGGCACGCTGCCAGGCCTGCGTGGTCTGCCGGCAACGCGCAGCCGTGGATGACAGAAGCAGATCGGGGCGGTAATGCCGGTCGGCGGCAAGGTCGGCGATGACCTCCGCCTCGGCGAAACCCGCTTCGTTCAATCCCCGGTCGAAATCCCGTTCTCCCGGCGCCGCCCAGGCGGCCTTGGCGTGGCGCAGAAGATAAACTCGGCTCGGGGAAGATGCTGTCAAGGGCGGGGACCGGCGTTCGAATGTCAGGGCACGGGTTGAATGCTACAGGATAGGGTTGCAGGACCGCAAGTCCTCTTTCCTGTTGGTAAGTCGCGTTGAAGTGATTGAAGAAGAGTTCGCTTCAATACGAATAAAGGATAAAAATTAGTCATTTAGATGATTTTTGTGTCAGTTTTAAAAATGCCTGAAAACTGATCTGCAGACTTGAATCGGCCACTATCATTGGAGTATACACCGCCGCATTGAGATGTTCTTCGAGGAGAATCGCGTTGAGTGAGAAGATCGATCTTAGCAAATATGTGCTCTCGGAAGACGATGAGTTCATGAATGCCAGCCAGCGGGCTTACTTCCGCGCGAAGCTGGTCGCCTGGAAAAATGACATCCTGAGAGAAGCGCGCGAGACCCTCGGACATCTCGCCGAAGAAAGCGCCAACCACCCCGATCTCGCCGATCGGGCTTCTTCCGAAACGGACCGGGCGATCGAACTTCGCGCCCGCGACCGTCAGCGCAAGCTGATTTCCAAGATCGATGCGGCTCTTCAGCGGATCGAAGACGGCACTTACGGTTACTGTGAGGAAACGGGCGAGCCTATCGGCCTCAAGCGTCTGGACGCCCGCCCGATTGCAACGCTTTCCATCGAGGCGCAGGAGCGTCACGAGCGTCGCGAAAAAGTCTATCGCGACGAATAAGGCGCTGCGGCCGAGAGGCAGGCAAATCGCATGACAAATAATGAGGGCACGGAAATCGCTTCCGTGCCCTTTTTCAATTTCGAATTTCTGGTCGGAAGACCCGCGCCCGTCAGCGGTCGCGGGTCACGGAAAGCTCTCCGAAGATACGCGCCATTTCCTTCTGCATGTCTCCATCCGGTGAAGCGCCGGTGACAGGCGGGGAAGCTGGCTGCGGCTTGATCTGCTTTTCCGCGACAGGGGCGATGGACGGTTCGTTATCCGCCTCCTTGCTCTTGGCGATCTCCGCCTCAAGGAAGCTTTCGAAATCGCTGGCGAGCTCATCGGAAAATTTCGGCTCGGCGTCGTTCGAAGCCACAGCCGGATTTTCGGGCTTGGGCGGGAAAGGTGCGGGCGGCGTTGTCTGTCCCGGCTTCAGGTCGGGAAGGACGCGCTCCCGTGCGGCGTCGAGAAAATCGGCGGCGATGGACTGGTCGATCACCGGTTCGCGCGCGGCAAAGATCGGCGGGGCGAATTCCGCAGTCCGTTCTTCCGCCTTTGCCTCGACGGGCGTCTGTGCAGCGATCGGCGGTGCGACCGGTGCCGGAGCCGGCACAACGGGCTCGGCACGCCTGGGTTCCGTTCGGGCCGCAGCCATGTCGAGCGACGCAGCCGCCATCGGCAAGACGGCAGCGACCGGAGCCGTTGCAACCGGTATTGGCGGCGGCGTGGGGCGTGCTGTCTCCCGCTCGGGTGCCGCCTGTCTTGTCGGCGGCGCGGTTTCGCGCGCCGTTACAGGCGTGGGTACGGGTTGCGGCGGGGTCGATGGGCGTGGCGGAACCTGAGCGGCGGCTGTCGCAACGGGTGCTGGACGCGGGGACGGCACAGGTGCCGGCGGCTCCGGCCGCTGTGCTTGCTTCACGGGTTCTTCAGGCACGGAAACGGGAGCCGCAGCTGCAACGGGCTGCTGTTGCGGCAGGGCGGGGCGACGTTCCTGCTGGATCGCCGGCTCGGCTCTCTTCTGCTCGCTTTCCTGGCGCGGCAGCGCCTTCAATTCCGGCTCCTGCACGTCCCTGACAATGGGGATCGCGCCTATACCGCTTTCGATGACGATATCCGTCGGGCCGCCGATCATGACGAGATGCTCGACATTGTCACGGCGCACCAGCACCAGACGGCGGCGTGCGTCCACGGCCGTCGCATCGAGGACCTGCAGGCGCGGCTGCCGGTTGCGCCCGCCCCGGATGAAAGGGGCAGAACCGCTGCGCCTGCGCAGAAGCCACAGCGCAATCGCCAGAACAAGCAGGGCCACACCCACACCGACGACCGCGACGATGAGACGGTTTCCATAAGCGCCGATAAAATCTTCCATCATGGAGATCATCCCTTCAGATTTTTTGGCTTTTTCGTTTCTTGGGCAATTAATATTGCCGTGGTTCTTATAAAGTGAACGTCAAGCAGGAAAAGACGATTTTTTTGGGCGCGATACAAGGTTTATTCCTTTCGCCCCACAGGATTGCCGCCTCAACCGTAACGACGCCACCAAAGCGCCATATCTCGTCCTTCAATGCTGAAAGACGGTGAAAGTTGCAATTCTTTTGCCGAAGGAGCGTTCCGGAATGTCCCAGTCATTGCGCATTGACGGCTTCCTCGCACGGCATGTGATGCGTGTTGTTTTGCTGTTGCCACCGTTTTTCGCGCTTCCACATTCACTCGCGTGGGCCGAAGACAAGGTGCCGGATAACGCGGCGACCATGGCGGAATTCGTGCGCGACCGTCCTTCCTGCATCGACTTCACGGACGGATGCTCGGTTTGTACCGTGGCTGACGGCAAGATCGTCTGTTCCGCGCCGCGCATTCAATGTCAGGTGAAGAAGCTGACTTGTACCAGGCCATAGTCTTTTAAGGCTTTTATACACCTTTCAGGCCGTTTTCGCTGTGCGTTTTTAAGCCTTTGTGTCCTGGCGGAGCTTTTTGCCGGTCAAGCGAGTTGCTACAAGAAATTTTACTGCCCGATTCCGTCAGGGAAATGGGGCTGACCGAATGACGACCTGCACGACTGCGAGGCCAAGATGACACGGGTGCGCGAGACAAGCGACAACGACCTTCCGCTGGTGGACAGGCGCGCCCGTTCCGGCACGGTCCTGCGCATTCTGCTTCTGGCGCTGGTGCTGATCGCGGCGGCGGCCGCCTTCGTCTATTTCAAGGATTCGCTCGAAAACGAAATCGTGCTCGGCATTCTCGGCGTGCTGGCCATGATGGGCATCTTCTTTCTGGTCTCGTCGATCATCGGTTTCATCGAGGTCATGCCGCAGTCGCAATCCGACGGGCTTGCCCGCCGGTTTCTCTCTGCTCACCCTGAAGGCACGCTGATCACCGACGCCAAGGGGCATATGGTCTATGCCAATGCCACCTATTGCCGGATGAGCGGCACCACCAAGGCGAGCGATATCCAGAGTCTCGAAACGCTCCTGTCGCGCAGCCGGGAATCGACCGAAGCGCTTTACCGGCTCATCAACGTGTTGCGCGAAGGCCGCGACGGTTACGAAGAGTTCCGGCTGCTGAAGCCGCTGGGTGAGGATTCCAATGCAGGCCCGCACTGGTACAGGCTGAAGGGCCGGGTGCTGAAAGATGCGGGCGGCGAGGGGCTGCACGTCTTCCAGATCGCCGACATCACGCCGGAGCGCGAGGATCAGGAGCGCTTCTTCCGCGAATTGCAGAATGCCATCGATTACCTCGATCACGCCCCGGCCGGTTTCTTTTCAGCCGGGCGCAAGGGCGAGATCGTTTATCTGAACGCTACCCTGTCCGAATGGCTCGGCATCGATCTGGCGCAGTTCTCACCCGGTTCTATGACCGTTTCCGATATCGTCGCCGGCGAGGGCATGGCGCTGATCGAATCGGTGCATCCGCAGGGCACGGCAAAGCGCACTGAAATCCTCGATCTCGACATGCGACGGGTGAACGGCCAGAGCATGCCGGCCCGCCTCGTGCATCAGGTCACTTCGAAAGATGGCGCGCCCGGCGAGAGCCGCACCATCGTCCTGATGCGCCCAAAGGGGCAGGAGGATACGGAATCCTCTTCCGCCATGCGTTTCACCCGCTTTTTCAACAACACGCCGATGGCGATTGCCTCGCTTGATGGCGAAGGCCGCATCCTGCGGATCAACGCGCCCTTCCTGAAATTGTTCTCCGGCGTCGTCGGACGCGACGATATCGATCGCGGCGTGCCGCTTGAAACCGTGATCCATGACAATGAGAAGCCGCGGCTCGAGCAGGCGCTGGCCGAGGCTAAGGACCGTCAGGGCGATATCGCGCCTTTCGATTCCCGCCACCCGAGCGACGAGGGCCGGCATTTCCGTTTCTACGTCAATGCCGTCATCGATCAGGATGATGAAGCCCCGGAAGAGGTGGCTATCGTCTATGCCATAGAGGTGACCGAGCAGAAGGCGCTCGAGACCCAGATGGCGCAGACGCAGAAGATGAATGCCGTTGGTACGCTTGCAGGCGGCATCGCCCACGATTTCAACAACGTGTTGACCGCCATCCTGCTGTCGTCGGACCATCTTCTGCTACAGGCGCGGCCTGCCGATCCGAGCTTCGCCGATCTCATGGAGATCAAGCGCAACGCCAACCGCGCGGCGGTGCTGGTGCGCCAGCTTCTGGCGTTCTCGCGCAAGCAGACCATGCGTCCGGCCATCCTCAACCTGACGGATGTGATCGGCGATCTGCGCATGCTGGTGGACAGGCTTATTTCCGGCACCAATGTCAAGCTGGAGGTCGATTATGGCCGCGATCTGTGGCCGGTGAAGACGGATCTGTCGCAATTCGAGCAGGTGCTCATCAATCTCTGCGTCAATGCACGCGACGCCATGCCCGACGGCGGCAAGATCACCATCAGGACGCGCAATGTCGACGCGAAGGAAATCGCAGCGCTTGGCCGTCCGGAATTCCCGGCCGAGGACATGGTGATGGTGGAAGTTGCCGATAACGGCACGGGTATTCCGCCGGAGATCATGGACAAGATTTTCGAGCCCTTCTTCACCACCAAGGAAGTCGGCAAGGGCACCGGCCTTGGCCTGTCGATGGTCTATGGCATCGTCAAACAGTCGGGCGGTTATATCTATCCCGAATCGGAAGTGGGCAAGGGAACCGCCTTCCGCATCTACCTGCCGCGCCATGTGGTGGAGGCCCCTCAGAGCAACGGGCAGCCCGGCGAGGCGGCGCTTGCTCCGGTCATCGCAGCCGAGCCGGTGAAGGAAGAGCCGCTGGACCTGACCGGCAAATCCGCCGTCGTGCTTCTGGTGGAGGACGAGGAAGCGGTGCGGCGCGGCGGTAAGCGCATGCTGGAAACCCGAGGCTACACCGTGCACGAGGCCGGCTCCGGCACCGAAGCCCTGGAGGTGATGGAGGAACTGGAAGGCAAGGTCGACATCGTCGTTTCCGACGTCGTGATGCCGGAAATGGACGGTCCGTCGCTGCTGAGAGAACTGCGAAAGTCCTATCCGGACCTGAAATTCATCTTCGTTTCGGGTTATGCCGAGGATGCTTTCGCAAAGAACCTGCCGGCGGATGCCAAGTTCGGTTTCCTGCCCAAACCCTTCTCGCTGAAGCAGCTCGCCATCGCCGTTCGCGAAATGCTCGACGACAAGGAATAAGGCCGGCGGCGGCGAACCGGATTCGGCTGCGCCGCGACCTGTCGCATCCATTGCATCCGGCCTGAAAAATGCGCCGCTACTGCGGGTCCCTGTCTTCCTGCGCCCCGGTTGCCCCCATATCCGCACTTTTCCCGAGGTTTGCCTCTTCGCAAACGCAATAGTGATTGCACCGTTTCGCAAGGGGCTTAAAATCGCGTCTTAACGACCTAGATATGAAGAGGCGAAGTTCTCCCTCCTGGCAAAGAACTGTCGGTTTGAGAACGGTTTGGAGAATGATGAAAGATGATCGCTAGGCCGATCTACATGCAGGGCGAGGGCGAAGGGGAAGACGGCGGCGGCACCAACCGCGGAACGTCTGTTATCACCCGCGTCAAGCCAAAAACAAAAAGACCGAATTTGTACCGTGTTCTTTTACTGAATGACGACTACACTCCCATGGAATTCGTCATCCACATTCTGGAGCGTTTTTTCCAGAAGGATCGCGAAGCGGCAACTCGCATCATGCTGCACGTGCACCAGCACGGCGTGGGCGAATGCGGGGTGTTTACATATGAGGTCGCAGAGACGAAAGTAAGCCAGGTCATGGATTTCGCCCGACAGCACCAGCATCCGCTGCAATGCGTCATGGAAAAGAAATGAGGATCGCAACGTGCCAACTTTTTCCCCAAGTCTCGAGAAGGCGCTGCACCAGGCACTGACCTTTGCAAATGAGCGTCACCACGAATA
This sequence comes from Agrobacterium sp. 22-226-1, assembly GCF_053522345.1. Lineage (NCBI taxonomy): Bacteria > Pseudomonadati > Pseudomonadota > Alphaproteobacteria > Hyphomicrobiales > Rhizobiaceae > Agrobacterium > Agrobacterium sp. 22-226-1. Next base: position 115,464 of record NZ_JBNWCP010000003.1, read on the forward strand.
TGCGACGCTGGAACATCTCCTTCTGGCGCTGATCGACGACGCGGATGCCGCAGCCGTGATGGGCGCCTGCAATGTCGATCTCGATGCGCTTCGCAAGACTGTCAGCGATTACGTCGACAATGAACTGACGAACCTCGTCACGGGTTACGACGAGGATTCCAAACCCACATCCGGCTTCCAGCGGGTCATCCAGCGCGCCGTCATCCATGTTCAATCGTCCGGCCGCGAGGAAGTGACCGGCGCGAACGTGCTTGTGGCCATTTTCGCCGAGCGCGAAAGCCACGCTGCCTATTTCCTGCAGGAGCAGGAGATGACCCGTTACGACGCGGTCAACTACATCTCCCACGGCATCGGTAAGCGCCCGGGCACGTCGCAGACGCGCACGCCGCGCGGTGCCGATGAACCGGAAAGCGAAAACAAGGCGAGCCGCAGCAATCCCGAGGAAGACGGATCCTCCGCCAAGAAGCAGCAGGATGCGCTGAAGGCCTATTGCATCAACCTCAATGAAAAGGCGAAAAACGGCAAGATCGATCCGCTGATCGGCCGCCACGACGAGGTCAACCGCACGATCCAGATCCTCTGCCGCCGCTCCAAGAACAACCCGCTTTATGTGGGCGATCCGGGCGTGGGTAAGACGGCGATTGCTGAAGGTCTCGCCAAGCGCATCGTCGAAGGCAAGGTGCCGGAAGCGCTCGCCAATGACACCATCTTCTCGCTCGACATGGGCACGCTGCTGGCGGGAACCCGCTATCGCGGCGATTTCGAAGAGCGGCTGAAGCAGGTCGTCAAGGAGCTTGAGGAATATCCGGGCGCGGTTCTGTTCATCGATGAAATCCACACCGTCATCGGTGCGGGCGCGACCTCCGGCGGCGCGATGGATGCATCGAACCTCTTGAAGCCTGCCCTGTCTTCGGGTGCGATCCGCTGCATCGGCTCAACGACCTATAAGGAATATCGGCAATTCTTCGAAAAGGATCGCGCGCTCGTCCGCCGTTTCCAGAAGATCGACGTCAACGAGCCGTCCATCGATGACGCCATCGCGATCATGAAGGGCCTGAAGCCTTATTTCGAGGATTATCATCACCTCAGATATTCCAATGAGGCGATCAAGGCTGCCGTGGAGCTGTCGGCCCGCTACATTTCCGACCGCAAGCTGCCGGATAAGGCGATCGATGTGATCGACGAGACCGGTGCGGCGCAGATGCTGCTGCCGGCCTCCAAGCGCCGCAAGCTGATCACCGAGCGGGAAATCGAGGCCACCATCGCGACCATGGCCCGCATTCCGCCGAAGACGGTCTCCAAGGATGACGAGATGGTTCTCGCCAACCTTGAAAAGGAACTGCGTTCCGTCGTTTACGGTCAGGATATCGCCATCGAAGCGCTTGCCACGGCCATCAAGCTGGCACGCGCCGGCCTGCGTGAACCGAACAAGCCGATCGGCTCCTATGTCTTCTCCGGCCCGACGGGCGTGGGCAAGACGGAAGTGGCCAAGCAGCTTGCCGCCTCGCTCGGCGTGGAGATGCTGCGCTTCGACATGTCGGAATACATGGAACGTCATACCGTGTCGCGCCTGCTTGGTGCACCTCCCGGCTATGTCGGCTTCGACCAGGGCGGTCTCCTGACCGACGGCGTCGATCAGCATCCGCATTCCGTGGTGCTGCTGGACGAAATCGAAAAGGCGCATCCTGACATCTACAACATCCTGTTGCAGGTGATGGACCACGGCTCGCTGACTGACCATAATGGCAAGAAAATCGACTTCCGCAACGTCATCCTCATCATGACGACCAATGCGGGCGCATCCGAAATGGCGAAATCCGCCATCGGTTTCGGTTCTTCGCGGCGCACGGGCGAGGATGAAGAGGCGATCAACCGTCTGTTCACCCCGGAATTCCGCAACCGTCTGGATGCGATCATTCCGTTCTCGCCGCTGCCGACCGCTGTCATCCACAAGGTCGTGCAGAAGTTCGTCATGCAGCTGGAAACCCAGCTCTCCGAACGCAACGTCACCTTCGATCTGCATGAAGATGCGATCTCCTGGCTGGCGGAGAAGGGTTACGACGAGAAGATGGGCGCCCGCCCGCTGTCGCGCGTGATCCAGGAAAACATCAAGAAGCCGCTCGCCAACGAAATCCTCTTCGGCAAGCTCAAGAAGGGCGGCGTCGTCAGCGTCACCGTCGGCAAGAAGGATGACGGCTCCGATGGTCTCATGCTCGAGGTCCTGCCGGAGACAGCGCCCGTGAAGCCGCAGCCGGAGGCCGAACTGAAGGCGGCCAAATCGCCCGGCAAGGCAAAGGCCAAGACGAAACCCGCTTCCAAGGCGGCGAAGGCCAATGAAGAGGCGGATGTCCTTGTTGCCGAGGCCGACAAGTCGGACGAGGACAGCAAGCCACGGCGCAAGACCAATGCGGTGCCGAAAGTGCCGAAGAAGAAATGATCAAGGTCTTCGACCGATAAACCGATGCCGGGCGAAAGCCCGGCATTTTCATGTATGAAGCGTGTCGCGTTTTCCCTGATACCTCCGGCGCGTTTCATTTTTTGTTTTATGCATGACGTTACCCCGAAGCTGCGGCACAGTTTCGGGTGACATGCACAAGTGGGTCAGCAATGCAGACTGCCGACAGCGATACCATCCCCCTGAGCGGCTGGTTTTTCCGGGGAATGCGGGGCATATTTTCGCTGCCCTCGCTCATTCTGATGACATCTTTCGTCGGTTTCAGCGCTTTCGCGCTGGAATCCGGTGTCGCGCGCGGTGAAGCCGTGTTCATGACGCTGATGATCTGGGCCCTGCCGGCCAAGATGATCCTGATCGGCTCGATGGTCGGCGGCGCCAATCTTGCCGCCTGCTTTCTGGCGGTGACGCTGTCCTCGGTCCGGATGATGCCGATGGTCGCCTCCATCGTTCCGGAAATGCGCGGCGCGAAGACGCCGACATGGATTTTGCTGTTTCTCTCGCATTTCGTTGCAATCACGGCCTGGGTCTTTGCCACACAGAATCTTTCCAGGGTACCGCGCGAAGCACGCGCCGCCTGGTTCGCCGGTTTCGGCATGACGCTCACCGTGGTCAATGCCATCATCGTCGGCCTGTGTTACGGCGTCGTCGCCGCCTTTCCGCCACTCGTCGCCGGCGTGCTGTTTTTTCTGACGCCGGTCTATTTCGTGGCATCGATCTGGGCTTCGGCCCGCCATTCCGTCGTCAAGGTCGCCTTCGTCATCGGCGTCATCGCCGGGCCTGCCTTCGCGGTCATCGCCCCCGAATTCGACATTCTCTATGCCGGGATCGGCGGGGGCACTCTAGCATATGTGATTGACCGCCTCGTGTTCCGCCGCCGGATAAAACCCGTTTCACCGGAGAGCGAACCATGATGACCGAAAACTGGTGGGCGCCCTATCTCTTCATAGCGATTGCCGGCTGGCTGGCGACCGATCTCTGGCGCTGGCTCGGCGTTCTCGCCGGTAACCGCCTGAAGGAGGATTCCGAAGCGCTGCACTGGGTAAGGGCAGTCGCCACTGCACTCGTCATGGCCGTCACCGCCAAGCTGATCGTCTTTCCAACCGGAACGCTGGAAGCATCCCCCCTGTGGCTGCGAATCGGCGCTGCCGCACTCGGTTTCATCGCTTTTCTGATGGCAGGTCAGCGGGTCATCGTCGGTGTGGCGGTGCCGATCCTGCTTCTGGCGGGTGGTTTGTTCGCGCTCGGTTTCTGAGACTGGTATATTCGACCTCAGAGACCGTTCTCTCGGGCTTCCGCAACAAGCCAATCCGCAAGAAGTCTAGCCGGTGCGGTCATCTCTTCGGCTTCCGTCAGCCAGTAATATTTCTCCGTATCGGCCGCCCGGTCGAAGAGCACGGTCAGTTGACCAGCGGCGATCTCGTCGTGAAAAAGCGCCGTCGGGCAGAGGCCGATGCCTTGACTGGCTTTGAGAGCGGTTACGAGCAAATTGAAATCCGCGAAAACCGGACCGGCGTTATCGGGCAGGGATATTCCCCCGGCTGCAAACCAGTTCTGCCAGGCCGCCTCGGTGTCGTCATGCAGCAATTCCGCTCGTAACAGGCTGTCAACATTGTCGAAAGGACCGAATTTAGCGACATAGACCGGCGCGCATGTCGGCCGCGTCTCCGCGCTGAAAAGCGCGACCGCATTTTCCCCGGAGGCGATGCCATGTCCTATTGTGAGATCGGCCGGTATTGCGTGATGCGCGCCGGAATAGCTGATGGATACCTGTATATCAGGGTAAAGCGCCCGAAAGCGGGGCAGGCGCGGCGTCAGAAAATGCGCCACGACAGAGGGCAGGCTGGCAAGGCGGACGGCCATGCGGTCATGGCCCTGACGAATCCGGGCGGCACCTGAGGCAATCTGCCGTAAGGCAGTCGAAACCGTCGTGCCGAATTCCTTTCCGGCCGGGGTAAGCCTCACACCCCTCGCATGCCGCTCGAACAGGGCAACGCCAAGCCAGGCCTCCAGATTGCGCACATGCTGGCTGACGGCAGTTGCCGTCATGCCGAGTTCCTGCGCAGCCAGAGAAAAACTCGTTCTTCTGGCTGCGGCTTCGAATGCGCGGAGGGTGGTGAGCGGCGGTAATTTCATGGTGTCTCAAGGGTAAGTAAGACTTGGCCTGAGCGCAAGAAAAACCCGTCTTGTCAGGCGAGCAAGCATGGCGCAATTTCGCCTCGAGATTTTGATTGCCCGAGGATTTCATGACCGCCATGCCCGCCGCCGAACCCGTCGACGCCGCTGAACGCCGCGCCATCCGTCCTGTTGTCGTTTATCCGAACGGGACGCTTGAAATGCCAGACCTCGCGCGTCTGGAAGAAGCCAAACGAAGCATGGAAAAGATCGATGAGGTCATCGTGCCGCCGCGTGACGGCCGCACCTTTCATGTGCCGAAGGGGCATTTCTTTCGCATCGTAAGCGTTGAAGGTCCGCAGGTCGGAGACCTGAACCTCTGGAACGCCCATGATCTGACCGAGCGGTTTTTTAGCGGCAAGACCCGCGCCCTGCACGCCACCCATGTTTCGGTCGGCAACCGACTGTGGAGCAACCTGCCGTCCCTGCGGCCGATGGCGACGATCACGCATGATACGCTATCATGGTATGGCTTCGACGAAGACGGCGGCGGTGTGCATGACGTGATCGGCACACGCTGCGATCCCTATACCAACAAATTGTTGAGCGGCGGCGACTACCACCATTGCTGCCATTCCAATCTGACCAATGCGCTGGCCTCCGCCAAGGGCCTGTCATTCCGGCAGGCGGAGCCGCATGTGCATGACGTCCTCAACGTCTTTATGTGCACGGGTTTCACCCGCGACACACACCAATATTTCATGAAAGCGAGCCCGGTGCGGCCGGGTGATTATCTGGAGCTTTTTGCCGAGATCGATCTTGTCGGCGCGCTTTCCGCCTGCCCGGGCGGCGATTGCAGCGCCACGCATTCGAGCGATACGGCGGCGTGTTATCCGCTGAAGGTGGAAATATTCCGGCCGGATATGGCGGTGCTTGAAGGCTGGCCTTGGCCGGAACGGAATGCCTATCGGCCTGTGGAGTGAGAAAAAACACCACTGTCGCCATGCCGGATTAAATCCAACATCCAGCCACGGCGCGTCTGCGCCGTGAGAACGAGGCTTTCACGATCAAGGACTTGATCGTACTGGACCCCGGACCAAGTCCGGGGTGACGGCGCGGAGATGTGCTGCGGCTTTGCAGGATACTCACCTGCTAGGCAACCATCACGAAGCAAGCGCAGCCTTTATCTTCTCCGCATGGGCCTTCAATACGTCGCCATCGGCCATCACGCCGGAATGCGGCTTCAGCGGCTCACCTTCCTTGCGCGGAATGACGTGGAAATGCAGGTGGAAAACGGTCTGGCCAGCCGCCGGTTCGTTGAACTGCGCGATGAATACGCCATCGGCATCGAAGGCTTCCTTGGCCGCCACGGCGAGTTTCTGCACGACGGGAATGGTCCTCGCCAGCACTTCCGGGTCGGCATCGAGCAGGTTGCGGGAGCCGGTCTTTGGAACCACGAGCAGATGGCCGGGGGCCTGCGGCATCACATCCATGAAAGCAAGCGTATGCTCGTCTTCATAAAGCTTGTGGCTCGGAATCTCGCCGCGCAGGATTTTTGCGAAGATATTGTTGTCGTCATAGGCGCTGGCCGTCATCGTGATCTCTCCTCATGGCGGACTATACGTCCGGTTCCTGTCTCTCGCCCTTGCGGAAGGGCGTGTGTTCATCAAGATAATCGCCGATATGCTCGACTTCCTCGCGCTCGCGCTGAAGATAGTCGGCAATGGCGCGGCGCAGGCCCGGATGGACAATGAAATGCGCCGAGTGGGTGGTGACGGGCATGTAACCACGCGCCAGCTTGTGTTCGCCCTGAGCGCCGGCTTCCACCCGTTTCAGTCCCCTGGAAAGCGCGAAATCGATCGCCTGATGGTAACAGACCTCGAAATGCAGAAAGGGATGATCCTCGATGCAGCCCCAGTGGCGGCCATAAAGCGCATCCGAGCCGATGAAATTGATCGCTCCGGCAATATAGCGCCCCTCGCGTTTCGCCATCACCAGCAGCACATCATCGGCCATACGCTCGCCGATCAGCGAATAAAATTCACGCGTCAGATAGGGCCGGCCCCATTTGCGGCCGCCGGTATCCATATAGAAGGCGAAAAACTGGTCCCAGATATCCTCGGTCAGGTCGCTTCCGGTCAGCCAGTCGATCTCGATGCCGTTTTCCAGCGCCGCGCGCCGTTCCTTTTTCAGGACCTTGCGCTTGCGCGAGGAAAGGGCGTCGAGAAAATCACCGTGGTCGCGATAACCGTCATTGATGAAGTGGAACTGCTGGTCGGTCCTGTGCAGGAAATCGCGGGGCAGAAGGGCGGAGAGATCGTTCTCTTCCAGAAATGTGACATGTGCCGAGGAGACGCCGATCTTTGCTGTCACCTGCGCAAGACCGGAGGCCAGGAGCGCTTTGAAACGTGTCTCGTCCTCGTTTTCGCAGACGAGTAACCGTGGTCCGGTTGCCGGCGTGAAAGGGACCGAGCATTGCAGTTTCGGATAATAATGACCGCCGGCCCGTTCGAAAGCATCCGCCCAGCCGTGGTCGAAGACATATTCGCCCTTGCTGTGGTTCTTCAGATAGGCCGGCACCGCGCCGATGAGAGCACCGGAGGCGTTTTCGAGAAGCAGATGGTGCCCGAGCCACCCGGTTTTGGCTGTCGCCGACCCCGATTCTTCCATTGATGATAAAAATTCATGGGAAATAAAGGGGTTGTAGGTTTTTCCTGACGTATTGCGCGAGGTTCCGGAAAGCCGTTTCCAGCTTTCCGGATCGATATCCCTGAAGGATTGCGCAATGCTGATGGAATAGTCTTCTGTCATGCCGTGGCGGATGGGTTCTCTCTCGGGTCGAAACCTTCGAATGTCATCTGGTCCGCATATTTATAGGTAGTCTCGCGCGCATTTTCATCCCTGACTGTCCAGGTAATCACCGGAAGGCCAAGTTTTCTTTGCGCCTCGATGAAGCTGTTGGGCAGATGACCCCAATGATAGGAGATAAAATCGAGCCCGAGCTGCATCGCTTCGTCATGTTTGAAGAAGTCTTCCGGCTTGTCGCCTTCGGCCGTCAGACCCAGCGGCCAGGGCGAGCCGGCCGCCTTCAGATCCTTCAGCAGATGGTGGTCGAAGCTCATCAGCGCCACATGGCCCTTATAGCCCTCGAGGTCTTCCAGCACCGCCTCGGCAAAACCGTCGTCGACGCCTTCACCGGCGCGGCCTTTCAGCTCGATGACCAGCGGCACCTTGCCGGCGCAGAGCGTGAGAAGCTGTTTGAGGGTAGGGACCCGGTCCCCGGTCTGGCCAACGGCAAGAAGCGACAGCTCGGCCGATGTGCGTTCGCGCACATCGCCCTTGATGCCGGTCAGGCGGGCCATGTCGTCGTCGTGAAAAATCATCGGCACACTGTCGGCCGCCAGCTGCACGTCGCATTCGATGGCGAAACCGGCTTCGATGGCGCGGGAAAAGGCGGAAAGCGTGTTTTCCCAGACCGCTTTATTGAGATCATGATAACCGCGATGGGCGACGGGCTGAGCCGTCAGCCAGGAGAGTTTCAGCGTCATACGTCGATTTCCACTATGGCGTCTATTTCGACGGCGGCATTGAAGGGCAGGCAGGCCATGCCGACGGCAGCGCGGGCATGTTTGCCGGGCTCACCGAGAACATTGGCAATGAGATTGGAAGCACCGTTGATGACGAGGTGCTGTTCCACGAACTCTGGAACCGACGCAACAAAGCCATTCAGCTTGATGACACGGCGGATTTTCGAGAGATCGCCATTCAAAGCGGCCTTGACCTGTGCGAGAATGTTGACGGCGCAAAGTTCCGCCGCGCGCTGGGCGCCTGGCACGTCGACATCGCGGCCAACGAGGCCCGTCACCGCAATCTTGCCCGATTCCATCGGCAGTTGACCCGATACATAAAGCAGATTGCCGCTGATGGTGAATGGAACGTAGTTTGCGGCTGGTGCTGCAGCTACGGGGAGCGTAAAGCCAAGTTCCTTGAGGCGGCCTTCGATGACGTCCGACATTTTCGTCTCCGGTTTTGTTGTAAATCCTTCAAGAATCCGGCATTCAGAAGATGTTGATCCAAAAGCCGGGCGGTTGCTTGTACAATATGAGCGGCGAGTCCAACAGGAGATATTGCATGTTTGTCAGGACGCTTGGTTTCGTTGCCGCAACAGGGCTTATGACCGGCCTGTCAAACGCCGCCAATGCCTTGCCGGTCACGGTTCCCGATCTCGTCGCCCACCGCGCCGTCTATGATCTCGAACTCAAGGATGCGTCCGATCGATCCGGCATCGAGGGCATGACGGGCCGCATGGTCTATGAGTTCACCGGCTCGGCCTGTCAGGGCTACAAGACGGATTTCCGTTTCGTAACGCAGATCAACACCGGCGATGCCGTGCGCATGACCGACCAGCAGACCACGACCTTCGAGGATCTCACGGCCAAGAAATTCATCTTCGAAACCAAGTCCTACACCGACGACAAGCTGGACAAGGAAGTGCAGGGCGCTGCGACCGACGGCACCGATGGCGTGAAGGTCGATCTGACCCGCCCGGATGCCCGCCAGGTCAGTCTCGTCGCCAGCGAATTCCCGACGCAGCATATGTTTCAGGTCATAGAACATGCCAAACAGGGAAAGCGCATCTTCGAATCCCGGATATTCGACGGTTCTGATGACGGCGATGAAAGCCTGATCACCTCCACCCTCGTCGGCAAGTCGCAGATGCCGAAGGATGGCGATGCCGACGCCGGCAAGGCGGGTGATTTCGCCAAGGCAGCATTCTGGCCGGTAACGATCGCCTATTACAACGACAAGACCGGCACGGACGCGCTGCCGATCTACCGCATGTCGTTCAAGCTTTACGAAAACGGAATCACCCGCGATCTGACGATGGATTACGGCGATTTCGTTCTGACGGGAAAGCTTGCGAAGCTCGATATTCTCAAGCCCGAAACCTGCGAAAACAAGCCGGTTCGCTGAAACGCGGCTGTTTCTGCGGTTTTTTCGCATAAATGCTTGCATTTTCATGCAGGCGACTGTATGCGGCTCACCATTCCACACGCGAAGCTTGGGATGTTCCGGGAGAAATCCGGTCCGTTCCGCCCGGTGGTATCGATGAAAATCGGTGCTGTTCGCTTCGCGGGGGTTAAACCGGAAAAGGAGTAACAAGGCATGGCATTGCCCGATTTTTCTATGCGCCAGCTTCTGGAAGCTGGTGTTCACTTCGGCCACCAGACGCACCGCTGGAACCCGAAGATGAAGCCGTACATCTTCGGCGACCGTAACAACATCCACATCATCGACCTGGCCCAGACCGTTCCGATGCTGTCGCGCGCCCTTCAGGTCGTGTCCGACACCGTTGCTCGCGGCGGCCGCGTTCTGTTCGTCGGCACCAAGCGCCAGGCGTCCGAAATCATCGCCGACAGCGCAAAGCGTTCGGCCCAGTACTACGTCAACTCCCGCTGGCTCGGCGGCATGATGACCAACTGGAAGACCATCTCCAACTCGATCCAGCGCCTGCGCAAGGTCGATGAGATTCTGAACTCGGAAGCTTCCGGCTACTCCAAGAAGGAACGCCTGAATCTCGAGCGCGAGCGCGAAAAGCTTGAAAAGGCTCTCGGCGGTATCCGCGATATGGGCGGCGTTCCGGATCTGATGTTCATCATCGACACCAACAAGGAAAAGATCGCGATCGAAGAAGCCAAGCGTCTTGGCATTCCGGTCGTTGCGATCATCGACAGCAACTGCGACCCGGATCACATCGACTACCCGATCCCGGGTAACGACGATGCTTCGCGCGCCATCTCGCTCTATTGCGACCTGATCGCCCGCGCTGCCATCGACGGTATTGCCCGTCAGCAGGGCGCTTCCGGCCGCGACATCGGCGCTTCGGAAGAAGCTCCGATCGAGCCCGCTCTCGAAGACGAGGCTGGCGCCTGATATAGGCCCTGTCTGGCGGCGATTTCTTGTCGCCGTCTCCTCGACCAGGATATGACAAGGCCGTCAAAGACCTTCAATGGGTTGACGGCCTTGTTCGTTTCAAGCGCTCCGCCACGTTTTTATGAAATCGCTGGCGTCCGATGCGGTTGAAACGGAAGGCAGTCTTCATAACGCTGTCATACTTCAGCGGCACCCATCATCTCGATGCATGGAGACGCCGCAGCACTTGGGAATGCGCATGCCCCTTTCCTGAAATCCTCTCCGGTTTCAAAGGGTGTGCGGCCGGGTACAGTCATCACCCAGAACTTCGGCACGGCAAATTCCGCCGGCTGACCGATCGAACCGATAAGAGGCAAACAATGACCGAAATCACAGCCGCAATGGTGAAGGAACTGCGCGAAAAGTCTGGCGCAGGCATGATGGACTGCAAGAAGGCTCTTGCTGAGACCAATGGCGACATGGAAGCGGCGATCGACTGGCTGCGCGCCAAGGGCATCGCAAAGGCCGACAAGAAGTCCGGCCGTACGGCTGCCGAAGGTCTGGTCGGCGTTGCCACCATGGGTCACAAGGCTGTCGTCGTTGAGCTGAACTCCGAAACCGACTTCGTTGCCCGTAACGATGCGTTCCAGGACCTCATCCGCGGTATCGCCCAGGTTGCCCTCACCACCAACGGCACCGTTGACGCTGTTTCCGCTGCCACCTATCCGGCAACCGGCAAGTCCGTTGCCGACAGCATCAAGGACGCGATTGCCACCATCGGTGAGAACATGACGCTGCGCCGCTCGGCAGCGCTCGAAGTTCCGCACGGTGTTGTTGCGACCTACATCCACAATGCTGCCGGCGACGGCATCGGCAAGCTCGGCGTTCTCGTTGCCCTGAAGTCGGAAGGCGACAAGGCCGTTCTGAACTCCATCGGCCGCCAGGTTGCGATGCACATCGCTGCGACCAACCCGCTCGCCATCCGCGCTGAAGAAGTCGACGCCGCCGTTGCCGAGCGCGAGCGCAACGTCTTCATCGAACAGGCCCGCGAATCCGGCAAGCCGGAAGCCATCATCGAAAAGATGGTCGATGGCCGTATGCGCAAGTTCTTCGAAGAAGTCGCCCTTCTGTCGCAGGCTTTCGTCATCAACCCGGACCTGACCGTCGGCGCTGCCGTCAAGGAAGCCGAAAAGGAAGCCGGCGCTTCCATCGAAGTGACGGGCATGGTTCGCCTGCTGCTCGGCGATGGCGTCGAGAAGGAAGAAAGCGATTTCGCAGCCGAAGTCGCAGCCGTCGCCAAGGGCTGATTATATTTACCCAATCTTGGGAAAACGGGAGGGCATCGCGTGACAACGCGGTGCCCTTCGTGTATCCGCGTTTCGGTTACATTTCCGAGGAGTCATGATGTCTTCCAAGCCGATCTACAAACGCGTTCTTCTCAAGGCTTCCGGCGAAGCCCTCATGGGCGATCAGGGTTTCGGTATCGATGTGGCGGTGGCCGACCGGATCGCCTCCGATATCGCCGAGGCGAGGGCGATGGGCGTCGAAGTCGGCGTTGTCGTCGGCGGCGGCAATATTTTCCGCGGCGTTGCCGTGGCCTCCAAGGGCGGCGACCGCGTGACCGGCGACCATATGGGCATGCTGGCGACCGTCATCAACGCGCTGGCGCTCGCAACCTCGCTGCGCAAGCTCAGCATCGATACCGTCGTTCTCTCCGCAATCGCCATGCCTGAAATCTGTGAGAGCTTCTCGCAGCGTGCGGCGCTCCATCATCTCGCGCAGGGGCGTGTGGTTATTTTCGCTGGCGGTACGGGCAACCCATTCTTCACCACTGATTCTGCCGCGGCCTTGCGCGCTGCGGAAATGGGCGCAGAAGCGATCTTCAAGGGCACGCAGGTGGACGGTATCTATTCCGCCGACCCGAAGAAAGACCCGACGGCGACCCGTTTCGACGAATTGACCCATAGCGAAGTGCTCGGCAAGGGACTGGCGGTCATGGATATCGCCGCCGTTGCGCTTGCCCGCGAAAACCACATTCCGATCATTGTTTTCTCGATCCATGAGAAGGGCGGTTTCGCGCAGATATTGACCGGCGGCGGCCGCAAGACCATCGTGCACGACAAATAATCAAAACGATGCCGCCTCAAGGGGCGATTACGGCCGGCTTGGCCGACAAGATGGAGTATCAAGATGAGTGGTGTTGACCTCAACGATATCAAGCGCCGTATGGACGGCGCCATCAATGCATTCAAGAGCGATATCGCATCGCTTCGTACCGGCCGAGCTTCGGCCAATATTCTCGATCCGGTCACCATCGAGGCCTACGGCTCGCGCGTACCGCTCAATCAGGTTGCAAACATCACCGTTCCGGAGCCGCGCATGCTCGGCGTCAACATCTGGGACAAGTCGATGGTCAACGCCGTCGACCGTGCGATCCGCGAATCCAATCTCGGCCTCAACCCCATCGTCGACGGCCAGAACCTGCGTATCCCGCTGCCTGAACTCAACGAGGAGCGCCGCAAATCGCTCGTCAAGGTCGCCCATGATTATGCCGAAAAGTCCAAGGTGGCGATTCGCCATGTGCGTCGCGATGGCATGGATGGTCTGAAAAAAGCCGAAAAGGACGGTGACATCGGTCAGGACGAAAGCCGTGGACAGTCGGAAAAGGTTCAGAAAATGACCGACGACACGATTTCGGAAATTGACCGCTTGCTTGCCGAGAAGGAAAAGGAAATCATGCAGGTCTGATATCGTTCGCGATAGACCTGTATTTTATTCGTTTTAATTCCGCGCTGCCCTGTTACTGGATCGATATGCCGACGACGACACGTTCCTCCATACCCGAGCACGTCGCCATCATCATGGATGGCAATGGACGCTGGGCAAAGCAGCGCAGTCTTCCGCGCGTGATGGGGCATCGCCGCGGTGTGGAGGCCGTGCGCGAGACCGTGCGCGCGGCCGGCGATTGCGGAATACGCTATCTCACGCTGTTTGCCTTCTCGTCGGAAAACTGGCGCAGGCCCGAATCCGAGGTGAGCGATCTGATGGGGCTTTTGAAAGCCTTCATCCGGCGTGACCTTGCGGAACTGCACCGCGAAAATGTCCGCGTGCGGATCATCGGCGACCGGCAGGGGCTGAAGCACGACATCCGTTCTCTCCTCGAAGAGGCGGAACAGATGACAGCGGACAATACCAAGCTGACGCTGGTGATCGCCTTCAACTACGGAAGCCGCGACGAGATTGCGCGTGCGACGGCGGCGATTGCGCGCGATGTCGCCGAAGGCCGGCTTAATGCCGAATCCATTACGCCGGAGATGATTTCGGCCAGACTCGACACGTCGGGTATGCCCGATCCGGATCTCATCATCCGCACCAGCGGCGAAGAGCGCCTGTCGAACTTCCTGCTCTGGCAGGCCGCTTATTCCGAGTTCCTGTTCGTTCCCGAATATTGGCCGGACTTCGACCGCCAGCGATTCTTCTCCGCAATCGAGCAATATGCAACGCGTGACCGCCGCTTCGGTGCACTCACCGAGCAGGTTGCCGTGGCAGGCGCCTGATGAGCCGTGAACTCAGACTGCGGATCGTGTCCGCAATCGTCATGGCGGCGGTCATTCTGGCCGCCACCTGGTATGGCGGCATTCTGTTCCGCATCGTCGCGGGCCTTCTGGCGATCCTCATCTATTATGAATGGTCGACGATTACCCGGCTGTCTGAGACCAATTCGACCGGCAATGCCTGGGGCTGGTTCGCGGTCGCCGTCATCGCCGGCAATACGATATTCGGCGAATCCTCGCTCGATCTGCCGCTCTTATCCGGCTTCACGCTGACGGCGGCGCTGTTTCCAATTTTGCGCGGCAAAAACTGGTGGCTGGTAGGCGGCATTTTTTATGCGGGTCTGAGCGGCATATCGCTGGCAGCCATCCGTGGTGACGAGCTGGCCGGCTTCGTGTCCATCCTGTTTATCTTCGCCGTTGTCTGGTCGACGGATATTCTCGCCTATTTCGTCGGACGCGCCATTGGCGGGCCGAAGCTTGCGCCTTCGATGTCGCCCGGCAAGACCTGGTCCGGCGCGATCGGCGGGGCGGTGGCGGCCGTGATCGGCGGCGGTGTGGTGTCCATGGCCTATCACGGCAGGATCAGCGTGCTGGTGCTTGGGCTCGCCCTTATCCTCTCGGTGTTCAGCCAGATCGGCGATCTCTTCGAATCCTTCGTGAAACGGCGTTTCCAGGTCAAGGATTCCAGTCATCTCATTCCGGGCCATGGCGGCTTCATGGACCGTGTCGACGGTCTTGTTTTCGCCTGCTTTACGGTATTCCTCATTGCTTTCGTGCATGCGGCGGCAACCGGCGACGTGCCCGGATCGGGCGGCGGTCTGTTGCCGGGTTTCTGAGCGGCGCGAAAGGTCACGACACAAAGGGCAGATTGTCATGAACACAGTAATGGCGGCGACCGGCTTTCTGACCGGCTATATCGTGCCCTTCATCCTGGTGCTGTCGCTGCTCGTTTTTGTCCATGAAATGGGCCATTATCTGGTCGGTCGCTGGTGCGGCATCCGTTCCACGGCATTCTCCATCGGTTTCGGCCCGGAGCTGATCGGCTTCACTGACAAGCGCGGCACGCGATGGAAGATTTCGGCGATTCCGCTCGGCGGTTACGTCAAGTTCTTCGGCGATGAGGATGCGGCGAGCAAGCCGGATAGTTCCGGCCTGTCGCATATGTCGCTGGAGGAGAGGGCGCAGACGCTTTCCGGCGCAAAGCTGTGGAAAAGAGCGGCCACGGTTGCCGCGGGCCCGATCGCCAATTTCATTCTCGCCATTCTCATCTTCGCGCTGCTCTTCGGCATCTACGGCCGGATGATCGCCGATCCGGTCGTGGCGGAAGTCCGTGAGAACAGTGCAGCTGCCGCCGCGGGCGTGCAGCCCGGCGACCGGCTGGTGGCGATCGATGGCGAAAAAGTGATGACCTTCGAGGATGTCCGCCGTTACGTCGGCATCCGGCCGGGCACCCCGATCACGGTGACGGTCGAAAGGGCGGGCGAGGAGCTGAAGCTGCCGATGGTCCCGACCCGCACCGAAACCACCGACCAGTTCGGCAACAAGCTGGAAATGGGCATTATCGGCATCGTCACCGACCAGACCAGCGGCAATTTCCGCCATATCGAATATTCGCCGTCCGAGGCGCTGGTCGAAGGCGTTCGCGAAACGGGTCATGTCATCACCGGTACATTCAACTATATCGGCAATCTCGTGACAGGGCGCATGAATGCCGATCAGCTTGGCGGTCCGGTGCGTGTGGCGCAGGCCTCCGGCCAGATGGCGACGCTCGGCATTTCTGCCGTTATCCAGCTTGCCGCCGTTCTTTCCGTCTCCATCGGTCTTTTGAACCTGATGCCTGTGCCGGTTCTGGACGGCGGGCATCTGGTGTTCTACGCCATCGAGGCCATTCGCGGCAGGCCGCTCGGCGCGGGCGCGCAGGAAGTCGCGTTCCGTATCGGGATGATGATGATTTTGGGTCTTATGGTTTTTGCAACATGGAATGATATCAGCAGCTTGATCGGCTGAGGATTGTGTTTTAACTGTTTTGTTAGTTATTTGTTTACCTTGTTTTTATGCCGAAGTGGCGAATGAGCCACTCTGGAGCACGAAGTAAACAGAATTTAACGTTCGCGCTTGCTTGTAGGGGAAAAGCAGGTAAAACGACGCACATGGCCGGAGTCGGGTTCCGCCCGCTGAGGGACAACGTAAAAAGGTAAGAATTGAAATGAAGGCTGGTTCAAGATTTTTGAACGCTGTGTCGGCGGTTGCTCTGTCTGCCGGTGTTGCTTCGGTTGCGGGCCTTGGCGTGCTTGCCTCTGCTGGCGCTGCAAATGCGGCCGTCATCAGCAGGATCGATGTTCGCGGGGCCGACCGGTCCGGTGCGGACTCCGTGCGTTCCAACATCACCATTGCGCCGGGTAAGAACTTTTCCAATTCGGACATCGATGAATCGGTGAAGCGTCTTTACGCCACCGGTTACTTCTCGAATGTTTCCATGCGTGTTTCCGGCAGCACGCTGGTCGTGACCGTCAATGAGAACCAGCTCGTCAACCAGGTGGTCTTCAACGGTAACCGCAAGATCAAGGACGACAAGCTCGCCGGCGTTGTGCAGACCCAGTCCCTCGGCCCGTTCAATCAGGCCATCGTGACGGCGGATATTGCCCGCATCAAGGAAGCCTACGCCGCCATCGGCCGTAGCGACGTCGAAGTCACCACGCAGACCGTTTCCGTCGGTCAGGGCCGTGTGAACATTGCTTTCGTCATCAATGAAGGCGAGCGCACGAAGATCGGCCGCATCGATTTCGTCGGCAACAATGCCTATAGCGATGGCCGTCTGGCCGCCGTCATCAATACCAAGAAGTCCAACATGCTGTCGTTCCTGACGCGTAAGGACGTCTATAACGAGGACAAGCTGCGCGCCGACGAAGAGGCGCTGCGCCAGTTCTACTACAACCGCGGTTATGCCGACTTCCGTGTCGTGTCCTCCGAGGCTGTGCTGGACGAGTCCAAGAACGAATACACGATCTCCATCACGGTCGATGAAGGTCAGCGTTACAACTTCGGCAACGTCGCGGTCGAATCGACCGTTCCGGGCGTCGACGGTTCGGAGCTTCAGGGCCTCGTGGAAACCCACCAGGGCGGAAGCTACAGCGCCAAGGAAGTTCAGCAGAGCATGGAAGCGATTTCCAAGCGCGTGGCCGGCGAAGGTTATCCCTTTGCCCGCGTAACGCCGCGCGGCGACCGCGACATGGCTGGCAACACCATCGGTGTGACCTATATCGTCGACCAGGGCGAGCGCGCCTATGTCGAGCGTATCGAAATCCGCGGCAACACCCGTACGCGTGACTATGTCATTCGTCGCGAGTTCGATATTTCCGAAGGCGATGCGTTCAACCAGACGGTGATCACGGCAGCAAAGCGCCGTCTCGAAGCGCTCGGCTATTTCTCGAAGGTCAATATTTCGACCGCCGGCGGCAGCGCGCCTGACCGCGTCGTCATCGTTGTCGACGTAGAAGATCAGTCGACGGGTTCGTTCGGTATCGGCGCCGGCTATTCGCAGAACGACGGTGTGCTGCTCGAAGCATCCATCGAAGAAAAGAACTTCCTCGGTCGCGGCCAGTACATCCGTCTCGCCGCCGGTGCGGGTGAAGACGATGCGCGCAGCTATACGCTGTCCTTCACGGAACCCTATTTCCTCGGCTACCGTCTTGCCGCGGGTTTCGACCTGTTCAAGAGCCAGAGCCGCAGCGAAGACTATTATGATTACGACGAGCAGGGCTTCTCGCTGCGCGTGACCGCGCCGATCACCGAAGACCTCTCGACGACGTTCAAGTACACCTACAAGCAGATCAATTATGACGGTGAGGGCGACTGGGAAACCGGCAGCAACCTTGCCGAGCCCTACAAGGACTTGATCCGTGGCGGTGACTGGACACAGTCCATCATTTCGAACACGCTGAACTACAATACGCTCGACGACCGCAACATGCCGCGCGAAGGCTGGCAGGCTGCTCTGACGAACGAATTTGCAGGTCTCGGCGGCGATTCCGAATATTACAAGATTTACGCCAAGGCTCGCTTCTTCTACACGCTGTCTGACGAGTACGATGTCATTGGTTCGATCACGGGTCAGGCGGGCCACGTCATGCCGACGGGTGACAACCTGCTGGTATTCGATCAGTTCAAGTTTGGCGGTCGTCAGGTTCGCGGATTCAAGAATGATGGTATCGGTCCGCGCATCGGTTCCGACTCCATCGGCGGCACGACCTATTTCGCCGCTTCTGCTGAAGTCACGGCTCCGATGCCTGGCGTTCCGGAAGATTTCGGCCTGCGTCTCGCTGGTTTCGTGGATGCCGGCACGCTGTATGGCAACAAGGTCGCCAACAGTGCAGGTGTGAAGGACGACAACTCCATCCGTGCATCCGCCGGTGTCGGTGTGATGTGGGCGTCGCCCTTCGGTCCGATCCGCGTCGACTACGCCGTGCCGATTGCCAAGGAAGACTACGACGAGGAACAGCGTTTCCGGTTTGGCATGTCCAACACTTTCTGATATCGGCAGTCCAGAACTGCAACTTTGAACGTTCTGGAGTTTCCGGCTGATGGAATACAACGCCTTTTTTCCGCCCCACGAGGGACTGCGATTGAAAGATATCGCGGACCGTTTTGGGGCGGAACTGTCTGATGACGCGGCGGGAGAGCGGATCATTCGGTCCGTTGCGCCGGTCTACCGGGCAAAACCCGATCAGCTCTGCTATATTCTTTCGCGCAAGAACCGCGATGAGCTGCAGACCTGCGACGCTGGCGCCGTCATTTGTGACGCCGCCCTTGTAGACATGCTTCCGTCTCACACCCCTGCGCTGATATCGAAAAACCCGCACACGCTTTTTGCGCAGGTGGGTGCCTTGCTGCATCCCTCCGCCATGCGTCCGGGTCCGATCGCGCGGATGGAAGCTGAAATTTCCCATGCTGCGCATGTCGATCCATCCGCGAAGCTGGAGGCGGGCGTTATCGTCGAGTCTCTCGCAGTGATTGGCGCCGGCGCCCATATCGGCGCGGGCACGCGCATCGGTCCCGGCGTCATCATCGGGCAGGATGTGCAGATCGGGCGCGATTGCACCATTGCCGGCGGCGCAAGCGTTCTTGCGGCCCTCATCGGTAATAATGTGATTATCCATAACGGCGCGCGCATCGGTCAGGACGGTTTCGGTTATGCTCCCGGTCCGCGCGGCATGTTGAAGATCGTGCAGATTGGCCGGGTCATCATTCAGGACAATGTCGAGATTGGCGCGAACACCACGATCGATCGCGGCACCATGGATGACACGGTCATCGGCGAAGGCACCAAGATCGACAATCAGGTCCAGATCGGCCACAACGTGCGCATCGGCCGCCATTGCGGCATCGTCAGCAAGGTCGGGATTGCGGGCAGCACCCGCATCGGCGACGGTGTGATGATTGGCGGCGCGGCCGGCATCAATGGCCATATCAACATTGGCGACGGCGTACAGATCGCGGCGATGAGCGGTGTTGTGGCGGACGTGCCGGCAGGCGCCCGTTATGGCGGCACGCCCGCGCGTCCAATGAAATATTTCCTGCGCGACATGGCCGAAATTCTGGCGCGCGCTGAAGGGCGTGAAAAAAAAACAGGAGAGAAAAACAATGACTGAAGAAACGAAGACGGCGCTCGGCGCGGCTGACATTCTGGAAGTCATGAAGCTTCTGCCGCATCGTTACCCATTCCTGCTGATCGACAAGATCATCGAGATCGACGGTAACAACTCGGCGATTGGCATCAAGAACGTGACGGTCAATGAACCGCATTTCACCGGTCACTTCCCGGACCGGCCGATCATGCCGGGCGTTCTGATCGTCGAAGCCATGGCCCAGACGGCAGGTGCGATCTGCGCTCGCAGCCAGGGTGAGGGCGGTCACCTGGTCTACTTCATGACAATCGACAATGCGCGTTTCCGCAAACCCGTGATCCCTGGCGATCGTCTGGAAATCCATGTCGTCAAGCAGCGCCAGCGCGGCAATGTCTTCAAATTCCATTGCGAAGCGAAGGTGGACGGCGCGCTGGTGGCGGAGGCCGATGTCGGCGCCATGATGATCCCCGAGGATCAGCAATGAGCACGATTGCCGCCTCGGCCAGAATTCACCCGAGCGCCGTGATCGAAGACGGTGCGGTGATCGGTGAAAATGTCGTCATCGGTGCGCTGAGTTATGTCGGCGCGAAAGTCACGCTGCATGACGATGTTCAGCTGCACAATCACGCCGTTGTTTCCGGCCTGACCGTGATCGGCCGTGGTTCGGTTGTACATCCCATGGCGGTCATCGGCGGGACGCCGCAGGCAATTCGCCACGACGGTTCGGAAACGACCCTCGAGATCGGTGAGCGCTGCATCATGCGTGAAGGCGTGACGATGAACGCCGGCAGTTCCGATGGCAGCAGCAAGACCATTATCGGTGACGATAATCTCTTCCTCGCCAATTCGCATGTGGCGCATGATTGCCGCCTCGGCAGCCACATCGTGCTTTCCAACAATGTCATGCTGGCGGGCCATGTCACCATTGAGGACCGCGCTATTCTCGGCGGTGGCTGTGCCGTGCACCAGTTCACCCGCATCGGCCGCCAGGCCTTCATCGGTGGACTTTCGGCGGTCAATTACGATGTCATTCCCTATGGCATGCTGAATGGCAATCCCGGCATCCTCGGTGGACTGAACGTCGTCGGGATGACCCGTGCCGGCATCGAGCGTGCCGATATCCATAAGGTCAGACGCGTCTACAAGGCGATTTTCGAGGCCGAAGGCACGATCCGCGGCAATGCGGCGGCCATCGACCGTAACGACTATCTGGATTGCCCGCAGGCGCTTGAAGTCATCGATTTCATCGGTGCGGACAGCGACCGCGCGATCTCTTCGCCCAACCGGGGCAAGTGAGCCGTGACAGGCGGCGGGCGTCTCGCCATTGTGGCCGGCAGCGGTCAGCTGCCGCTTTATGTGGCGGCCGCAGCCCGTGAGATGGGCGAGAACCCTTTCATCGTGCGCCTGCGCGATGATTCCCGTTTCGACTGGAGCGGTTTCGACAATGCCGTCATCAGTGTCGGCGATGTCGCCGGGCTTGGCCGTCTGCTGCGCGAAAACCGGGTAGACCGTGTCGTGCTGTCCGGCGCCGTGGCGCGGCGGCCGGAATGGCGCGAGATCCGCCCCACAGTCGGCATCCTGCTCAAACTGCCGTCCATTGTGAGGACGCTGCTGTCGAGCGGCGATGACGCCGTTCTGCAGATGGTCATCAAAATCATCGGCACGCTCGGCGCAAAAGTCATCGGCGCTCACGAGATCGCGCCCGGCCTGCTGGCCGCGATAGGTCCTTTCGGTGCGCAAAAACCTGCCGAGGATGATCTGCGCGATATACGCAAGGCGGCTGAGGCCGCGCTTGCACTCGGCAAGCTCGATGTGGGGCAGGGCGCGGTCGCCGTCGGCGGCCGCATCGTCGCGCTGGAAGGCGTTGAGGGCACGGATGCCATGCTGGCGCGCGTTGCGGCATTGCGCGCGGAAGGACGGATATCCCCGCGCCGCAGGGGGGTGCTCGTAAAGCTGTGCAAGCCGCAGCAGGATGTGCGCGCCGACCTGCCGACAATCGGTGTGGAAACGGTGGAGAATGCGCGAAGGGCCGGGCTGGCGGGCATCGCCGTCGAAGCCGGGCGGGCGCTGGTGCTCGATCGCGAGGCGATGTTGAAAGCGGCCGATGAGGCGGGCATATTCGTCTGCGGCATCGATACGTCACTTGGCGGAGATATGATCGGATGACGGCGGCATTAAAAGTGGCGGTCATAGCCGGGGAAGTATCCGGCGATCTTTTAGGCGCGGATCTGATCCGCTCGCTCAAGGCCCAATATACGGGACCTGTAGAACTGGTGGGTGTCGGAGGCGAAGCGCTGGAAGCGCAGGGACTGGTTTCCCTGTTCGACTATTCCGAACTCTCCATCATGGGCTTCACGCAGGTTCTGAAAAAACTGCCGAAGCTCATTGCGCGGATCAACCAGACCGTTCAGGCAATCGCCGCCGCAAAGCCCGATATTCTGCTGATTATCGACAGCCCGGATTTCACCCATCGCGTTGCGAAAAAAGTCCGCAAACAATTGCCGCGTCTGCCGGTCGTCAATTACGTCTGCCCCAGCGTCTGGGCCTGGAAGGAATATCGCGCCACCGCGATGCTCTCCTATGTCGATCACGTGCTGGCTCTGCTGCCCTTCGAGCCGGAAGCCATGCGCCGTCTCGGCGGTCCGCCGACAACTTTTGTCGGTCATCGCCTCAGCGTCGATCCCGATGTGCTGGCAGTGCGCCAGAAGCGGGCGGAACGTTCTCTGCCGGCGAATGGCGAACCGAAGACCATTCTTCTCCTGCCAGGGTCGCGTTCCACTGAAACGACGCGGCTGATGGAGCCTTTTCAGGCGGCGGCGAAAGCTTTTGTCGAGCGCAACGGTCCGACGCGGTTTCTGTTGCCCACCGTGCCGCGTCAGGAAAAACGCATCCGCGAACTGGCGGCCTCGTGGCCGGAGGATATCAGGCCCGAAATCGGTATCGATTCCGCTTTCAAATGGAACGCGTTTGCTGAAGCCGATGCGGCGATTGCCGCTTCCGGCACGGTCATTCTGGAACTCGCACTCGCGGGCGTGCCGACGATCTCGGTCTACAAGACGGACTGGATTTTCACCATGCTGAGCAAGCGGGTGAAGACCTGGACAGGGGCTCTGCCGAACCTGATTGCCGATTACGCCGTCGTGCCGGAATATTTCAACGAGGTGGTAAGGGCAGGTTCGATGCTGCGCTGGGCAGAGCGTCTGTCTTCCGACACCACTGAACGGCAGGCGATGCTCGAAGGTTATGCACTCGTGCAGCAGCGTTTGCATACGGATGTGCCTCCGGGCGAAACCGGTGCGCGCATTCTTCTGGATGTCCTGAAGAGCAAAGCTCGTCCCTCACAATAATCAAATAAGCACTCTCTCCCACGGGCTGCCGTCCTGCTGCCGATGCAGGCAGGCGAGGGCGCGATTTTACTGCATTTGATCGTTAGTGCGGCAAACGGCTGACCATCGGATGGCTCCCGGCCCATAAATTTCCGTCTGGCACACCTCTTGCCTTCAATCTTGTATGCAAGATAGCCATACATCAGAAAGCGCTCAGAGCGCGGTAGAAGACGCCATCATCTCCGGCATTCTTTCCGCGCGCATCCGTCCGGGCACCCGCCTCAGCGAGAACCAGCTCGCCAGCCTCTTCAGCGTGTCGCGCACGCGCATCCGTGAGGCCATGATGCGGCTGGAGACGCGCGGCATCGTCACCGTCAGCCCGCGCCGGGGCTGGTTCGTGGTGGAGCCTTCCGCCGAAGAATCCATCAAGGTCTATGAGGCGCGGCGCATTATCGAATATGGGCTCTTGCGCAATCTTTCCGGCGTCAGCGCCGAAGGCATCGCCATCCTCGCCGATCATCTCGATGAGGAGAAGGCGGCGATTGCCAAAGGCGACCGCCAGCGCCTGACCTGCCTGATGGGCGATTTCCACATTCGCATCGCTGAAATCGCCGGCAACGACATCATCGTCGAAACGCTGCGCGACCTGACGGCGAGAACCATCCTCATCTCCATGCTCTATCAGTCCGATTTCCATGCACAGCAGTCGCATGACGGACATTGCCGTATCTTCGAAGCGATCAAGGCTGCCGATTTTCATGGCGCCGCAGAACTCGCCATCCGCCATCTCGACGAAGTCGAAACCGGTCTCGATCTCACCCGCAGGCCGGACCCGCTCTACGAGCTTCGCAATTCCCTTTCACTTCAGCCTCTTTCCTCAAGCCCCAAGGAGTAATTCCCAATGATTTCCAGACGTTCATTGCTTGCCATTGCCGCGATTTCCGCAACGCTCGGCTTTTCGCCCGCAGCCTTTGCCGATGCGCTCGGTGATATCACCTCCCGCGGCACGATCCGCGTTGCCGTCCCGCAGGATTTCCCGCCCTTCGGCAGTGTCGGCACGGATATGGCCCCGCAGGGTTATGATATCGACGTCGCCAATCTGATCGGCGAGAAGCTGGGCGTGAAGGTCGAACTGGTGCCGGTAACCAGCGCCAACCGCGTTCCCTATCTGCAGACCAACAAGGTCGATCTCGTCATCTCGAGCCTCGGCAAGAACCCGGACCGTGAAAAGGTCATCGACTTCTCCACCGCCTATGCGCCCTTCTTCAATGGCGTGTTCGCTCCGGATTCGGTTGCCGTCACCAAGGCGGAAGATTTGTCCGGCAAAACCATTGGCGTCACCCGTGGCGCGGTCGAGGATCTGGAACTGACGAAGGTGGCGCCTGCCGATACGACCATCAAGCGTTATGAGGACAATAACGGCACGATCTCCGCCTTCCTCGCCGGCCAGGTGGAAGCCGTGGCCACGGGCAACGTGGTAGCCGCCGCCATTCTCGCCAAGAACCCGCCGAAGCGCCCCGAGCTGAAGTTCCTGATCAAGAATTCGCCCTGCTATATCGGCCTGAACAAGGAACAGCCGGCGCTGCTTGAAAAGGTCAACGCCATCATCGCCACCGCAAAGACCGATGGTTCGCTGAAAACGATCGCGCAGAAGTGGCTGAAAACCGACCTGCCCAAGGATCTCTGAGCAACCCGGCAAAATGCATGCGCCGGCCTTGCCTTAAGGCGGGACCGGCGCGTGGTTTGTCCTCGCCGAAAGGAAGCATCGGGTGAAATACACATTCGATTTTGGATGGCTTCTCGACTATTATCCGCAGATCGCCAAGGGCATCGCCGTTACGCTGGAATTGATTGCCATCGGCGGCGTTCTCGGCATCGCACTCGGCATTGTCTGCGCCTGGGTGCGCGCGCTGGGGCCCAAATGGCTGCGGCCGCCGGTCGCGACCTATGTGGAGCTCATTCGCAACACGCCATTCCTCATACAGTTGTTTTTTATCTTTTTCGGCCTGCCATCGCTTGGCCTGCAATTGTCGGAACTGACCGCCGCCAATATCGCCATGGTGGTCAATCTCGGGGCCTATAGCTGCGAAATCATCCGCGCCGGCATTCAGGCGACGCCAAAGGGGCAGTTTGAGGCAGGGGCAAGCCTTGCCATGACCCGCTTCGAAACCTTCCGGCATGTGGTTCTGGTTCCCTCACTGCAACGCATCTGGCCCGCTCTTTCATCGCAGGTGGTGATCGTCATGCTCGGCTCGTCGGTCGTCTCGCAGATCGCCGCCGAGGATTTGACCTTCGCCGCCAATTTCATCCAGTCGCGCACCTTCCGCGCCTTCGAAGCCTATATGGTCTCCACCGTCATTTATCTCGTGCTGGCCATCCTTCTCCGGCAGGTGCTTGTCATGGGCGGCAACCTCATCTTTCCGCGCAGGAGTGTCCGATGATCGAATTCTCCACCTGGGATATTCTCAGAAACCTGCTGCTCGCCACGCGCTGGACGGTGTTGCTCTCGCTCGTTTCCTTCGTCGGCGGCGGCATGGTGGCGCTGCTTCTGCTGTTCATGCGCATTTCCCGAAAAAAATCGATGCGGGTTTTCGCACGCTATTATGTCGAGCTTTTTCAGGGCACGCCGCTTTTGATGCAGCTCTTCATCGCCTTTTTCGGCCTCGGCCTGTTCGGCATCGATGTGCCGGCCTGGCTGGCGGCAGGCCTGACGCTGATCCTGTGGGCAGCAGCCTTCCTCACCGAAATCTGGCGCGGCTGCGTTGAATCCGTCGCCAAGGGCCAATGGGAGGCATCGGCAAGCCTTGCCATGGGACGCCTGCAGCAGATGCGTTATGTCATCCTGCCGCAGGCCATGCGGGTCGCCATTCCGCCAACCGTCGGTTTCTTCGTGCAGGTCATCAAGGGAACGGCCGTGACCTCGATCATCGGTTTCGTGGAACTGTCCAAGGCTGGCACTGTCGTCACCAACGCCACCTTCCAGCCCTTCACCGTTTATGGCCTCGTCGCCCTCATCTATTTCGCGCTGTGCTGGCCTCTGTCGAAGAGCAGCCAGATCCTCGAAAGGAAGCTCAATGTCGCTCATCGAAATCACTGAAGTCCGCAAAAGCTATGGCAGCAACGAGGTTCTGAAGGGCATCAACCTCGATGTGGAGCCGGGCGAGGTCATCGCCATCATCGGCAAGAGCGGATCGGGAAAATCGACCCTGCTTCGCTGCATCAACGGGCTGGAGACGATTTCGGCCGGTTCCATATCGGTCGCCGGCGCGCAGCTTCTCGAAGACGATCTGCATCTGAAAGCCCTGCGGCTGAAGGTCGGCATGATCTTCCAGCAGTTCAATCTCTTCCCGCACCAGACCGTCGGCGGCAACGTCATGCTGTCGCAGACCGTGGTGAAGAAGACGCCGAAACCGGAAGCGGAAGCCGTTGCCCGCAAGATGCTGGAACGGGTCGGGCTGGCGCATAAATTCGAGGCCTATCCCGATGAATTGTCCGGCGGCCAGCAGCAGCGCGTCGCCATTGCCCGCGCGCTCGCCATGCAGCCAATAGCTCTGCTGTGCGATGAAATCACCTCGGCGCTCGATCCCGAACTGGTGGCTGAAGTGCTGGCCGTCGTGCGCGAACTTGCTGCTGAAGGCATGACGCTCCTGATGGTGACGCATGAAATGAAATTTGCGCGCGACGTCTGCTCCCGCGTCGTTTTCATGCATGAGGGCCGGGTTCATGAAATTGGCCCGCCGGAAGAAGTGTTTTCCAATCCCGCAACACCCGAACTCAAGCAGTTCCTGGGCGTTGCGGCACGCCACTGAGAACTATTCCGACGCCCAACAAAAAAGGCCGGCGGGTGAAAACCTGCCGGCCTTTGATTTATGGGGTTTCGCGGCTTAGCGCTTGGAAACCGGAACGTAGTCGCGCTTGCCGGCGCCCGTGTAGAGCTGGCGCGGACGACCGATGCGCTGCTGCGGATCTTCGATCATTTCGTTCCACTGTGCGATCCAGCCGACGGTACGGGCAAGAGCGAAGAGAACGGTGAACATGGTCGTGGGGAAGCCGAGCGCCTTCAGCGTGATGCCGGAATAGAAGTCGACATTCGGGTAGAGCTTCTTTTCGACGAAGTAGGGGTCGGAAAGGGCGATCTTTTCCAGTTCCAGCGCGACCTGCATGATCGGATCGTCCGAGTTGCCGGTGGCTTCCAGCACTTCGTACATCGTCTTCTGCATGATCTTGGCGCGCGGGTCGTAGTTCTTGTAAACGCGGTGACCGAAGCCCATCAGGCGGAACGGATCGTTCTTGTCCTTGGCGCGGGCGATATATTCCGGAATGCGGTCAACCGTGCCGATTTCGTTGAGCATGTTGAGCGCCGCTTCGTTGGCGCCGCCGTGAGCCGGGCCCCAGAGGCAGGCGATGCCAGCCGCGATACAGGCGAACGGGTTCGCACCCGACGAACCGGCAAGACGCACCGTGGAGGTGGAGGCGTTCTGCTCGTGATCGGCATGCAGGATGAAGATGCGATCCATGGCCCGGGCCAGAACCGGATCGACCTTGTAATCCTCGCAGGGCACGGCAAAGCACATGTGCAGGAAATTGGAGGCGTAATCCAGATCGTTCTTCGGGTAAACGAAGGGCTGGCCGATATGGTACTTGTAAGCCATGGCGGCGATCGTCGGCATCTTGGCGATCATGCGCAGCGAAGCGACCATGCGCTGGTGCGGATCGGTGATGTCGGTCGAGTCATGGTAGAAGGCAGAGAGCGCGCCGACCGTGCCGCACATGACGGCCATTGGATGCGCATCGCGGCGGTAGCCGGTGAAGAAGCGGCTCATCTGCTCATGCACCATGGTGTGGCGCGTGACGCGGGTGTCGAAATCCTTCTTCTGAGCCGCGGTCGGCAGTTCGCCGTAAAGCAGAAGGTAGCAGGTTTCCAGGAAGTCACCCTGTTCGGCGAGCTGCTCGATGGGGAAGCCACGATGCAGTAGAACGCCCTCGTCACCGTCAATATAGGTGATCTTGGATTCGCAGGAGGCCGTCGACGTGAAACCCGGGTCGTAGGTGAAAGAGCCCGTGTGCTTGTACAGCGTGGCGATATCGACGACGCTTGGTCCGATCGTGCCTTCCCTGACCGGGAGTTCGACCTGCTTTTCGCCAAGTGTCACTGTAGCGCTTTTTTCCGTCATACTGATCCTCCGAAAACATGCGGGTGGGGGCGTTGAGACACGCCCCGCGGTTAAGCGTCTACCGATTAGCTATATGATCCTTGCGCAGATGCCAAGCTATCCAAAGGTCAAATTGTGCATTGCGGCAAACGCAATTGCCTTGCTTTCGTCTTTCCCGGCGATGGCAATTCAATCTCAGTCAACGCAGGGTTAAAGGAAAGGATTGCAATCCCTCGCATCCGCCTGCAAACCTGTTTCCGGTGCGGCAGGGGCGCGGCGCGGATTGCTCGGTCAAGGGGAAAAACAGCATTTCAGATATGCCGGAACGATGCAGGGCGATTTGCCCGGCACGGCGGAAATCCTTTATCCGCTTCGCAGAACCGGCGATGTCGCGACATATGATACGCCCGCCCTTGCCGGCAAGCCGAACCTGCGGACTGTCGCCTCTCAAAAAATCGCCGCATACGTCGCCGAGGAGCGCGCATTCGGCCACGATTTTCTTTTCGTTCCGGTTCTCATCGGGGGCGGTGCGATCCTTTGGTTTTCCCTCGACACCTCGCCTTCATTCTCCGTTCTGGCGATCACATGTCTCATCGCCGCCGGTCTGGCTTTATTCGCGAAATATCGCTCGGGCTTCGCAGCGACGGCCTGCGGCCTTTTCGCGCTGCTTTTGCTGGGCATGCTTTTCGCCGGGGTCGAAACATGGCGTGCGGGAACGGTGGTGCTGGATACGCCCGTTACCACCACCATTACCGGCACGGTGACCCGAAGGGAGGTGGATGCGCGCGGGGACTGGCGATATGTGGTGCAACTCACCGCAACGGAGGCGCCGGCATTGTCACGCCCGCCGGGCAAGATCTCGCTCCTGTCACGCGGGGGAGGCGAGCCCGCCGCACTCGGCGCGACCATTCGTGGCAAGGCGCGGCTCTCGCCGCCATCCGGCCCGGCCTTGCCGGGGCTCAATGATTTCGCCTTCGCCTCCTATTTCAGGGGCATAGGCGCGACCGGATTCTTCTACAAGCCGCCACAGACGCTCACTTCACCCGGCATCGACGCGAAGACGGGCTGGCAGGAATGGGCCGACATGCGGCTCTATGGCCTTCGCACCGCCATTGCCGAACGCATCCGCAACACCATCGGTGGCGATGCGGGAGCCTTCGCCGCCTCCATCGTCACCGATGAGAGACAGGCCATATCCGCCGAAACGATGGAAGCGTTACGGCTCTCCGGCCTTGCCCATATCGTCGCCATATCCGGGCTCAACATGGCGCTGGCGTCGGGCATATTCTTCGTAGGACTCAGGCTTGCCTTCAGCCTTTTTCCGGCATTCGCGCAGCGCTGGCCCGTGAAGAAGATTTCGGCTTTCGCCGCGCTCTTGATGACGCTTGCCTATTACCTGATTTCAGGTTTCGCCGTTTCCGCCGAACGCGCCTGGCTGATGATGTCGGTGATGCTGATCGCTGTGCTGTTCGATCAACCCTCGCTCAGCCTCAGGAATGTTGCGCTTTCCGCTTTGGTCATTCTCGCTTTTTCGCCCTCGGAAATCATGGGTCCGAGCTTCCAGATGTCTTTTGCCGCGACCATCGCGCTCGTCGCGTCCTATGCCGCCTGGAGCCGCTGGCGTATTGATCGCGAGCGTCTGTTCATCGGGCGCAAACCGGCATGGATGACGGTGGCGCAAACGGCGGGCGCCATCGTTGGCGGTGTCATCACGACGTCGCTGATCGGCGGTCTTTCGACGGCAATCTATTCGGTCGAGCATTTTCAGCGTGTCACCACCTATGGACTTTTCGCCAATCTGGCCGCCATGCCGCTGATGTCGCTGATTGTCATGCCTTTCGGCCTCGTCGCCATGCTGTTGATGCCTTTCGGGCTCGACGCTCCATTTCTGAAGGTCATGGGTTACGGCATGGCCCTCGTCATCGAGGTTGCACAGGAAGTGGCGTCCTGGGGCGGAAGCGCTGCGACGGGCCGGCCTCACGGGTGGTTTCTGGGACTTGCCTCGGCTGGTTTTCTGCTGCTGACATTGCTGCGCAGCCGGCTTGCGCTTCTGGGCATGCCGCTTCTGCTCCTCGCCTTCGGCCTGTCATCCGCCATGGCCTATCGCGATCTGCCCGACCTGCTTGTTCATGAGGATGGCGAGCTGGTGGCGCTGCTGGAGGACGGCAAAGCCTACACGACGAAGGCTCAGCCGCAGGGTTTCGTTTATGGCCAATGGCAAAGGGCGCTGCTTTTACCGGAACAGCCTGTGCCGCCGGTCTTTCTAAAGACCGAGGCCACGGCAAACACCGTGGCTTTGGCCCCGAAGGCGAAGCTTGATCCGCAAGAGATGAGCGCGGTTGCACGGCAGATGACGGCGGCCCTGAGAGACGCCGAGCCCGGTGTTTTCACCTGCAGCAAAGGCACATGGTGCGTTGCGCGCGCGGGAAGCGGCGAATGGATCATCGTTCTGGAAGATGGCCGCTTTGCCGGAAAGGCTTGCGATATCGCCGATATCGTTATCGTCTCCCGCAGAACGTCCTTCTCGCAATGCCGCTCGGGCGCACTTCTGCTGAACCGCGATATCCTGCGGCGGATCGGTTCGCTGGAAATGGACTTCGCCGGCAGCGATCAGGCAGGGGTAGTCGGCAGGCTGCGCGCCGCAATCGCCGGCATGGACAGGCCCTGGAGCGAACATCGCTATTACGACTGGAAAAGCGGCCGGTTCGATCGCGACGTGCCCGATGCCGTCATGCGGTTGCTGGCGGCATCGCAATAGAGCGCCGCCAGCATGGGTCGTCAGGCCTTGATGCGCAGATCCGCGGTCAATTCGCCGATCCCGCTAATTTCCTCTTCATGCGCCACATCGCGCCAGACTTCCTTCAGCCCGGCCTCGTACCATTCGCGCATGGCGGGAAGGGCGAGCAGCCGGTCGCAATAGGCTTTCGCTGCGGGGGAAAGTTCCGCGCCATAAGTCTGGAAACGAAATGCCACCGGGCAGAAGAAGGCATCGACCGCCGTGAATTTCTGGCCGGCAAGAAAGGGCCCGCCGAATTTCGCGAGTCCTTCGCTCCACAGCGTATCGATGCGCTTTATATCGGCCGCAAGCCCGGTATCGCCACCCTTCGGTTTTACGCGAATGCCGACCGACATGGGGTAGAGATTGCGCAGCGAGGAAAAGCCCGCATGCATTTCGCTCGCCGCCGACCGTGACCAGGCCCTTGCCTGCTTGTCGCTCGCCCAGACGCCCTGATGTCTTTCCGCCAGATATTCGGCGATCGACAGCGTTTCCCAAATTGTCACGCCCTCATCGACAAGGCAGGGCACCTTGCCGGTCGGCGAGAAGGTGGAGAAGGAAACGCCTTCGCCGAAGGGAACGAGTTTTTCATCGAAGGCGATGCCGAGCGTGCGCATCAACACCCACGGCCGCAGCGACCATGAGGAATAGTTCTTGTTGGCGATATAAAGATCATACATGACGTGTTTCCCCGATATGACGCGCATTTCTATACCGGCGGATGGCCCTTGGAATATTGCAAATAATCCATGGCTCCCATAAGCCGCGTTGATGAATGGCAAGGTGAGGGCAGGGAGAAGGAGGCATATCTACGTCACCGCCCGGAGATGAGGGCGAAAAACCCCCTCTCTTTACTTCCGCAGAGCCGCTCTGTTCCAGAGAACAAGCCAAGATGCCTCAAAGGGAGCGCCATCGTCTCGATGACGCCCTTAGCGAAAAAAGCGGGCTGCCAATTAATGGTAGCGCCGGATCAGCCCAACCAGCTTGCCCTGGATTTTCACCCGATCCGGCCCGAAAATACGGGTCTCATAGGCGGGGTTGGCGGCTTCCAGTGCGATGGAGGCTCCCTTGCGACGGAAACGCTTCAGGGTCGCTTCTTCATCATCCACCAGTGCTACGACGATATCGCCAGGATTGGCCGTGTTGCCGTTGCGGATGATGACGGTATCGCCATCAAAAATGCCGGCTTCGATCATCGAGTCGCCCTTGACCTCAAGAGCGTAATGTTCGCCCGAGCCGAGCATGTCGACCGGCACGGCCACATCATGGGTGTTGTTCTGGATGGCGGAAATCGGCACACCGGCGGCGATACGGCCCATGACCGGCACGGTGACGGCGCCACCGAGATCATTGGCCGGCGCCTTGGGGGCAGGGGCCGGCTCCGGCGTCTTTGGCTTGCCGAGGCTGCCTTCGATGACGCTCGGCGAGAAGCCGCGCTGCGGCCTTGCACCCGGAGCATAGGCCTCAGGCAATTTGATCACTTCCAGCGCCCGCGCCCTGTTAGGTAGCCGGCGAATAAAGCCGCGCTCCTCGAGTGCGGTGATCAGCCGGTGGATGCCGGATTTGGATGCAAGATCGAGAGCGTCCTTCATTTCATCGAAGGAGGGCGGCACGCCGGACTCTTTCATTCTTTCATGAATGAAGAGAAGCAATTCCTGCTGTTTGCGCGTGAGCATGAGGAAAACACCCTTGAGAATCGTCGTTGAAGTCGCGAAACAAATACAGAACGAACACTATATGTTCCATATGTGTTCCGCAATCCCCTAAAATTTCGTGAAGGGTGCATCGCAGATCGTGATTTGATCGTCGAAACCATGAACAAAGCAGATTTAACGACGTAGGCGGCACGTCTTGAATACTAAAACCACCGACCGTGGAGACCGACCGGTGGTTTCTGGCTGCCGATTTGCTACGGGCCGAACGTCAGTAGATCGTGAGCGCAGGAATGAAGCTGACTGCGATGAGAAGCAGCATCGCCATGGTGAAGAACGGCCACAATTCCCTCGTCGTCGCGCCGAGCGGCGCTCTGGCTATGGAGGACGAGATGAAGAGCGTGGTGCCGATCGGTGGCGTATAGAGCCCGATACCGAGATTGATCACCATCATCATGCCGAGCTGCACCCGGTCGAGCCCGATCATATCCGCAAGCGGCACGAAGATCGGTCCGAGCAGCAGGATCGACGGCGGCAGATCGAGCGGCATGCCGATGATCAGCATCAGGACGTTCATCATCAGAATGATCAGGATCGGGTTGGAGATATTCTCCGCCACCCAGGTGGCGAAATGCTGGGGCGCCTGATCGAAGGTGAGCACCCAGCCCACCGCCGCACTGCCCATGATGACCAGCATGACGACGCCGGTTGCAGAGCCTGCCTCGACGAAATTGTCGCAGAAACGCTTCCACGTCAGATCGCGATAAAAGAAGATGCTGAGCACGAGCGAATAGACGACGGAAAGAACGGCCACTTCGGTCGGCGTTGCAAAGCCGAAGCGCAGGCCGAGGATGATCAGGATCGGCAGGAGGATCGCCGGCAGGCTGCGGAATGCAAGTAGCGCCAGATCGCGCTTGCGGATGCTTTCGTCACGCACCGCATAGCCCCGCCGCACGGCAATGGCCCAGCAGACGAAGATGAAACCGACCGCCATGAGCAGGCCCGGCAGAATGCCGGCGATGAACAGATTGGCGATGCTGACGCCGCTGACCAGCGAATAGAGGATCATCGGGATCGACGGCGGAATGAGCACATCGATGACGGCCGAGGTGGCATTGTTGGCCGCACAGAGGGGAGCGGGGTAGCCCTGGCGCTTTTGCCATGGAATGAGCACCGAGCCGAGTGCGCTCGCATTGGCGACCGCCGAGCCGGAAACGCCGCCGAACACGACCGAGGAAATGACGGTGGTGGAAAGCGGGCCGCCGCGCCAGCGCTGCATGGCCTTGGAGGCCAGCTCCAGAAGCTGGGTTCCAAGTTTGCCGCCGAGCATCAGCGTGCCCGCAAGCATGAAGAACGGCAGCGCCAGCATCGGGAAAGACTGCGTCTGGTCGTAAACCTGCTGCGCCACGATCGAGAGCGGCACATAACCGTTCCACAGCACGGCGACGCCCGCAGAGATGATCAGCGCATAACCGACCGGAACCGCAATCATCATGAGAATACAAAATGCGATGATCATCACGATGGTCATAGCGGCATCTCCTCGGTTGCACCGTGCGGGCGGGCATGCCAGCCGCCGGAGAGAATGCGTAGACTTGCCGTTGCGGTGGTGATCGAGACCAGTGCCGCGCCGAAGGCGATGGAATAATATCCGATGCTGTTGGGCAGTTGCAGCACAGGGCTGATTTCCGCGCCGGCGATCTCGGCGACGACAAGCGCCTGCTGCGCGAGAATGACGAAGCTTGCGACCGTCACGAGATTGGCGAACAGCAGAACCGCCACCTTGCCGCGTTCGTCGAACTTGTCATAGATCCATTCAACCGCCATATGCGCGCCGCTCTGCGCGGCAAGGGTAATGCCGGCAACGATGAACCATGGAAACAGCATGGTCGGCAGTTCTTCCGCAAAATCCAGCCCGCCGGATGTCGATAGATAGCGGACGATGACGTTTGCCGTCATGATGACCGTGAGCAGAATGCCGGTTGCCACGATGACGATGCGGCAGAGGATGGCGATGAAACTGTCAACGCGATTGGCGGCGGACAAGGCTCCTTCGAGCATTGGCGCATCTCCTGAAAACTGAAACCGTATGAATGTCGGCGTGAGCGAGGCTCCCGCCGATCCTGTCGGTGGACATGAAGGCGACGCCGGGCGGCATGAACCGGCCCGGCATCCTGATCGTCAGCCCTTGGCGGCCTTTTCCAGCTCAGCGACGAAATCGCCGAAGGGCTTCTGCTTCCATGTCTCCAGCACCTGCGCGGTCGCTTTCGCGAAAGCGGCGTGGTCGATGTCTTCCACCACCTCGATGGCGGCATTGGCCTTGAAGGCGGCCAGAGACGCGCTTGCCTTTTCCGCCGAGAGTTTGCGCTGAAGCGCGCCTGCCTCCTTCGCAGCCGCCTTGACCGCCTCGAAATCCTTGCCCAGCCGCCCCTCGGCGAATTTGGACATCAGGAACGGGGTGGACTCCCACTTATGGGCGGTGAGGCTGATATGCTTGTTGACCTCGTAAAGCTTGGAGCTTTCGATATTCACCAGCGGATTTTCCTGCCCGTCGACGACGCCCTGCTGAAGCGCGATGTAGAGTTCGCCAAACGCGATCTGAACCGTCGCCGCATCCAGCGCCTTGAAAATATCCATGGTCATCGGGTCGGCCGGCGTGCGGATTTTCAGGCCCGCGACGTCCTGCGGCTTGGTGATGGCGTGTTTGGAGTTGGAGACATGGCGGATGCCGTTGTCCCACCAGTCGAGCGGCACGATGCCGACCTTCTGGAAACGCGCATCGAGCGATGCGCCGACATCGCCCTCGAGCACCTTGATAGCCTGATCGGCGTTGCTGAACAGAAAGGGTAGGCCGAGCGCCGCAAGTTCTGGAACAACGCTCGAAACCGGACCCTGGCTGTTGGCGGTGAAATCCAGCGCCCCGGTGCGCAGGCTGGTCAGCATGGCGGCGTCGCTGCCAAGCGTTTCCGAACCGGCGACATTGATCGCCACGCGGCCTTCGGTTTTCTGGGCAACAAGTTCCGCGAATTTCGCGGCCGCCAGCGTGCGCGGATTGCCCGGCGCAGCCCCATGGCCGAGCGTCAGCGTCGTGGCGGCCCGGGCGTTGCGGGCCGTCGTCAGAATGGCCGGCGCAGCCAGCGCCAGTCCGGTACCGGTCAGGAACATACGCCTGTTGATGGAAATACTCATTTTTCTCCTCCCTGGATTTAAACACCCTCGGCGTTGTCCGACCACGCGGATAACGCGCTCCACTCCCTTGAAACCGCCGGCTCCCCCCGGCTGATTCCGCACCATGTTTCAGCTTCAGCCTTTAGACCGAACCGTGCGGTACTTCAAAACTTTCATTCTCCAGCCACGCCCTTGCGCGCGCCACGATCATCGCCGTCGAGATGCCGTAGCGGTCATGCAGGGTGGGCAGAGCGCCTGCATCCAGAAAGGCATCGGGCAGGGCGATGTGTTGCAGGCGCGGCGCCCGGCCGCTTTTCATCAGCGCCATCGCCACGGCCTCTCCAAGCCCGCCGATTTCGCTGTGGTTTTCCGCCACGATGACCAGACGATCCGCCCGGTCCACTTCCGCGAAGATCGAGGCGGTATCGAGCGGCTTGATTGTGGGGGAATGCAACACGGCGCAGCCGACACCCTCTTTTTCAAGCAGGGCAGCCGCTTCGAGAACCCGCATCGTCAATATGCCGGACGATATGAAAAGGACCTGCGCACCATCGCGGATAAGCTTCGCCTTGCCGAGTTCGAACCGATAGCCATATTCTTCGAGCACCACCGGCACCTGGCCGCGCAGCAGGCGCATATAAACGGGGCCGTTGTAATCCGTAATGGCCGGCACCGCGCCTTCTATGTCGGTCGCATCGCACGGGTCGATGATCGTCATGTTCGGCAGCGCGCGAAAGATCGCCAGATCGTCGGTCGCCTGATGGCTGGGGCCGTAACCCGTCGTCAGGCCGGGCAGGGCGCAGACGATCTTCACCGGCAGGTTTTCCTCGGCAATCGCCATCGCGATGAAATCATAGGCGCGGCGGGCGGCGAAGACCGCATAGGTGGTCGCGAAGGGCACGAAGCCTTCGCGCGCCAGACCGGCGGCGGCGCTCATCAGCAATTGTTCGGCCATGCCCATCTGATAAAAGCGCTCGGGAAAGGCTTTGGCGAAAATATGCAGGTCGGTATATTGGCCGAGATCGGCGGTGAGGCCGACAATATCCTCGCGTTCCTTCGCCAGCTGAACAAGGGCGCGACCGAAGGGAGCAGGCCGTGTCGGCTGGCCTTCGGCGGCGATGGAGGCGATCATCGCCGATGTGGTCAGGCGCTTCTGCGGGGCTGCTGCACTCATTGCGGCCGTCCTTCCTCAAGGGCGTTAAGCGCCAGCTTCCATTCATGCGCCTCCACGCGAATGAAATGGGTGATTTCGCGGTTTTCGAGAAAAGGCACGCCGCGGCCCATCCGGGTATCGAAAATGATGGCGCGCGGCCTGTCATCGGAAAGTGACATGGCGATATCGAAGGCCTCGCGAACCTTGTCGATATCGTTACCGTCCACGCGCTGCACGTGCCAGCCGAAGGCCGCGAATTTGGCGTCCACAGGTTCAGAGGACAGCATCTCGCGGGAAGGGCCGTCCGCCTGTTGATTGTTGAAATCCACGAGATTGATGAGATTGCCGAGCCTGTGATGGGATGCGCCCATGGCGGCCTCCCAGGTCGAACCTTCGCCCAACTCGCCATCCGACATCAGGTTGATGATGAACCGGTCGGAATTCTTGCGCTTGAGGCCGAGAGCCATGCCCACCGCAATGCCAAGCCCATGGCCGAGCGATCCGCCGGTGATTTCCATGCCCGGCGTATAGGAGGCCATGCCGGACATGGGCAGGCGCGAGCCGTCGCAGCCATAGGTCTCCAGCTCGTCTTCCGGGATGACGCCCGCCTCGATGAGCGCTGCGTAAAGCGCAATCGCATAATGGCCGATGGAAAGCAGAAACCGGTCGCGGCCTTCCCAGTGCGGATCGTTCGCCTGGTAACGCATGGTGTGAAACCAGGCCACCGCCAGAACATCGGCAATGCCGAGCGCCTGGCCGACATAACCCTGTCCTTGCACCTCACCCATCAAAAGGGCGTTGCGCCGGATGCGCCAGGCGCGTTCCGCCAGCGATACATTCGCCAGAGCCGCTTCCTTCGTTGCATCTGTGTCCGAATACGCCTGAGCCATGGTTTCCTCCTCCCGGTCAGAAAAATCGAAGCCGGTTTCTCGGCTTCGAAAGGGCTTTGTCAGTGAATGAGCATTCCGCCATTCACGTCGATCACCGCGCCGGTGACGTACGAGGAGAGGTCCGAGGCGAGGAAAAGATAGATATTGGCGACATCGATGGCGTCGCCGAGACGGTTGAGCGGAATGCCCTTGAGAATGTCGCGGCGCATGTCGTCGGTCAGCTTGCCGCCGGTAATGTCGGTCTGGATCAGGCCGGGAGTGACGGAGTTGACGCGAATGCCGTCAGGTCCGAATTCACGCGCCATGGCCTTTGCGAGACCGAGAACGCCGGCCTTTGCCGCCGAATAATGCGGTCCGCCGAAAATGCCGCCGCCACGCTGTGCGGAGACCGACGACATGCAGGCAATCGAGCCGCCGCCATTGTCGCGCATATTGGGAATGAAGGCCTGGCTGAAATTCAGCACTCCGGTCATGTTGACATCGACGATGCGCTGCCAGTCTGCGCCGGTAATGTCGAGCGTCTTCACCGGCTGGGTAATGCCGGCATTATTGATGAGGATATCGATCTTGCCGAAGGCGGCGATGACTTTTTGCGCGGCCGCCTCGCAGGAGGCGCGGTCCGCCACATTGCCGCCGACGCCGAGATGCTCGCCGCCATCCACTTTCTCAAGCGAGGCCGCGGCTTCGATGCTGCCGGCTTCATCCAGATCCACGATGGCGACGCGGGCGCCGTGGCGGGCGAAAAGTTCCGCCGTGGCGCGGCCGATGCCGCGTTTGCTGGCGGCGCCTGAAATAACCGCGGTCTTTCCATTCAACAACATAAGCAATCCTCCCAAGCCGGGCGGGCCGGCTCCATACGCTTGACGGCGGTGCTCCCGACCTGCCGCCGCATCCCGTCCTGCGACGAATGCAGCCTCGATATTGCAGATGGGCAGAGGGCGCTTCAAACGCGAAGTTTACATCATCTCATGAATCTGCTTCAGTAATCGAATGTTGAACGGCATTTCACTCACCTCCATCCGCGCCTTCGAATCCGCCGCCCGGCTCGGCTCTTTCCGCGCCGCTGCCGATGAGCTCAACCTTTCGGCGAGCGCCGTCAGCCATGCCATCGTCAAGCTCGAAAGGGTGCTCGGTACGCCGCTTTTCGAGCGCACCACACGAACCGTGCGCCTGACGGCGGCGGGGCAGACGCTTTTGGCACATGCATCGAACGCCTTCGAGGAGTTGCGGCAGGGCATTGAGGTGGTGTCCTCCAACCGCTCCCATCTTCTGCGCCTGCATTGCGCGCCGAGCTATGCGGCGCAGGTATTGTCTCCGCGCCTGCCGCAATTCTTGAACGCCAATCCGGGGATCGAGGTGCGGCTGGCGGCCAGCACGGCCTACGTGCGTTTCGTCGATGGTGAATTCGATGCCGATATCATCTATGGCGAACCGCAGGGGGACGATCTCATCATCATTCCGCTGGGCAGCGAGCGTGTCACGCCGCTGTGCTCGCCGGCGCTCGCGGACGAGATCAGGACACCCCGGGATTTGAACCGGCAATTGCTTATTCGAAGCGACAACAAACGTCTGCAATGGCCGGACTGGTTCGAGGCCAATGGGCTCGGCAAGCCGCCCATTCAGGCCATGAGTTTCGACCGCAGTTTCCTGGCGATCGATGCCGCCGCCAATGGCGTCGGCGTGGCGCTGGAATCCACACGCCTTGCCCATCGCGAGATAAAATCCGGGCGGCTGGTCGCGCCCCTGAGCGGCGCGACGCAGGACCTTCACTATGTCGGCCATTATCTCGCCTATCCCAAATCCGGCAGCCAGCGCAGGCTGGCGAGACGGTTTGCCGACTGGCTGATCGAAGATCTTCAGGATCCCGCATTTGAATAGGAATGTGGTTGTTACGTGAATTGAATTCACTGGCGCGTTAATTTTTTCCGCTTGCTCACGAGCGGACCTCTCCGTCATTTTCCGGTCGGAATAATGAGGTTGCAGCGTGATCGGCATCGTCCCTTCGGCTGCGGCTCAAGGGGAGGATTGCATGAAAGATCGCATCATATCGGCGTCCGGCGCGCCATATGACGGCTATGGGCGCGAGGAGATGCTGGAGAGCATCGCCAGGATCGGTTTTCGCCATGTGGAGCCTGCCTTTATCGTCGGTTACACCGAACCATTCGACGAAAGCGCGTTCCTGCCGGCTGAAATGGCCTCATGGCGCCGCTCGCTTGATGATGCCGGGCTCGGCTGCCATGCCATGTCGTCGCATATCGATCTTGGACTGGACGATTCCGTTGAAATTTTCACCGGTAGAATGGCTTTTGCGGCGGGAATCGGCGCGAGGGTTATCGCCACCAATGCATCGGCCCGGCAGCGCGAAGACCGGTTCCTGCGCAATATCGAGGTGCTTCTGCGCCGTGCCGAGGCCTTCGGCATCGTGATCGGGCTGGAAAATCCCGGCGATGGCAGCGACAACCTTTTTAACATCGCGCAGGAGGGCATCGCGCTCACGCGGCGTTTCGGCTCCCCATGGCTGGGGCTGAATTATGACGCGGCCAATACCGCGTCCCATCGTCCGCAACTCAACGATTTTGCCGATGACGCGGTGGCGGCGCTGCCCGCCTCGGTCCACGCGCATATCAAGGACGTGAAACGGACGCCGGAAGGCTGGTTTTTCGTGCCGGTGGGCGAGGGCGATATCGATTGCCGCAAGCTGCTCGGTGAGATTGCCAAAAAGCCGGAGATGCCGATCAGCATCGAGTTTCCAGCGCGCCTTCACCGTCGCGCGGATGCCCAGCCGGTAAGGCGTATCAGCCCCGCATCGCTTCGGGAAATAGAGCAGGCGCTAGCGGCCTCGCTTGACGCGGTCAAAAGAGGATTGGCCGGGGGTGGAGCGGCAAGCTCGGCCGCTGTCGCCTGAGAGGCGGCCTGAGAAGCGGCCCGAGAAGCGATAGGGACTGACGCGTAGACGGCATAAAGGAGGAAAGTAATGCAGAGATTTGTGAATAACCCCGACGAGGTGGTCGAGGATACGGTGAAGGGCTTCATCAAGGCCCATCGCGACATCGCGCGCCTTGCGGAAAATCCGCGTGTCGTCGTTGCCAGAGGCGCGCCGGTCGCCGGCAAGGTCGGTGTGGTCACGGGCGGCGGCTCCGGGCATGAGCCGGCCTTTATCGGTTACACCGGCCGCAACATGCTCGATGCCGTCGCCGTCGGCGAATTGTTTTCATCGCCCACGGCCAAGAGCTTTCACGACGCGATCCGCGAAGCCAATGGCGGCAGGGGCGTGATCGTGCTCTACGGCAATTATGCCGGCGACAATATGAATGTGAAGATGGCGACAAAGCTCGCCGCCAAAGACGGAATCGAGATCGCCACCGTCGTCGCCAATGACGATGTGTGTTCCGCAGCCCCGGAGGAGCGTGAGAAACGCCGTGGCGTCGCTGGCGAAATATTCATGTGGAAGATCGGCGGCGCCAAGGCGGCAAGCGGCGCTTCGCTGGAGGAGGTGCGGGCCACCGCCCAGAAGGCCATCGACAATTGCCGTTCGATCGGCGTCGGTCTCGGCCCCTGCACCCTGCCGGCGGTCGGCCATCCCAACTTCCAGATCGAACCGGGCGCGATGGAAGTGGGAATAGGCCACCATGGCGAACCCGGCGTCCGCGTCGAGAAGCTGAAATCCGCTGCTGAGGTGGCGAAGGACATGTGCAAGATCGTGCTCGACGATCACAACCTGCCGGCCGGCAGCGAGGTGGCGGTGCTGGTCTCCGGCCTTGGCGCGACGCCCGTCAACGAACTCTACATCCTCAACGACACGATAGAATCCGAGATTTCGGCGCGTGGCCTGAAAATCCACAAGACCTATATCGGCAACTATTTCACGTCGCTTGAGATGGTGGGCGCGACTTTGACCGTGATGGCGCTGGATGACGAACTGAAACCGCTGCTCGATGCCGAAGCGCTTTGCACCGTTATGCTGTGAGGAGAAAATTCATGCAGTCTTTTCAGAACGCCAGGGCCGGCGACATCGTTCTTTCCATGGCCGAAAGGATCATCGAAAACCGCGCCTATCTCAGCGAGATCGACGGTAAAATCGGCGATGGCGACCATGGCGTGAACATGGCCAAGGGATTCGGCGTGGCCGCAGACCGGCTGAGAGGGCAGGACGCCTCGCTTGCCAAGGCGCTCGATACGCTCGGCACGATCCTGATGACGGAAATCGGCGGCTCCATGGGGCCTCTTTATGGGGTGATGTTTACGGAATTCGCCGAGAAAATCGAAAATGCCGAGGTTATCGATGCGCCGTCCTTCAGCAGAA
Source organism: Agrobacterium sp. 22-226-1 (assembly GCF_053522345.1). Taxonomy (NCBI): domain Bacteria; kingdom Pseudomonadati; phylum Pseudomonadota; class Alphaproteobacteria; order Hyphomicrobiales; family Rhizobiaceae; genus Agrobacterium; species Agrobacterium sp. 22-226-1. Next base: position 157,543 of record NZ_JBNWCP010000003.1, read on the forward strand.
TGCTGCATGCCGGCCTCGAAGGTGTCAGTTCCATCGGCTCGGCCAAGGTGGGCGACAAGACGCTGCTGGATACGCTGGTGCCGGCCGTTACGGCATTCGACACCGCCACCGCCTCGGGCGCGTCATTCCACGATGCCGCCGCAGCCCTTGTGGCCGCCGCCGAAACCGGCAGGGATTCGACCATCAATCTCGTGGCGAAGATCGGCCGCGCCAGCCGTCTCGGCGCTCGCTCGCTCGGTGTTCTCGATGCCGGCGCCACCTCCTGCGCGCTCATCCTGCGCAGTCTTGCCGAAGGCGCACAGGCCAGATTGCAATCGTGAAAACAGAAGATAGCGGCTGCAGCCCGTCGGGGCTCGCGCGCGACTAACGGGAGACATCGAAATGAGAATTGTCGCAGGCGCCGACAGTGCCGGAAAACCCCTGCTGGATGCGGTGCTCGCCCATCTTTCCGGCAGGCAAGGGCTGACGGTCGTGGATCGAAGCCAGGACGGATTTTATGCCGATCTGGCCGAGGCCGTGGCCGGCAGCATCATCGCCGGCGAATTCGATCGCGGCCTCTTGTTTTGCGGAACCGGCATCGGCGTCTGCATTTCCGCCAATAAGGTGCCCGGCATCCGCGCCGCCTTGACCCACGACACCTATTCCGCCGAACGGGCGGCGAAATCCAACAACGCCCAGATCATCACCATGGGCGCCCGCGTGATCGGACCGGAGCTGGCGAAAGCCATCGTCGACACCTGGCTGGCATCGGATTTCGATCCGAAAGGATCTTCGGCGAAAAACGTGGAGGCGATCAACCGTCTCGACGCCTGCCGGTGAGCCATAGGTGCTTGACCGGGCCGGCCCGGCGAAGCTGATCGTTTGCATTGCTGGCGTCATCTGTGCTTTTGTCACGCACAAACCCGCAGCACAGGGGCTCGAAAATGGCGAACCGAAATAGTGTCGATCATCTCGTTTTGCCGGTACAGTCTCTTGCCGTGGCGAAAGACCGCCTTGAGCTTCTCGGCTTCACCGTCGCGCCGGAGGCCCTCCATCCCTTCGGTACGCAGAATGCCTGCGTTTTCTTCACGGACGGCACCTATCTGGAACCGCTCGCGATTGCTAACCCGGCTAAATATAATGAATCGGTGAACAGGGGCGACGTGTTCACCGGTAGGGATCGGGCCTTTCGGCAGCGTCATGGCGAGGACGGTTTTTCGGCCCTGGTGGCAAGAAGCGAAAGCGCCGTTGCCGATCATGACAGGTTTTCCGCATCCGGCTTCTCGGCAGGCGATATATTTGAATTTTCACGGCCCGTGCGGATGCCGGACGGCTCACAGAGTGAGGCGGCATTCCGGCTGGCTTTCGCAGCGAGCGGCGCGGCTTCGGATTTCTTTCTGTTCAGCTGCCAGCGATTGCAGGCTTTGCCGAACGACCGGGCGGTGCTGGAGCGCCACGCCAATGGTGCTTCCGGCCTCAGCGAGATCGTTCTGTTTTCCGGCGGCGATCCCAACGCGGTCCGTCTGATCGAAACGGTATTTGCCTGTGAGGAGGAGATGTCTCCAGATGGAGATATTATTTTTGCGACAGGCAATGTGCGCATCAGGCTGAACCAAAAACCGGCCTTCAGCGAAAGCCTGCCCAATTCTCCGAATGGCCTGCACGGCGCAGGCATCGTTTTTTCCGTTGACGATCTTGCCGTGACAGAAGCGGTGCTTGCTGCTAATGGCGTCTCCAGCGCAGAAGCGGGCGGCCGTCTGGTGGTGTCCGCCGCGCCCGGTCAGGGCGTTGCATTCGCCTTCGAGGAAAAATGATGAGCGTTACGAACAATCTCAAAGTCACCGCCGGCGACGGCGCCAATTCGGTTTCCTTTTCCAATAGCGAGCGATTTTCCCTGATCGCCGGCCCCTGCCAGATGGAAAGCCGGGAACATGCTTTCATGATCGCTGGCGTCCTGAAGGAGCTTTGCGACAAGCTGGGGATCGGGCTCGTTTATAAGTCGTCCTTCGACAAGGCGAACCGCACCTCGCTTTCCGGCAAGCGCGGCATCGGCCTTGAGAGCGCCATGCAGGTTTTCGCCGATCTCAAGAAGGAATTCGGCTTTCCTGTTCTGACCGACATTCACACCGAAGAACAATGCGCCATCGTGTCCGAAGTGGTGGATGTGCTGCAAATCCCGGCCTTTCTCAGCCGCCAGACCGATCTTCTCGTCGCCGCCGCGAAAACCGGTCGCGTCATCAACGTCAAGAAGGGCCAGTTCCTCGCCCCCTGGGACATGAAGAACGTGCTGGCCAAGCTGAATGAGAGCGGCAATCCGAATGTGCTTCTGTGCGAGCGCGGCGCCTCCTTCGGTTACAACACGCTTGTTTCCGACATGCGCTCGCTGCCGATCATGGCATCGCTTGGCGCGCCCGTTGTCTTTGACGCCACCCATTCGGTTCAGCAGCCGGGCGGGCAGGGCGGCTCCACGGGCGGCCAGCGTGAATTCGTCGAGACTCTGGCGCGGGCGGCGGTTGCTGTCGGCGTCGCCGGGCTTTTCATCGAGACCCATGAGGACCCGGACAATGCACCGTCCGACGGCCCCAACATGGTTCATCTGAAGGACATGCCGAAACTGCTGGAAAAGCTGCTCGCCTTCGACGCCATTACCAAAGCCTGAGGGGCGGGGCGGGCACTGTCTGTGCCAATCGATTTTAATGGCGGGCGGGCCGTTTCTGCCGTCCGTCGTCATTGTAATTTCTTCGCCATCGTCTAAGACAGGCGACGGAAAATATCTGTTCCATTCCCAAGGGAGAGACCATGACTGCCATTACCGATATCATCGCGCGCGAAATCCTCGACAGCCGCGGCAACCCGACCGTTGAAGTCGATGTTTACCTGGAAGACGGCTCCATGGGCCGTGCCGCCGTCCCTTCGGGCGCCTCCACCGGCGCGCATGAGGCGGTTGAGCTGCGCGATGGCGGCAAGCGTTATCTCGGCAAGGGCGTGGAAAAGGCGGTCGAAGCCGTCAATACCGAAATCTTCGACGCCATCGGCGGTTTCGACGCTGAAAACCAGATCCAGATCGACCAGACGATGATCGTGCTCGATGGCACGCCGAACAAGTCGCGCATCGGCGCCAACGCCATCCTCGGCGTATCGCTTGCCGTCGCCAAGGCTGCCGCTGAAGCCTCCGGCCTGCCCCTTTACCGTTATGTCGGCGGCCCGAACGCGCATCTGCTGCCGGTTCCGATGATGAACATCATCAATGGCGGCGCGCATGCCGATAATCCCATCGACTTCCAGGAATTCATGATCCTGCCGGTCGGCGCGGAAAACATCCGCGAAGCCGTGCGCATGGGTTCTGAAGTGTTCCATACGCTGAAGAAAGAACTGGCGGCACAGGGTCACAACACCAATGTCGGCGACGAGGGCGGTTTCGCACCGGGGCTCGAAAGCGCACCGGCCGCGCTCGATTTCATCATGAAGTCGATTGAAAAGGCCGGCTACCGTCCGGGTGACGACATGTTCGTCGGTCTTGACTGTGCATCGACCGAATTCTTCAAGGACGGAAAATACGTTCTCGAAGGCGAAGGCCGCACGCTGGAATCGGGCGCAATGGCGGAATATCTGGCGGAACTCGTTGCCAAGTACCCGATCATTTCCATCGAAGACGGCATGGCCGAAGACGACTGGGAAGGCTGGAAGACGCTGACCGATCTCATCGGCAACAAGTGCCAGCTCGTCGGCGACGATCTCTTCGTCACCAACTCCGCGCGTCTTCGCGACGGCATCAAGATGGGCGTTGCAAACTCCATCCTCGTCAAGGTCAACCAGATCGGTTCGCTCTCCGAGACGCTGGATGCGGTTGAGACCGCACACAAGGCCGGTTACACCGCCGTCATGTCGCACCGCTCGGGTGAGACGGAAGACTCCACCATCGCCGATCTCGCTGTTGCGACGAACTGCGGTCAGATCAAGACCGGCTCGCTTGCCCGCTCCGACCGGCTCGCAAAGTACAACCAGCTGATCCGCATCGAAGAAATGCTCGGCCCACAGGCGGCTTACGCCGGCCGTTCGATCCTGCGCGGGTAACGTGTGTTCGCGGGGCGGTAGAGCCCCGCTGACCGGCTGACCGAAGTTGACAACAGGTCTGGCAACACATTCGACGTCATCCTCGGCCTTGTGCCGAGGATCTGCCAATGTCCCACCAACTTGAGACGTTGCAGATGCTCGGGACAGGCCCGAGCATGACGGAGGAGAGATTGAAGGACTTCGTCAGCAGTTTGAGCCCGCCCTCCGGCGGGCTTTTTTGCGTCCATCTGCCGATTGGAATTTAAGGTCAACGGATAGTTAAACAATCCGCCTTAGTCTCGAGACTCACGTTATGCGTTTTAAGGCTTCTCTCCGGCATGTGGACCAGACATCATAAAAAGAGACGATTCGGCCGTTTGATCGTTCCGGCCATCACGATCGCTTTTCTTTCCTATTTCGGGTATCATTCGATCCATGGCGACTTCGGCCTTCAGGCAACGGAGCGGCTGGAGCGGCAGCGTATCACCCGTACTGCGGAGCTTGCAAAGCTGACGCAGGCGCGTGTGGCGCTGGAACGGCAGGTGGAATTGATGAGCGATGGCTCGCTGGAGCGGGACATGATCGACGAGATTTCCCGTTACCAGCTGAATATGTCCCGCACGGACGAAATCGTCATCATGAACACATATTTCTAATTAACCGAAATCGAGTTAATTTAACATTTCTGATTTATTCACAGCATCTTAGCGTGAATATGTGCCATGCGTTTAAAGCATTGCTGCATGGCATTTTCTTGCATATGGTACGCGCCACTCTATCCATTCAAACGGCAACTCAGGGAGGGATGAATGGCGCCGCGAAAACCAGCGACCGTATCCGGCCGCAAGACCACGGCAAAGGCCGCAACCGAATTCACCGGCAAGAACAGCCCGGACTTCTCGAAGGAAGAAGAGCTTCACGCTTATCGTGAAATGCTGCTTATCCGCCGTTTCGAGGAAAAGGCTGGCCAGCTCTATGGCATGGGCTTCATCGGTGGTTTCTGTCACCTCTACATCGGTCAGGAAGCTGTCGTCGTCGGCATGCAGATGTCGCAGAAGGAAGGCGATCAGGTCATCACCGCTTACCGCGACCACGGCCACATGCTGGCGCTCGGTATGAGCGCGCGTGGCGTCATGGCCGAGCTGACCGGCCGCAGGGGCGGCCTGTCGAAGGGCAAGGGCGGCTCGATGCACATGTTCTCCAAGGAGAAACATTTCTACGGCGGCCACGGCATCGTCGGTGCGCAGGTTTCGCTCGGAACCGGTCTCGCTTTCGCCAACCGCTATCGCGGCAACGACAATGTCTCCGTAACCTATTTCGGTGACGGCGCCGCCAACCAGGGCCAGGTCTATGAGAGCTTCAACATGGCTGCTCTCTGGAAACTGCCGATCATCTATATCGTTGAAAACAACCGTTACGCCATGGGCACCTCGACCGCCCGCGCCACCGCCCAGTCGAACTATTCGCTGCGCGGCCAGTCCTTCGGCATCCCCGGTGTTCAGGTGGACGGCATGGACGTGCGCGCCGTCAAGGCCGCCGCCGATCAGGCGCTGGAACATTGCCGTTCGGGCAAGGGTCCGATCATTCTGGAAATGCTGACCTACCGTTACCGTGGTCACTCCATGTCCGACCCGGCGAAATACCGTTCGAAAGACGAAGTGCAGAAGATGCGCTCCGAACATGACCCGATCGAGCAGGTCAAGGCACGGCTTCTGGAGCAGGGCTGGGCAAGCGAAGACGAACTCAAGGCCATCGACAAGGATGTCCGTGATATCGTCGCCGACAGCGCCGACTTCGCCCAGAACGACCCAGAGCCGGATGTCTCCGAGCTCTACACCGACATTCTGCTCTGATCGGGAAAGGGAAACCCATGCCAGTAGAAATTCTTATGCCCGCCCTTTCCCCGACCATGGAGGAAGGCACGCTTTCCAAATGGCTTAAAAAGGAAGGCGACAAGGTCACCTCCGGCGACGTGATCGCCGAGATCGAGACCGACAAGGCAACCATGGAAGTGGAAGCCGTCGATGAAGGCGTGATCGGCAAGCTGCTGATCGAGGCCGGCACTGAAGGCGTCAAGGTCAACACGGCAATCGCCGTTCTCCTTCAGGATGGCGAAAGCGCCGACGCCATTTCTTCATCCGCCAAGAAAGAAGAGCCGAAGGCGGAAGCTGCCAATTCCGGTTCTGACGCCGCTGGCGGCAAGACCCGCGAAGCTGCCGAAGAGCCGAGCGTTGCCAAGGAAGCCGCCAAGGTTCCGGCGGCCCCGAAGATCGAAGCTGCAGCCGATCCGGACATTCCGGAAGGCACGGAAATGGTGATGACGACGGTGCGTGAAGCACTGCGCGACGCCATGGCCGAAGAAATGCGCGCCGACGAAAAAGTCTTCGTCATGGGTGAAGAAGTCGCCGAATATCAGGGCGCCTACAAGATCACCCAAGGCCTGTTGCAGGAATTCGGCGAGCGCCGCGTCATCGACACCCCGATCACCGAGCATGGCTTTGCCGGTATCGGCGTCGGCGCTGCGATGACGGGCCTGCGACCCATCGTCGAATTCATGACCTTCAACTTCGCCATGCAGGCGATCGACCAGATCGTCAACTCGGCGGCCAAGACGCTTTATATGTCGGGTGGCCAGATGGGCGCACCGATGGTGTTCCGCGGTCCTTCGGGTGCTGCCGCCCGCGTTGGCGCTCAGCATTCGCAATGTTATGCCGCCTGGTACAGCCATATTCCGGGTCTCAAGGTCGTCATGCCTTACACGGCTGCCGACGCCAAGGGTCTGCTCAAGGCCGCCATCCGCGATCCGAACCCGGTCATCTTCCTTGAGAACGAAATTCTCTACGGCCAGAGCTTCGAAGTACCGAAGCTCGATGATTTCGTGCTGCCGATCGGCAAGGCGCGCATTCACCGCAAGGGCAAGGATGCGACCATCGTTTCCTTCGGTATTGGCATGACCTATGCCATCAAGGCGGTAGCGGAACTCGAAAAGCTCGGCATCGACGTCGAACTGATCGATCTGCGCACCATCCGTCCGATGGATCTGCCCACCGTCATCGAATCGGTCAAGAAGACCGGTCGTCTGGTCACGGTCGAGGAAGGATTCCCGCAGTCATCGGTTGGTGACTTCATTGCCAACCAGGTCATGCGCGCCGCTTTCGATTATCTCGATGCGCCGATCCTGACGATTGCCGGCAAGGACGTTCCGATGCCTTATGCGGCTAACCTCGAAAAGCTGGCTCTGCCCAACGTCGATGAAGTCGTCCAGGCCGTCAAAACCGTCTGCTACAAGTAAGGGGAGGCGTTTCGATGCCGATAAACATCACCATGCCTGCCCTTTCTCCGACGATGGAAGAGGGCAATCTGGCCAAGTGGCTGGTCAAGGAAGGCGACAAGGTCGCTCCCGGTGACGTGATCGCCGAGATCGAGACCGACAAGGCGACCATGGAAGTGGAAGCCGTCGACGAAGGCACGGTTGCCAAGCTGGTCGTTCCGGCAGGCACTGAAGCCGTCAAGGTCAATGCCCTCATCGCAATCCTCGCTGCCGATGGCGAGGATGTGGCCGAGGCGGCAAAGGGCGGCGATGCCGCTCCTGCCAAGGCGGAAGCCCCGAAGCAGGAAGCCGCAAAGGCTGAAGCGCCGAAGGAAGAAAAATCCGAAGCTGCTCCTGGCAAGGATGAAAAGCCGGCCGCCGATCAGGCACCTGCTTCTTCCACACCGGCCCCGGTTGCAAAGTCCGGCGAGCGCATCTTCGCTTCGCCGTTGGCTCGTCGTCTCGCCAAGGAAGCTGGTCTTGACCTGTCGGCCGTTTCCGGTTCCGGCCCGCATGGCCGCATCGTGAAGACAGACGTCGAAAAGGCTGCCGCTTCCGGCGGTGCAAAGGCTGCGCCTAGCGCGGCTGCTGCATCCGCAGGGGCACCGGCCCCCGCACTCGCCAAGGGTCAGTCGGACGAAGCGGTTCTCAAGCTGTTCGAAGAAGGCTCCTACGAGCTCGTGCCGCATGATGGCATGCGCAAGGTCATTGCCAAGCGTCTGGTGGAATCCAAGCAGACCGTTCCGCATTTCTACGTTTCGGTCGATTGCGAACTGGATACGCTTCTGGCGCTGCGCGCCCAGCTTAACGCCGCTGCCCCTGAAAAGGACGGCAAGCCGGCCTACAAGCTGTCGGTCAACGATATGGTCATCAAGGCGCTGGCGCTGGCGCTTCGTGACGTGCCTGACGCCAACGTCTCCTGGACGGAAAGCGCCATGGTCAAGCACAAGCATTCGGATGTCGGCGTCGCCGTTTCCATTCCGGGTGGCCTGATCACGCCGATCATCCGCAAGGCCGAGCAGAAGTCGCTCTCCACAATCTCCAACGAGATGAAGGACTACGGTAAGCGCGCGAAAGAGCGCAAGCTGAAGCCCGAGGAGTATCAGGGCGGAACGACCGCCGTGTCCAACATGGGCATGATGGGCGTGAAAAGCTTCTCCGCCGTCATCAACCCGCCGCATGCCACCATTCTGGCGGTCGGCGCGGGTGAAGAACGCGCTGTCGTGAAGAATGGCGAGATCAAGATCGCCAACGTCATGACGGTGACGCTCTCCACCGACCACCGCTGCGTCGATGGCGCGCTCGGAGCCGAACTGATCGGCGCCTTCAAGCGCTACATCGAAAACCCGATGGGCATGCTGGTTTGATCGGAGCGTGACATGGTGAAATCGGTCCTCTGCTTTGGCGATTCCCTGACCTGGGGATCAAATGCGGAAACGGGTGGCCGTCACAGCCATGACGATCTTTGGCCGAGCGTCTTGCAAAAGGCGCTCGGTACCGACGTGCACGTGATCCACGAAGGGTTGGGCGGCCGCACCACCGCCTATGACGATTTGACGGCCGATTGCGACCGCAATGGCGCGCGGCTTCTGCCGACGCTGCTGCACAGCCATGCGCCGCTTGATCTCGTCATCATCATGCTCGGCACCAACGACATGAAACCGTCGATCCACGGATCGGCCATTGTCGCCATGAAGGGTATCGAGCGATTGGTGAAACTCACGCGCAATCACGTCTGGCAAGTGGCTGACTGGGAAGCGCCGGATGTTCTGATCGTCGCGCCGCCGCAGCTTTGCGAAACGGCAAACCCCGTAATGGGGGCGATCTATCGCGATGCGATCGATGAATCGGCCATGCTGGCTTCGGTTTACCGGGACCTTGCCGACGACCTTGATTGCGGTTTTTTCGATGCCGGCTCCGTTGCCCGCACGACGCCGGTGGACGGCGTTCATCTCGATGCTGAAAACACGCGGGCCATCGGCCGCGGGCTGGAGCCCGTCGTCCGCATGATGCTCGGACTTTGACACTCATTCTCGTTTCGGGGCGGTTTGCCGTTTTCCGAATAAGACAAGGCAGGATTTCCAATGGCTCAATCTTATGACGTCATCATCATCGGTTCGGGACCGGGCGGTTATATTGCCGCGATCCGCGCAGCCCAGCTCGGCATGAAGGTTGCCGTCGTGGAGCGCGAGCATCTGGCTGGCATCTGCTCCAACTGGGGTTGCATTCCCACCAAGGCGCTGCTGCGCACTGCCGATGTCATGCACACCGCCACCCATGCCAAGGATTACGGCCTGACGCTGGAAGGCTCGATCAAGCCGGACGTCAAGGCAATCGTCGCGCGTTCGCGCGGCATTGCCGCGCGCATGAACAATGGCGTCGGTTTCCTGTTCAAGAAGAACAAGGTCGATATCATCTGGGGTGAAGCAAAAATCACCAAGCCGGGTGAAATCGTCGTCGGCAAATCCACCAAGCCGGTGGTTCAGCCGCAGGGTCCCGTGCCGAAGAACACGCTGGGTGAGGGCACCTATACCGCCAAGCACATCATCGTCGCCACAGGCGCCCGCCCGCGCGCGCTGCCCGGCATTGAGCCCGATGGCAAGCTGATCTGGACCTATTTCGAGGCGATGAAGCCGGAAGAACTGCCCAAGTCGCTGCTCGTCATGGGTTCGGGCGCCATCGGCATCGAATTCGCCAGCTTCTACCGCACCATGGGCGTCGACGTCACCGTCGTCGAGATCATGAGCCAGGTCATGCCGGTCGAGGATGCGGAAATCTCCACCTTCGCCAAGAAGCAGCTCGAAAAGCAAGGCATGAAAATTCACCTTGAAACCAAGGTTTCCAAGGTTGAGAAGGGCGCGAACTCCATCACCGCGACGCTGGAGAAGAAGGACGGTTCTTCCGAGAAGATCACCGCCGATCGGATGATTTCGGCCGTCGGCGTCGTCGCCAATATCGAAGGCATCGGGCTTGAGGCTGCCGGCGTGAAGACGGATCGCGGCTTCATCGTCATCGACGGTTACGGCAAGACCAATGTGCCTGGCATCTACGCCATCGGCGATGTCGCCGGCCCGCCGCTGCTCGCCCACAAGGCCGAGCATGAGGCCGTCATCTGCGTGGAAAAGATCGCCGGTCTGCCGAATGTCCATCCGATGGACAAGCTCAAGATTCCGGGCTGCACCTATTGCAATCCGCAGGTCGCCTCTGTGGGTCTCACCGAAGCCAAGGCCAAGGAGCAGGGCCGCGACATCCGCGTCGGCCGCTTCTCCTTTGCGGCGAACGGCAAGGCCGTGGCGCTCGGCGAAGATCAGGGCATGGTCAAGACCATCTTCGACAAGAAGACGGGTGAGCTGCTTGGCGCGCATATGGTCGGTGCGGAAGTCACCGAACTCATTCAGGGCTTCGTTGTTGCGATGAACCTCGAGACCACTGAAGAAGACCTGATGCACACGATCTTCCCGCATCCGACCATTTCGGAATCGATGAAGGAAAGCGTGCTCGACGCCTATGGGCGTGTGCTGAACGCATAAGTGCTCCGTGATACCCGGCATTGTCTAACCATGCCGGGTGTCCCATATGTCTCGATGCAGGCTCCTTAAAAGGGGCTGGTTCTTTCAGGGAGCGTGGGAATGGAAAGTGTAGGCTGGATTGCAGCAATCATCATCGGCGGTCTCGCCGGCTGGCTTGCGGGCAAGCTCATGGATATGCGCTTCGGCATTTTCATGAACATCGTTCTTGGCATTGTCGGTTCGGTGGTTGCGGTTGCGGTGCTTCGAACCTTCGATGTTTTCGTGCAGGACAGCAGGCTCGGCTATTTCGTCACGTCGTTCATCGGCGCCAGCCTTTTGCTGTTTCTGGCGAAGCTGGTACGGCGCTGAAAGTCTTCATGACCGGAAGGGGCTTACGCTTTTTCTGGAATTGTTCTAAAGCATCGGGCCAACAGATGTTTAGGTCGCCAGGGGCGATGGAAGCAGGTTTTTAATGGTCACTATTCTCGACAGGACGTCGTCCGACGAAAAGCGCATTCGCCACCCGGAAAAGGCGCATAAGCCCGATACCGAGGTCATGCGCAAGCCGGAATGGATCCGCGTCAAGGCGCCGACATCCAAGGGCTATCACGAGACGCGTGAACTGGTGCGTTCGCACAAGCTGGTGACGGTGTGCGAGGAAGCCGGCTGTCCGAATATCGGCGAATGCTGGGACAAGAAACACGCGACCTTCATGATCATGGGTGAAATCTGCACCCGCGCCTGCGCTTTCTGCAATGTCGCGACCGGCAAGCCTAACCCGCTGGATATGGCCGAGCCCGAGAACGTCGCCAAGGCCGTCAAGCAGATGGGCCTTTCCCACGTCGTCATCACTTCGGTCGACCGAGACGATCTCGCCGATGGCGGTGCTGAACATTTCGAGAAGGTCATCTGGGCGATCCGTGCTGCGTCTCCGACGACGACCATCGAAATCCTCACCCCCGACTTCCTGAAGAAGCCCGGCGCGCTGGAGCGTGTCGTCGCCGCCAAGCCCGATGTCTTCAACCACAATATGGAAACCGTTCCGGGCAATTACCTCACGGTTCGCCCCGGTGCGCGCTATTTCCACTCCGTGCGCCTTCTGCAGCGGGTGAAGGAACTCGATCCCACCATGTTCACCAAGTCGGGCATCATGGTCGGCCTCGGCGAAGAACGCAACGAAGTGCTTCAGCTGATGGACGACCTGCGCAGCGCCGATGTGGACTTCCTGACCATCGGCCAATATCTGCAGCCGACCCGCAAGCACCACAAGGTCGAGGCCTTCGTGACGCCGGAAGAGTTCAAGTCCTACGAGACCGTAGCTTATACCAAGGGCTTCCTGATGGTCTCTTCCAGCCCGCTGACCCGCTCCTCGCACCATGCCGGCGACGATTTCGAACGCCTGCGTGCGGCGCGCGAAAAGAAGTTGCTGGCGGCGGCTGAGTAAGGAACGGAAAGGGTCAGTAATATAGGCGCTGGATCTGGCGATGTGCGCTCTTTCCACGTCATGCTCGGGCTTGTCCCGAGCATCTACGACCTATCGATTGTACGATCTGTGATTGGATCCTCGGGACAGGCCCGAGGATGACGGGGAGTGGGAGGCGAGGCTTGTGAAATGGTTCAGCCGCCAGTAACGCCCCTCAATCCAATCATGCCGTGATTCTCTCCGGCCGGTGCGCCCGCATGCACAGCACGACGCTCAGCACCACCGAACATATTGCCACGACCTCAATCAGTGTCGGGCCACGCCCTTCCCAGAGAAAACCGTAAAGCAGCGCAAACAGCGTTTCGAACAGGATCATCTGCCCGACCATGGTGAGCGGCAGAAGGCGGCTCATGCGGTTCCATAAGGCATTGCCGAGAATGGAGGCGGTGAAACCCAGCCCGGCTGCAACAGCCACAAAGTGCAGCCAGTCGCCCGAACTATGGCTTTCGCCGCCAAAGCCAAAGGCCGGAATGGCGAGCGCGAGCGCAAGCCCACCGGTCACCACACCCGTCATCATGTTCCAGTCATCGGCGCTGACATCGTGAAGACGGGAGAGCCAGCGGGCATTGCCGACCGCAAAGGCCGTCCATGACGCCAGCGCACCGAGCGCACAGGCAAGCCCGATGACCCGAGAGACATCGAGCCCCGCATCGTTTTCCGTTAGTGACTGCCATGAAATGCCGATAATCCCCATCGCGCCGAAGGCGAGCGACGGCCATAGCTTCTTCAGCGACACCGCGCCGTGATCGCGGCTGCCGATGATGGTGACGGCGACCGGCAAGAAGCCGATGATGATGGAGGTGAAGGCGACGCCGCTCAGCTTCACCGCCGTCGATATGAAGACATAATAGGCGATGTTGCCGATCATGCTCAGCCAGCCGAGTGCTATCCACTCCCGCGCGCCAAAATGGGCCGACACGCGTTTCAGGCGCGGCCCGATGATGATGAGGGAAATCAGCCCATAGGTGAGATAACGCGCCGTCGACAGTTGCAGGGCGGAAAAATCCGGCACGAGTTTGGGGGCGAGAAAAATCCCACCCCAGAGCGCACCCGCCAGCATGCCGTAAAAAACACCGAGACCTGTTCTGTTCATGTCATGTCACATCCGCATTCGTATTTGCCTGCGATGTGCCACAGCCCTCTGCGGCTGTCTTGACAAAAACTCCTGACCGGATGTGCTGGCGGTTTTAATGAATCCCGTAGGTCCGACGGTAGGCTGCGGGCGTTTCACCCACTGCACTGCGCATGGCCCGCGTCAGTGCAGTCTGGTCTGAAAAACCGGCCCGCAAGGCGATCTCGGCAATCGGCAGGGTGGAATTGCTGAGCAATGCGCAGACCTTGTCCATGCGCAGCCCGGCCAGCCAGCGGTGAGGCGGGAGGCCGAATTCTTCGAGAAACAGCGCATGCAGGCGGCTGTCGCTGATCGTCACGCAGGAGGCGAGCATCTCGATGGTCCAGGGGAAGAACGGCTCCGCCCTGACAAGTGCAACGAGCCTGTGCAGGCGGCGGCGGATATCGGCTTTCTCATTGGCAAGGCTGTCGACCAGGAGTGGCGCCCACAGGCCGGCAATATCGTCGCGTCGTCCCTCTGTTCCGATGACGCCGCGCATATAGGCGATCAATTGCCGCGTATCCTGCGCTATGTCGAGAAACGGCGAGCGGACGAATCTCTCGAGCGTTTGCTCGGGAAGGGCGCTTTCATCGATATCGACCACCAGCGAGTGGTTGCTTGCCGTCGCTTCCTGGGTGTGCGGCGCATCGCGATGGATGAACACGCCGCGTCCGGTCGACAATTCGTCCTGCCGTCCGGCCACATCGATCAGAAGACGCCCGGAGACAGGAAGAACGATCTGGACGAAGCCATGCCGTTCCTTTGGTCTTTCTTCCCTGTAGGTTCTGATATCGGCGGATGCGGCTGTCATGACGCTGTCGTTTCCATTCTGCAAAGAAATGGCCGCCTCGAAAAAAGCGGCCAGTTTCATCGTTTGATTATGACATCGTCTTGAAGATTGGGCCAGTCGGCTTTATCGGTCGGCTCTGCGCGCCGGCAATTAACAGTCTTCCTTGGCGGTCGATTCGCCGCGTTTGCGCTTGCGCAGAACCGGCTTGTTCTCTCTCGCCTCGCATTTCGCGACGTCGATCAGATAGGCAAGCACCGGCATGCCATTCATCGATGCGAGTTGCTTGGCGGATTCGAGAAGGTTGATGATGTTGGAAAAATCGTCCATCGGCTCACTCAGTGGCTCAAAGCGGTTATATGTCGGGTCTGAACCCAAGGATGAATACGCTGGGTGAAATCGGGAGCTTCCAGCGCCGTTGCATCCAATGGGTGTAATATTAGTCGCAAATAAATAGCAATCCCTGCGACGGAGTTACAATAGTCAATTTTCCGTAACTGTCATGCGCGGCGAAGATATCGCTGCGGGGCGATGGCAGAAAAATCCAGCAGTCAGATGAGGTTTCTGAAATGCCAAACTATCTTCACAGGGTGGAAGATGCTGCTGCGATCATCGCCGGGGCGCAGCGAATCATGGTCGTGGGCTGCTCCGGCGGCGGCAAGTCGACGCTTTCGCAGAAGCTCGCGCGCAATTTCGGGCTTCGCTACATCTCCATGGATCGAGATGTTTTCTGGCTGCCTGGCTGGCAGGTGCGCCCGCGCGACGAACAGCGAGAGAGTATAGCCACCATCATTACCGAGGAGCGCTGGCTGATGGACGGCAGCAATCCGTCGTCTTTCGATATACGGCTGCCGCGATCCCACATCGTTTTGTGGGTGCGCATGCCGCGCTGGCTCTGCCTGTGGGGCGCCGTCAGCCGGGCGATCAAGGGTTATGGCAAGGCCCGCCCGGAAATGGCGGAGGGGTGCCCCGAAAGAATAGACATCGAATTCCTGCGCTATATCTGGAATTTCGAGCGCCGCCATACGCCGATCTTCGAGCAGAATTTCGCGCTTTATGGTCCTGACGTGCCGGTATTCCAGCTGAAAAGCCGAAAACAGTTTCGCCGCCTTCTTGATCTTCTGCGTATCGAGGATTAACTGCCGCTCATGCCACAGTTCGAAACGCATCGCCACGTCAAACACTCGCCCGACCGCATGTACGACCTTGTCGCCGATGTGGAGAAATATCCGCAGTTTCTGCCCCTTTGCGAGGCGCTCACCGTCCGTTCGCGCAAGGAGCGCGATGGCAAGGTGCTGCTGGTGGCGGATATGACGGTGGGCTACAAGGCCATTCGCGAAACCTTCACCACGCAGGTGCTGCTGAATCCGGCTGAACGTGCCATCGACGTGAAATATATCGACGGCCCGTTCAAATATCTCGACAATCGCTGGCGTTTCGAGGCCTCGGACGAGGGCGGATCGGCCATCCATTTCTTCATCGACTATGAATTCAAGAACCGTCTGCTCGGAGCGGTGATGGGGTCGATGTTCGACCGGGCCTTCCGCATGTTCGCGGAAGCCTTCGAAACGCGTGCCGATAAAATTTATACGGACCCGGCCTGATTGAGGGCTATCAGCATCTCGAGCGACGTCCTCATCGTCGCAAGCCGGATTTCTGTGCGGCCGATCTCGCCATAACGCATTTCCCGATGCAGGATTTTACCGCTGCGCGCTTTCGCTGCCAGATGCACCAGCCCAACCGGCTTGTCCGCGGAACCACCGCCCGGACCGGCAATACCGGTTACCGCCACGGCGAAATCGGCGCGGGAACGGAAGAGGGCGCCATGCGCCATCTGCAGCGCCGTCTGCCGGGAGACCGCGCCGAAATTCGCCAGCGTCTCGGCGCCAACGCCCAGCATGTCCATTTTGGCTTCATTGGTATAGGTGACAAAACCACGATCAACGACAGCGGAGGAGCCGGCAATCTCCGTCAGAGCACCGGCGATCAGGCCGCCTGTGCAGCTTTCCGCGGTCGAGACCATGAAACCATGCGCGGTGAAATCGGCAATGATCCGCCGCGCCAGCTCTTCTATGTCAGCGGGAAAAAGGCTCATAAAGGTCTGCCCCTGTAGACGACGGTAGCGGTGGCGATTGCAGCGATGCCTTCCCGGCGGCCGACGAAACCGATGGTCTCATTGGTCGTCGCCTTCACCGAGCAGCGCTCCAACGCGATGCCCAGCATGTCTGAGAGCGCTTCGCGCATGGCCTGGCGGTGCGGGCCGATGCGCGGAGCTTCCGCAATCAGCGAGACATCGGCATTCATGATCGTGCCGCCATTGTCGCGCACCACTTTGGCCGCATGTTCGAGGAAGATGCGCGAGGCGGCACCCTTCCATTGCGGATCGGAAGGCGGAAAGTGATCGCCGATATCGCCAGCACCGCAGGTGGCGAGCAGCGCATCCGTCAGCGCATGCAAAGCCACATCCGCATCCGAATGACCTTTGAGTTTCTGGTCGTGTTCGATGAAGACGCCACACAACGTCACGCCGTCGCCGGCCTCCAGCTGATGCACGTCGTAACCATTGCCGGTGCGCACGTCCGGCAATCCGTGGGAGAGCTTTTCATCGGCCATGGCGATATCCCGCTTGAGAGTGAGTTTTACATTGTCGACCGAACCTTCGGTCAGCGTCACCGTCAGTCCCGCCCATTCGGCAATCGAAGCATCATCGGTAAAATCGGACTTTCCGGAGGCGGCAGCGGCGCGGTGCGCGGCGAGAATATCGCCGTAGCCGAAACTCTGCGGTGTCTGCGCGGCATAAAGCCCCTGCCGGGAAACCGTCTCCACGACGCGACCTTCCGAACCGCGTTTCAGGGTGTCGGTGACGGAGAGGGCAGGCAGAACGCCGCTGGCGCCGGCCCGGTGCAGGGCGACAATGCGTTCCAGCATGTCCACGGGAACGAAAGGCCGCACGGCATCATGGATCATCACATGCGTCAGCTCTTCCGAGGCGAGCGCTTCCAGCCCGGCAAGCACCGATTGCTGGCGTGTTGCGCCGCCCGTGACGGTAACGATCCGCTCGCCGGCATCAAGCCGCTGGAGGATTGGCGACAGCAGTGCCGCATCGTCTGCATGGCTGACGATCACGATGGGGGAGGCATGATCCCAGTCGAGGAAGGTCGACAATGTATGCTCGATCACGGCCCTGCCGCCGATAGGGCGATATTGTTTCGGCCCTTCCTCGGGAGAGCCCGCTCTTTCTCCGCGTCCGGCGGCGACGATGACGATGCCGAGTTTCATAGTACTTTCCTGCATTGGTCTTATGCTTTGCGCGCAACCCTTAGCGGTTGACAGTCCTGCTCTAGCGTTTCAAAACCCGGATGGCCAGCCCGATAAGACGCGCATTCGCCCCTGCATGCCGCAGGATCAGCCACCATTGCGTGTTCGAACCTGCACAAATTGCTGCCGACAGCAAAACAGGCAGGCAGTCGCCCAGCAAATAAAAGGTGCAACCCTCTAAAAGTGCTTGGCAACTGCGCAAACACTGTCTAAAAATAATGCAAATAACCCTTCTGCATGAAAGATCATCAATTGCATCTTCCGGAGTTGTCAGAACCGTTCCGCATCGGCTCAGTCACGATCCGTAATCGTGCCGTGCTGGCGCCCATGTCGGGCGTGACGGATCTGCCGTTCCGGCAGCTTGCCTGGCGTTATGGCGCGGGCCTTGTTGTCACGGAAATGGTGGCAAGCCGTGAGCTCGTCGCCAACCGAGGCGAATCCTGGGCGCGGCTGAAAAATGCCGGCATGGTTCCGCATATGGTGCAGCTCGCAGGACGCGAGGCGCATTTCATGGCCGAGGCGGCCAAGATCGCGGCCGATAATGGCGCCGGCGTCATCGATATCAATATGGGCTGTCCAGCCAAGAAGGTGACGGGTGGTTATTCCGGCTCGGCTTTGATGCGCGATCCCGATCATGCACTCTCGCTCATCGAGGCGACGGTCGGCGCGGTTGATGTGCCCGTGACGCTGAAGATGCGGCTCGGCTGGGATGAAAACACCATCAATGCGCCGGAGATCGCCCGCCGTGCCGAAGCCGCAGGCGTTCAGCTCATCACCATTCACGGCCGCACCCGCATGCAGTTTTACGAGGGACGGGCGGACTGGGATGCCATCCGCGCCGTGCGCGAGGTGATTTCCGTGCCGCTGATCGCCAATGGCGATGTGGAAACAGCCGGGGATGCGCGCGAAATCCTGCGCCGTTCGGGTGCGGATGCCGTCATGGTCGGTCGCGGCGCGCAGGGGCAGCCCTGGCTGCCGGCGGTGCTTGCCGGACATTCAGCGCCGCACCGCGACGATATTCCCGCCATCGCCATCGAACATTACGAGATGATGCTGGAATTTTACGGAAGGGAAGCCGGTCTCCGGCATGCCCGCAAACATCTCGGCTGGTATCTCGACCGTTTCGCGCCGGAGATCGCCACGACCGACAAGGCTGAAATCATGACATCGCGTGACACGGCGGAAGTGGCGGATCTGCTGCGCTCCGCCCTTAGCGAAAATGCGGGCGAAGACGCCGCAAGGAAGGCCGCATGAGCGCTGACAAACACAGCCCGGCAGATGGAAACCCGCTTGCCATGGCGGTTCTGAATGCGGTGCAGAACCCCGTCATCCTGGTGGATGCCGAAGGTTTCATCGCCTTTGCCAACTGGGAAGCCGAAGCCTTTTTCGGGGCGAGCGCCTCCCATCTCGCGCGCTACCGCGTTTCCACCTTCATCCCCTTCGGCAGCCCGTTGCTGGCACTGATCGATCAGGTACGGGAGCGCCGCGCGCCGGTCAACGAATATCGCGTCGATCTGAGTTCGCCGCGTCTTGGTCAGGACAAGCTGGTCGATCTTTATGTCGCGCCCGTTGTCAGCGAACCGGGATCGGTGGTCGTCGTCTTCCAGGAAAGGTCGATGGCCGACAAGATCGACCGGCAACTGACGCATCGCGCTGCGGCGCGCTCTGTCACAGGCCTTGCCTCCATGCTCGCGCATGAGATCAAGAATCCGCTGTCCGGCATTCGCGGCGCTGCCCAGTTGCTGGAGACCTCGGTTGCCGATGAAGACCGGGCACTGACGCGACTGATCTGCGACGAGACCGACCGCATCGTCTCGCTGGTCGACCGTATGGAGGTATTTTCCGACGAGCGGCCGGTGGATCGCGTGCCGGTCAACATCCATTCCGTGCTCGATCATGTGAAGGCCATCGCCAAGGCCGGCTTTGCCCGCAATATCAAGATTTCGGAGAATTACGACCCGTCGCTGCCGCCGGTTTATGCCAATCGCGACCAGCTGGTGCAGGTCTTCCTCAATCTGGTGAAGAATGCGGCGGAAGCCGTGGGCAACCAGCCGGATGGCGAGATCATCCTCACCACCGCCTATCGCCCCGGCATGCGGCTTTCGGTCGCCGGCAGCCGCGAGCGCATCTCTCTGCCGCTTGAATTCTGCGTGCATGACAATGGCCCGGGCGTTCCGGCCGATCTGCTGCCGCATCTTTTCGATCCCTTCATCACCACCAAGACGAATGGTTCGGGCCTAGGGCTGGCGCTTGTCGCCAAGCTGATCGGCGCCCATGGCGGCATTGTCGAATGCGACAGCCAGAACCACCGCACGACTTTCCGCGTATTGATGCCCGTCTCGCCGGAAGTGGCGCTCGACGATCGCTCTTTGCCGAACACGACAGGAAATGACCAATGACAGCTACGATCCTCGTCGCCGATGATGATGCCGCAATCCGCACGGTGCTGAACCAGGCGCTGAGCCGCGCCGGTTACGACGTGCGCATCACCTCCAATGCCGCCACGCTCTGGCGCTGGGTTTCGGCGGGTGAGGGCGATCTTGTCGTGACCGATGTCGTGATGCCCGATGAAAACGCCTTTGACCTGCTGCCGCGCATCAAGAAGGCCCGCCCGGACCTGCCGGTTCTGGTCATGAGTGCGCAGAACACCTTCATGACGGCTATCAAGGCCTCGGAAAAAGGCGCTTACGATTACCTGCCGAAGCCCTTCGACCTGACGGAGCTGATCGCCATTATCGGCCGCGCTTTGTCTGAGCCGAAGCGCAAGCCGGCGAAGCTCGATGACGACATGCAGGACGGCATGCCGCTCGTCGGCCGCTCGGCGGCGATGCAGGAAATCTACCGCGTTCTCGCCCGCCTGATGCAGACCGACCTGACGCTGATGATCACCGGTGAATCCGGCACCGGCAAGGAGCTGGTGGCGCGCGCGCTGCATGATTACGGCAAGCGTCGCAACGGTCCCTTCGTTGCCATCAACATGGCCGCAATCCCGCGCGACCTGATCGAATCCGAACTCTTCGGCCATGAGAAGGGCGCCTTCACCGGCGCACAGAACCGCTCCACCGGCCGTTTCGAACAGGCCGAGGGCGGCACGCTGTTCCTCGATGAAATCGGTGACATGCCGATGGATGCTCAGACACGGCTGCTGCGCGTGTTGCAGCAGGGCGAATATACGACGGTGGGCGGTCGCACGCCGATCCGCACCGATGTCCGCATCGTCGCCGCCACCAACAAGGACCTGAAGCAGTCGATCAATCAGGGCCTTTTCCGCGAAGACCTTTATTACCGCCTGAACGTCGTGCCGCTGCGGCTGCCGCCGCTACGTGACCGCGCCGAGGATATTCCCGATCTGGTTCGCCATTTCATCCAGCAGGGTGAAAAGGAAGGTCTGGAAGGCAAGCGTTTCGAGAGCGAGGCGCTGGAGGTCATGAAGGCCTATGCCTGGCCCGGCAACGTGCGCGAGCTGGAAAACCTGATCCGCCGCCTGATGGCGCTTTACCCGCAGGAAGTCATCACCCGCGAGATCATCGAGCAGGAACTGCAATCGGATGTTCCCGACAGCCCGCTCGACAAGATGGCGGTTCGCACCGGTTCGCTCACGATTTCGCAGGCGGTCGAGGAAAATATGCGGGATTATTTCGCCAGTTTCGGCGATGGCCTGCCGCCGCCCGGCCTTTACGACCGCGTTCTGCGCGAACTCGAATATCCGCTGATTCTCGCGGCTTTGACGGCGACGCGCGGCAACCAGATCAAGGCCGCCGATCTTCTCGGCCTGAACCGCAATACGCTGCGCAAGAAAATCCGTGAGCTTGGTGTTTCCGTTTATCGCAGCTCCCGCCCAACCTGAGAATGTTGACAAGGTCGCATTTGTCGTTGCACTTTCGCCACATTGTGTTGCTTGAAAAACACTAGGAAGGAAAGAGATTCGCCGGTCTGATGCGCGTCTCGCCTGACTTCAGAAATGTGGTGCTGGCTGGCCAGCGATTGGGAGTAGTGCATGCGGAAACCCGCCGCCGAAAACGCCGTTGCCGATGAAGCAGCGGGCATGGTGGTTGCCGATCGCAGGATGTCTTTCGCTTTGCCGGGGCTGGTGCTCGCCGGCGTCGCTCTCGTTTGCGCCATCCTCACCCTGTTCGTACTTCTGGGCGTCACGCCAATCGCGCCGACATCGAACGTCGTCATCGCCTCCGTCGTCATCAATTCGATCTTCGTGATCGGCCTGATCTTCCTCATCGGGCGCGAAATCAACCGGCTGCTGAAAGCGCGTAAAAAGGGCAGGGCGGCGGCGCGTCTGCACGTGCGCATCGTCGTGCTTTTCTCCATCGTGGCGATTACGCCCGCGGTGCTCGTCGCCATCTTCGCCAGTCTGACGCTGAATGTAGGCCTCGACCGCTGGTTTTCGCTGCGCACGCAGTCGATCGTCGATTCATCGAGCAATATCGCCCAGGCCTATATGATGGAGAATGCCGGTTATCTTCAGGGTCAGACCCTGTCGATGGCAACCGACCTCGACCGCAACCGTGCGCTTTTTTATCTGGATCGCACCGGCTTCGTTGACCTGATGACCCGTCAGGCCAAGGGACGCGGCCTTCTCGGCGCGTTTCTGGTGCAGGAGGACGGCGACGCCGTTGCTCAGGCCGACATCAAGACCGAAAAACCGCTTCCCGCCATACCGCATGACGCGCTTGAAAAGGCGGCCGCCGGCCAGCCGACGCTGATACCGCCCGGTATCACCAACCTCGTCGGCGCCATTATCAAGCTCGAAGGCATCAGCGGCACCTTCCTCTACACGGTGCGCGCCGTCGATCCCAAGGTGATGAGCGCGATGCGGCTGATGGAAGAGAACCGCGCCGAATACAAGGCGATGGAGGCGGGCCGCGCGCCGCTGCAGATCGCCTTTGCGATCCTCTATCTCGGTTTCGCGCTGATCGTGCTTCTCGCCGCCATCTGGACGGCGATTGCGGTGGCCGACCGTATCGTGCGGCCGATCCGTCTCCTCATCAGTGCGGCAGACAGTGTTGCCACCGGCAACATGCATGTGCTGGTTCCCGTCCGCGCGGTCGATGGCGACGTCGGGCGACTGTCGCGCACCTTCAACAAGATGGTCTCGGAACTGCGCAGCCAGCAGGAACAGATCATCGAGGCCAAGGACGATATCGACGACCGCCGCCGCTTCATCGAGGCCGTGCTGTCAGGCGTTACCGCCGCCGTCATCGGTGTCGATGAGAACCGTAGGATCACCATCGTCAATCCGTCGGGCGAAGAATTCCTGGCGCAGACATCCGAGCAGCTTATCGGCGCGCAACTGTCGGAGATCGCGCCCGAAATCGAACAGGTGGTCAACGAGGCCAATACCTGGTCACGCGGCAATTTCCGCAAGCAGATCAACATCATGCGGCGCGGCAAGGAACGGACGCTGAATGTGCAGGTGACCCGTGAGGACGCCCGCGACAGCCGTGACAGCTACGTCATCACCCTCGACGACATCACCGATCTCGTCATCGCCCAGCGTTCGACCGCATGGTCGGATGTGGCGCGCCGCATCGCGCATGAAATCAAGAACCCGCTGACGCCGATCCAGCTTTCCGCTGAGCGCATCAAGCGCCGTTTCGGCAAGCAGATCGACGAGAGCGACCGCGCCGTCTTCGACCAGTGTACGGACACCATCGTCCGGCAGGTCGGCGATATCGGCCGGATGGTGGATGAATTCTCCGCTTTTGCGCGCATGCCGAAGCCGACGAAGGAAAAGTCGGATCTGCGGGCGATCCTTAAGGATGCGGCGTTCCTGAGGGAAATCAGCGCCGCCGATACGAAGTTTGCGACGGAGCTGGGCGATATCCCGCTCGAGGGCATGTTCGATGCCCGCATGCTGGGTCAGGCCTTCGGCAATCTCATCAAGAATGCGACGGAAGCCATCGAGGCGGTGGAAGGCGAAAAGCGGCCGGGCAAAATCCTGGTGCGTGCCTCCTTCGACGAAGCCAATTCGCGTTTCGTGGCTGACATCATCGACAATGGCCGCGGCCTGCCCGTCGAGAACCGTCACCGCATTCTCGAACCCTATATGACGATGCGGGACAAGGGCACGGGCCTCGGTCTCGCCATCGTCAAGAAAATCATTGAAGAGCATGGCGGGTATCTGGAACTCCACGATGCCCCGCCGGAGTTCGATCACGGCCACGGCGCCATGATCAGAGTGCTGCTGCCCTATATCGAGGCGGTCGGCGGCGAAAATAACAAGGAATCAGCATATGGCGTCTGATATTCTGGTCGTGGATGACGAGGCGGACATTCGCGAAATCGTAGCGGGCATTCTTTCCGACGAGGGCCACGAGACCCGCATGGCGTTCGACAGCGACAGCGCGCTGGCCGCCATTTCGGAGCGCGTGCCGCGTCTGATCTTTCTCGACATCTGGATGCAAGGCTCGAAGCTCGACGGTCTGGCGCTGCTGGATGAGATCAAGAGCCGTCACCCAGAAATCCCGGTGGTCATGATTTCCGGTCACGGCAATATCGAAACCGCCGTCAACGCCATCAAACGCGGCGCTTTCGACTTTATCGAGAAGCCGTTCAAGGCCGACCGCCTCATTCTGATCGCTGAGCGGGCGCTGGAAAACTCCAAGCTGAAGCGCGAGGTTCAGGAACTCAAGAAGCGTACCGGTGACGCGGTAGAACTCGTTGGCGCATCGCTTGCGGTGTCGCAGCTTCGCCAGACCATCGACCGGGTTGCGCCCACCAACAGCCGCATCATGATCCTCGGCCCCTCCGGTTCCGGCAAGGAACTTGTGGCGCGCATGGTGCACAAGAAGTCCTCGCGTGCGAGCGGGCCCTTCGTGGCGCTGAATGCCGCGACGATCACACCTGACCGCATGGAAATCGCACTTTTCGGCACAGAGGGCCTTCCCGGGCAGCCGCGCAAGGTGGGCGCTCTGGAAGAAGCCCATCGCGGCGTGCTTTATCTCGATGAAGTCGGCGAAATGCCGCGCGAGACGCAGAACAAGATCCTGCGCGTGCTGGTCGATCAGCAGTTCGAGCGCGTCGGCGGCGGCAAGCGGGTGAAGGTGGATGTGCGCATCATTTCCTCGACCGCCCATCACCTCGAAAGCCTGATCGCCGAAGGCCAGTTCCGCGAAGACCTCTATCATCGCCTCGCCGTGGTGCCGGTGAAGGTGCCGGCGCTCTCCGAACGGCGCGAGGATATTCCTTTCCTCGTCGATATGTTCATGCGCCAGATTTCCGAGCAGGCCGGCATCCGTCCGCGCAAGATCGGCGACGACGCCATGGCCGTTCTCCAGACACATGACTGGCCGGGCAATATCCGCCAGCTGCGCAACAATATCGAGCGGCTGATGATTCTCGCCCGTCCCGAGGGCGGCGAAGCGCCGATCTCGGCCGACATGCTGCCGTCGGATATTGGCGACATGCTGCCGAAGATTTCGGCGCAGGGCGATCAGCACATCATGACCCTGCCGCTGCGCGAAGCCCGCGAAATGTTCGAGCGCGACTATCTCATGGCGCAGATCAACCGTTTCGGCGGCAATATTTCGCGAACGGCGGAATTTGTCGGCATGGAACGGTCTGCACTGCATCGCAAACTGAAATCTCTCGGCGTATAAGGAAAGAAGGCGCTTCGCCGTAACCGATTATTCCGTCAGAGAGACAGCATGAAAGTCATCATTTGCGGCGCAGGGCAGGTGGGTTACGGCATCGCCGAACAATTGTCGCGGGAAGATAATGAAGTATCGGTGATCGATACGGCCGCGCCGCTCATCACCGCCATTACCGAGACGCTGGATGTGCGCGGTTATGTCGGCCATGGCGCCCATCCCGACATGCTGGCCAAGGCCGGCGCCGACCAGGCCGACATGATCATCGCCGTGACCTTGCATGACGAGATCAATATCGTCGCCTGTGAGGTGGCGCATGCGCTCTTCAGCGTGCCGACCAAGATTGCCCGCATTCGCGACCAGAGCTATCTGAAGCCGGAATATGCCGATCTCTTCAGCCGCGAGAACATGTCCATCGACGTGACGATTTCGCCTGAAGTCGAAGTCGGCAAGATGGTGCTCCGGCGCATCGCCTTTCCGGGCGCAACGGATGTGGTGCGTTTCGCCGACGACACGATCTATATGCTGGCGATCGAATGCATGGAGGATTGCCCGGTCATCAACACGCCGCTGCAGCAGCTCTCCAGCCTCTTTCCAGACCTCATCGCCACGGTGGTGGGTGTGTATCGGGAAGGTATCCTCAAGGTGGCGCATTCTTCGGAACAGTTGCGGGTGGGCGACCTCGCCTATGTTATCTGCCAGCGTCAGCACGCCCGTCGCACCTTAAGCCTTTTCGGCCATGAGGAGCAGGAAGCGCAGCGCATCGTGATTGCCGGCGCCGGCAATATCGGCCACTTCGTCGCCCGCAAGATCGAGGAACTGCAGCCGAAAACGCGGGTGAAGATCATCGAGGCGGACCGCGACAGGGCGGTCGCCGCATCCGAACAGCTCAGCAATACCATCGTCATGCACGGCTCGGCGCTCGACCAGAAAATCCTGATGCAGGCCGATATTCAGGATGCCGATCTTATCGTGACGCTCACCAATAACGATCAGACCAATATTCTGGCGGCGGTCATTGCCAAGCAGCTCGGCTGCAAATCGAATCTGGCGCTTTTGAACAGTACGTCGTTTCACGACGTCGCCCGCTCTCTGGGGCTCGATGCCTATATCAACCCGCGGGCCGTGACGATCTCCCGCGTGCTTCAGCATGTGCGCAAGGGCCGCATCCGCTCAGTCTATGCCGTCCAGCGCGGCTCGGCTGAGGTGATCGAGGCGGAAGCGCTGGAGACGTCGCCGCTGGTCGGCCAGTCCTTCCGCGACATCGATATGCCGGAGGGTGTGCGCATCGGGGCGATCTATCGCGACGGCGTGGTGATCCGCCCGGATGGCAGCACGAAAATCAAGGCGAAGGACCGGGTCGTTCTGTTTGCATCCGCCGATGCCGTGCGCGACGTGGAACAACTTTTCCGTGTTTCGATACAATATTTTTGACTGTCCCGAATTGAAAATGTGGGTCAATACTCGTACTCATTCGGCTGTTTTGACCGTTGCGGAACGGAACACGATTTGATACCAGAGTTTGAGGTCGGCCAAGCGGGGGACAAGACTCGGCCGGCTTATTATTGATTGATTATTTTCCGGTATCCCTGCCGGCAAAAAAGAAAGAAGCGGCGCCATGGCGGAACGTTCTCAAAACCTTCAGGATCTCTTCCTCAATACCGTTCGTAAGCAAAAGATTTCGCTCACGATTTTTCTGATCAACGGCGTCAAGCTGACGGGCGTTGTCACCTCCTTCGACAATTTCTGCGTGCTTCTGCGCCGTGACGGTCATTCGCAGCTAGTCTACAAGCATGCGATCTCCACCATCATGCCCGGCCAGCCGATGCAGATGTTCGAAAGCGAAGAAGGCGCTGCCTGATCGGGCTCCCTCGACGGATATTCGATATAGACTGACCCGGACCGGGAACATTTCCCGTGCCGTCAGGTTAATCCCCATGGCCGCCCGCGCGGATGCGGTCGGCCGCAATCCTCTTTCTGGACAAGGCTGAACCCATTTCAACGCGCGACACCTCGAACGAATCGATTATTCCGGAGCAGGAAAAGCGCCGCGACGACATGCGTGCGGTCGTCCTCGTGCCGGTCCTCAAGCAGCGCGAAACCCGCGACGCGGCTGCCGGCCCGGCTGCTCCCGGTCGTTCGGTGGAAGCCAAGCTTGAGGAAGCAAAGGGACTGGCGCTCGCCATCGATCTGGAAGTGACGCAGGGTCTCATCGTTTCGGTGAACCAGCCGCGCCCGGCCACGCTGTTCGGAACCGGCAAGATCGAAGAAATCGGCCATCTTCTCGACGAGACCGATTCCGGCCTGGTGATCGTCGATCATCCGCTGACCCCGGTGCAGCAGCGCAATCTCGAAAAGCAGTGGAATTGCAAGGTCATCGATCGCACGGGCCTGATCCTTGAAATCTTCGGCCGCCGCGCCTCCACAAAGGAAGGCACGCTGCAGGTCGATCTTGCGCATCTGAACTACCAGAAGGGCCGCCTCGTCCGAAGCTGGACCCACCTTGAACGCCAGCGCGGCGGTGCGGGCTTCATGGGTGGTCCGGGTGAAACCCAGATCGAAGCCGACCGCCGGCTTTTGCAGGAACGCATCGTGAAGCTGGAGCGCGAGCTGGAGCAGGTGGTGCGCACGCGCCAGCTTCACCGCGCCAAGCGCCGCAAGGTGCCGCATCCGATCGTCGCTCTCGTCGGTTACACCAATGCCGGCAAATCCACACTGTTCAATCGCATCACCGGCGCCGGCGTTCTGGCGGAGGATATGCTGTTCGCCACGCTCGACCCGACCTTGCGCCGCATGAAGTTGCCGCATGGCCGCACCGTGATCCTGTCCGATACGGTCGGTTTCATTTCCGATCTTCCGACGCATCTGGTCGCCGCTTTCCGTGCCACTCTGGAAGAGGTGCTGGAAGCCGATCTCGTTCTGCATGTGCGCGATATGTCCGATCCGGACAATGCCGCCCAGTCTGCGGATGTGCTCCGTATTCTCGGCGACCTCGGCATTGACGAGAAGGAAGCGGAAAAGCGCATCATCGAGGTCTGGAACAAGGTCGACCGTCTCGAGCCGGAAGCGCATGACGCCATCATGCAGCGCGCCGAAGGTCGTTCGGATATCCGCGCTGTTTCGGCCATTACGGGCGAGGGCGTCGATGCCCTGATGGACGAGATTTCAAAGCGCCTTTCCGGTGTGTTGACGGAGACGACCGTGTTGCTTTCCGTCGAACAATTGCCGTTGATTTCGTGGGTCTATAGCAATTCCATTGTCGACGGTCGTGAAGACCATGAGGATGGATCGGTTGCGCTCGATGTGCGCCTGTCGGAAGCACAGGCGGCCGAACTGGAACGGAAGCTTGGTAAAGCGACTGTCCGCGAACGCGAGGACTGGGAGCGCTAAGCGCTCCGAAAAGGGTGACAAACTCCGAAAATCTCTCTTTCGTCATGCCGGACTTGATCCGGCATCCGGCCACGACGCGTCTGCGTCGTGAAAAACGAGTCTTTTGCGATCAAGGACTTGATCGCACTGGACCCGGACTAAATCCGGGGTGACGGTGGGCTAAGACGAAACCGTATCAAGCGAACGTTCGATGCGTTTCGCCGCCTGCCAGAGATCTTCCATTCTCTCGAGGCTCGCTTCTTCCAGCGTTTCGCCATTTTGGGTGAGCGACGTTTCGATGTGATTGAAACGCCTGCGGAATTTCGTATTCGTACCGCGCAGCGCATCTTCCGGATCGGCTTTGACATGCCGGCCGATATTGACGAGGGCAAAAATGAGATCGCCGAGTTCGTCCGACACCTTCTCCGGTTTTCCCTCCGCCAGCGCCTCACGCAATTCAGCGATTTCCTCCTCAATCTTGTCGAGAATGGGAGCGGGGTTCGACCAGTCGAAACCGGCACGTGCTGCCTGTTCCTGCAGCTTCAGGGCCTCGGTCAGCGCCGGCTGGCTGCGCTGTACGCCGCCCAGAAAGCCGGCCTTGAAATCCTCGGTGATACCACGTCGCGCGCGTCGCTCTGCACGCTCGCGTTTTTCTTCCGCCTTGATACGATCCCATTGCAGTTTGACGCCGTCCGGCGTGTCGGCGTCGGATACGGCGAAGACATGGGGATGACGACGGATCATCTTCGAGGTCACGGCGTGCACCACGTCGCCGAAGGTGAATTCGCCCATCTCTTCGGCAATGCGGGCATGGAAAACCACCTGCAGCAGAAGGTCGCCCAGCTCCTCGCAAAGATCGTCCATATCCTTGCGCTCGATAGCGTCGGCGACTTCATAAGCCTCTTCAATGGTATAGGGCTTGATCGTCTCGAAGGTCTGCACGACATCCCAAGGGCAACCGGTTTCCGGCTGCCGCAGAGCTTCCATGATCTCGATCAGGCGGGAAATATCCTTCGAGGCTTCCATAGTGTCTCAAACCTTCGTTATCTGTTTCTGCGCATCGCCCGGACGGAAAACCGCTACGCACGTCCTCCGGAAATGCTCTAGTTCAATGGAATATCGTTGCCGCTCTTGGACGACTGGTAGCTGGTGGAAAGATCGTCATAGGCGGCCTTGATGCGGGCCGTCTGCGCCTTCAACGTGGTCTTCAGCGGGTCTTCTTCACCCTCCACCAGATCGGCGATGAAATATGAATTCCAGAAGGCATTGTTGCGGCGATAGCCGCCCGGTTCCAGTCCGAAAACTTCCTTGAGGATTTTCAGGTCGTGAGGAATCGCGAAAGCGTCGCGGGAATCCTCGTGGCTGAAGAAGGAGTAGAAATTATCGAAGCCGGCCCAGGTGATGGCGGACATGCACATGGTGCAGGGTTCGTGGGTGGAGAGAAAAATCAGCTCCTTCGTGTTCGGCTTTTCGCCCAGCTCGTAAAACCGCTTCAGCGTGTGCACTTCGCCATGCCAGAGCGGATTTTCCAGCTCGTTATTGGTCTCGGCAATTACCAGCGACAGGTCCGATTTGCGCAGGATCGCCGCACCGAAAACCTTGTTGCCAAGGCTGACACCACGTGCCGTCAAGGGCAGAATATCGTGTTCGATGACATCGAGAAGGCGGGCGGCGAGGGTGGAGCTGGTCAAGGGTCTGGTCCTTCGTGCCGCTTTAAGAAAAAGCGGTCTTCGCATGGGGAAATCGACAGTCGATGGTCGCTCCTTGTTCGGCGCGAGGACCCGCTTTGTCAAGGGATTGCAAGGGGATTCTCAGGGCTTGCGCGGGTGTGGAAAAGCATCGCCGGTTTGTTTTCCTCCAAAACCGGGGTCTTCGAGAAATAAAAATCCAGGTGCCGGAAAGGCTTGAATTTCTGTTTCTTCAATCTTGCACCGCAATGCGGGATATATGTCCGATGCACAACGAACACGATTTTTCTGCTGCTGGCGACCGCCTTTCAACCTTCCCCGCTTTCTTCCGGGTTGAGGGGCGGCGGGTCGCTGTTTTCGGAAATGGCGATGAAGCTTTCGCGAAGGTAAGGCTTCTCGCCAACACCAACGCGCATATCATCGCCTATGCCGACCAGCCGGAAGCCGATTTTGCCCGTTATATCAGCGAAAACGGCATTGATCATCGGGCTTTGGCTTTCGCCGGCGAATTGATCGAAGGCGCCACGCTGGTCTTCGCCGCTACCGGCGATGAGGCGCTGGACCGTGAGATCGTCACCGTCGCGCGCGCCGCGAAAATTCCCGCCAATGCGGTGGATCAGCCGGAATTCTGCGATTTCTTTACCCCCGCACTCGTCGCCCGCGCGCCCGTCGCCGTGGCTATCGGCACGGAAGGGGCAGGGCCGGTTCTTGCCCAGATGATCCGCGCCCGCATCGATCAGATGCTGTCGCCGTCGCTTGGCAAGCTTGCGCGCCTTGCCGTGCAGTATCGTGACGCAGCCGAAGAGAACGTGCCGAAGGGCGCCTTGCGGCGCAATTTCTGGCGACGGTTCTTTTCAGGTGTAGTGGCGGATGCCGTCGCCGTTGGCGACACGCTCTCCGCCCGTCAGGCCGTCGACCGCCTGCTGCAATCGCCCGAACGCAGCGAAGGCCGTATCTGGCTCGTCGGCGCAGGGCCGGGCGCTGAAGATCTGCTGACACTGCGCGCGCAGCGCGTGCTGATGGAAGCCGATGTGATCGTTTACGACGCGCTTGTGCCGCAGGCGATTGTCGATATGGGCCGCCGCGATGCAGAGCGGCTCTCCGTCGGCAAGCGCAAGGGCTGCCACAGCAAATCGCAGGACGAGATTAACCGCCTGCTGGTGCGCCTCGGCAAAGATGGCAAGCGCGTCGTGCGCCTCAAATCCGGCGATCCGCTGGTCTATGGCCGGGCGGGCGAAGAAATGGCGGCGCTGCGCGAGGCCGGTATTGCCTATGAGATCGTGCCCGGCATCACGTCGGCCTTCGCCGCGGCTGCGGATTTCGAATTGCCGCTGACGCTGCGCGGTGTCGCTTCATCGCTGATTTTCACCACCGGCCACGATCTGGCCGGCGATGTCCTGCCCGATTGGGCCCGGCTTGCAGTTTCCGGCGCCACCATCGCCGTCTATATGGGCCGCAGTGTTGCTGCTTCGGTCGCGAAGCGGCTGATCGACGCGGGATTGGGTGTGGAAACCACCGTCGCCGTCATCGAAAACGCCAGCCGCGCGGATCGCCGCCTGCTGCATGGCACACTGAACGATCTGCCCGAGCTCGGACATCGCGACGAACTGACCGGCCCGGTCATGGTCATCATCGGCGATGCGGTGGCGGGCGCCAATTTTGACAGGTCCGAGGCCCTTGCATCGTCAGTGCGGCCGGCGGATTTCAAACGGGAGTATGTAAATGGCTGACAAGGTTTTGACCGCCAACCGCCTGAGCGATGGCATCGCCGTCTGGCTCGATGCCAACGGGGAGTGGACGGAGAACCTGCAGGGCGCAATCGTTGCCCGCCATGCGGAGGCCGTCGCCTCGTTCGAGGAAATCGGCAAGCGGGATTTTTCCGCCAACAAGGTCGTCGATGTGGCCGTCATCGATGTCATCGAGGAGAACGGCAAGCTTTGGCCGACGCGTCTTCGCGAACGCATTCGCGCCGCTGGCCCCACCGTGCACTATGCCACCGGCTTCAAGCCGGCCGATGCAGCATTTATCGCAGTCTGAGGAAGAATATGTACCGTTACGACGAGTTCGATCACGCATTTGTTGAAGGCCGCGTGGCGCAGTTTCGCGATCAGGTCGAGCGCCGCCTTTCCGGCGAACTGGCCGAGGATGCGTTCAAGCCGCTGCGCCTGATGAACGGCGTCTATCTTCAGCTGCATGCCTATATGTTGCGCGTCGCCATTCCTTACGGCACGCTGAATTCGAAGCAGATGCGGATGCTGGCCCACATCGCCCGCAAATATGACCGGGGTTACGGCCACTTCACCACCCGCCAGAACATCCAGTACAACTGGCCGCGCCTTTCCGATACGCCGGATATCTTGTCCGAACTGGCGAGCGTGGAAATGCACGCGCTTCAGACCTCGGGTAACTGCATTCGCAACGTCACCGCCGATCATTTCGCTGGCGCGGCCGCCGATGAGGTCGCCGATCCGCGTCCCTATGCGGAAATCCTGCGTCAGTGGTCTTCAGTACACCCGGAATTCTCCTTCTTGCCGCGCAAGTTCAAGATCGCCGTCACCGGCGCCGAGCGCGACCGTGCCGCCATTCAGGTGCACGATATCGGCCTGCATCTGAAAAAGAACGACAAGGGTGAAATCGGGTTCGCCGTCTATGTCGGCGGCGGACAGGGCCGCACGCCGATGATTGCCAAGAAAATCCGCGACTTCCTGCCGGAAGAGGACTTGCTTTCCTACACCACGGCGATCATGCGCGTTTATAACCTGCACGGCCGTCGCGACAATAAATACAAGGCGCGCATCAAGATTCTCGTACACGAGACCGGTGCGGAAGAACTGGCCCGCCAGGTCGAGGTCGAATTCGCTGAACTCAAGAACACCGAGTTGAAGCTTCCGGATGCCGATATTGCGGCAATCACCGCTTACTTCGCGCCGCCGGCGCTGAAGGACCGTCCGGAAGGCTGGGAAAGCCTGGCGCGCTGGAAGCGGGCCGATGAAGGCTTTGCCCGTTTTGTCGAGCAGAACGTCGCACCGCACAAGCATCCCGACTACGGCATGGTGACGATTTCGCTAAAGCCCATCGGCGGCATTCCGGGCGATGCGACGGACGAGCAGATGGAACTCGTCGCCGATATCGCCGCGGAATACGCCTTCGACGAAATCCGTATCAGCCATGAGCAGAACATCATCCTGCCTCATGTGGCCCTGGCCGATCTCGAACCGGTTTATCGCGCGCTGGTAGGCGCTGGCCTCGCGACCGCCAATGCCGGGCTGATCACCGATATCATTGCCTGTCCCGGGCTGGACTATTGCGCGCTCGCCAATGCGCGCTCCATTCCGGTGGCGCAGGAAATTTCCACCCGCTTCGGTTCGCCGGAGCGTCAGGCGGAAATCGGTGAGTTGAAGATCAAGATTTCCGGCTGCATCAATGCCTGCGGCCACCACCATGTCGGCCATATCGGCCTGCTGGGTGTGGAAAAGAAGGGCGCGGAACTCTACCAGATCACGCTTGGCGGATCGGGCGATGAGAACACCTCGATCGGTGAAATCATCGGCCGTGGCTTCGAGCCGGAAAAAGTCACCGACGCCATCGAAACCATCGTCGACACCTATCTCGGGCTTCGCCTTTCGAAGGAAGAAATTTTCCTCGAAGCCTATCGCCGCGTTGGACCGCAGCCATTCAAGGATGCGCTCTACGGTTCCGCTGCAGAAGCCGCCTGAGGAGAATGCCATGACGAAAATCTGGAACCGCGACGGCTTCGTGGAAAACGATCCCTGGCTGATCGAAACGGAAGAAGTGAAAGCGACGGCGGAGCAGAAGCCGGTGCTGCCGCTTGCCGATTTTCTGGTTCGTGCCGCCGAAAGCAACGATATCGGCCTCGGCGTTCTGATCACGCCCGCCGACGATGTGACGCGGCTCGGACCCTATCTCGACCGTATCGACCTTGTCGCCGTAAGCTTCCCCGCCTTCAATGACGGTCGCGGGTTCAGCCACGCCTCGCTGCTGCGCAGCCGTCTCGGTTTTGCGGGCGAGGTGAGGGCGGTTGGCGACGTGCTGATCGACCAGGTGCCGCTGATGATTCGTACCGGCTTCACCAGCTTTGCAGTGACGAACGGCACGGCCATCCGCCGCCTGTCCGAAAATCGCCTGCCGGAAATTCCGGTTTATTACCAGCCGACAGCCAAGCCGGCGAGCGGCGGTGAGGCCTATAGCTGGCGTCGCCGTGCGTCTCTATGACACGTTGCGTGGAAATATGAGTTTTTGATACATATTTCCTACGCACATGGCAGTATTGACATTCTCATGCCTTCAAACCGGAGCAAAAATGGTATAATTGCCCGGTCGGAGAATGTCGCATCGAATAAGAATGGACGGAACCTGAAATGAACGCGCCAGCCAAGACGGAAGATTTCGCGATCAAGATACCTGACGGTGTTTACGCCGAGACGGTTTTATCGGTGGAGCACTATACCGACCACCTGTTCCGTTTCCGCATGACGCGCCCGGCCGGCTTCCGTTTCCGTTCCGGCGAATTCGCCATGATCGGCCTGATGGTCGGCGACAAGCCGATCTACCGCGCTTATTCCATCGCCAGCCCCGCCTGGGACGAGGAACTGGAATTCTTCTCGATCAAGGTTCCGAACGGCCCGCTGACATCGCATCTTCAGGCGATCAAGCCCGGCGATACCGTCCTGATGCGCAAGAAGCCGACAGGCACGCTGGTTCTGGATGCGCTGACGCCCGGCAGACGGCTTTACATGTTCTCCACCGGCACCGGCATCGCGCCTTTCGCGAGCCTTATCCGTGACCCGGAAACCTATGAGAAGTTCGAGGAAGTCATCCTCACCCATACCTGCCGCGACGTGGCCGAGCTGAAATATGGCTTCGATCTGGTCGAGGAAATCCGTAACCACGAATTCCTCAACGAGATTGTCGGCGACAAGCTGAAGCATTATGCGACCGTCACCCGCGAAGATTACCCCTTCAAGGGCCGTATCACCACGCTGATCGAAAACGGCAAGCTGTTTGCGGATCTCGGCGTTCCAGCGCTCGATCCCGAAATGGATCGCGGCATGATCTGCGGCTCCTCGGCAATGCTGAAGGACACCAAGGAGCTTCTGGAAAAGGCAGGCCTCAACGAAGGCGCCAACAACAAGCCTGCCGAATTCGTGATCGAACGCGCTTTCGTCGGCTGACGCCGAATCTCCGATGCAACCGAACAGGACAGGAGGCCGCAAGGCCTCCTTTTTGTTTTTAAGACGGGTTGAGCACTCCGGAACGGCAGAGCTGGAACATCCGGAGGCGATGGTGCGTTAGCGTTCGAACGAAACCAAATCGGCGAAATCGTCCAATGGAAAACAGAGAAACAATTCGCATGGCAATGATCGCCGTCACGGCAGGTTTTTTCGCGGCGATGCCCGCAGCAGCCGACGAAAGCATCTTTCTGTCGTCGCTGGAAGGTACGTGGACCGGTAAAGGAACGGTCATCACCCGGATCGGCATGCCGCCGATCAACGTGAATTGCACGCTCAACTCCGATGCGCAGGCGACGGCCTTACGCATGTCCGGCACATGCCGCGGACTTGTCGTGGTAAAACGCGCTATCGCCGCCGATCTCGCCGCCAGCGGCGCGCGGTACAGCGGCACCTATACCGGCCCTTCCGGCCGCCCTTCGGCGCTGGCGGGGAATCGCCGGGGAAACGCGATCAACCTCACGGTCCGTTGGAACCGTGAAATCAATGGTGACCGCGTCGCCGCGATGACCATTGAAAAAGTCGGCGATAACGGCTTGCGGCTGCGCACCACCGACAAGGACGGCAAAACCGGCAAGACGGTGGTGACGAGCGATATCCGGCTGGTGCGCTGACGGGTGGCGATCATACGGCGGCGGCGCTTCAGCTGAATTCAAGCAGCAATGGGCAATGATCCGAGACTTCTGGCTGTCTCACGACGTCGAAGCGATCGACCTTCACAGCCGGATTGACCAGCAGGTAATCCGCATATCTGTTAGGTTTGGCATAATGCGACGTCCGGGTATCAGTGAAACCGCGAGACGTGACGAGCTCAGCAAGATTGAGCTCCTTCAACACGGCGAAAGTCCTGCTGTCAGGCAGAACATTGAAATCGCCGCAGACGATGACCCGGTCGCCATCCTCCGCAATGTTTTTGACCAGTTGCACAAGACGTTTTGCCTGTTCCAGCCGGGCAGGCGTATCATGCTTGCCGTCGAGGTCGCGCAGCCCATGCATATGGGCAATGACGACAGGCTGACCGGCCGTGAAGTCGAAAACCCTGATGGCGTGGCCCGTGCGTGATCGCGGATGGTCGCCATATCCGTCAGCCGAAAAGACGCCGTGTACGAAACCCTGCGCCTGCGCAATGACGGGAATGGATTTGCGAACGAAGGTGGCGAGCCCAAATTGGGAAGAATGTCGTGTCTCGCCCTGCCAGAGGTCGCCCCGCGCCGCGGGGCAAAATATCGCCACATGATCCGGCAAGGCCTCCGTGACATCGCGGAAAAAGTTCGCCCGCTGCGGCAGCTCTATGCCGTGATCGCGATAGCTCAGCCAATCCTGCGTGGCGGCCGGTGTGTGCACCACCTCCTGAAGGCATAAAATATCGGGGTCGGATGAGGCAATATAAGGAACGAGCTCGTCATGAAGCTTTCCGCCCCAACCATTCAGGCAAATCAGACGCATTCCCACTCCACCCTCTTAACCGCCTCACCCTGTTTAGCATGGAGCGTGTGCGGATCAATCCTGTGGTGGAGGCGACCGCTCGGTTGCAAAGCTGACCGTAACGAAAAAGGCCCGGATCGCTCCGGGCCTTCGTATGTCGGTTTGCGCCGATGTCTTACTCCGCCGCTTCGGCGTAAGCCTCCATCGGCGGGCAGGTGCAGATGAGGTTGCGGTCACCATAGACATTGTCGATGCGGTTGACCGGCGACCAATATTTGTCGATGCGGAAGGCGCCGGGCGGGAAGCAGCCCTTTTCGCGGCTATAGGGACGATCCCATTCGCCGACGAGGTCTTCCACCGTGTGCGGCGCGTTCTTCAACGGATTGTTGGTCTTGTCCGCGCGGCCTTCCTCGATGTCGCGGGCTTCCTCGCGGATCGCCAGCATGGCATCGCAGAAACGGTCGATTTCCGCCTTGGTTTCGGATTCCGTCGGCTCGATCATCAGCGTGCCGGCCACCGGCCAGCTCATGGTCGGCGCGTGGAAACCGCAATCGACGAGGCGCTTCGCCACATCGTCCACCGTCACACCGCAGCTGTCTGCAAGCGGGCGGGTGTCGATGATGCATTCATGCGCCACGCGACCGGTCTCGGACTTGTAGAGCACGTCGTAGGCACCCTTCAGCCGTTCGGCGATATAGTTGGCGTTGAGGATCGCCACCTTGGTCGCCTGCGTCAGCCCTTCACCGCCCATCATCAGGCAGTAGCTCCAGGAAATCGGCAGGATCGACGGCGAACCGAAAGGAGCCGCCGAAACGGCACCTTCACGACCGTCCGTTGCCGGATGGCCAGGCAGGTGAGGCGCAAGATGCGCCTTGACGCCGATCGGGCCCATGCCCGGACCGCCGCCGCCATGTGGAATGCAGAAGGTTTTGTGCAGGTTGAGGTGCGAAACGTCAGAGCCGATATCGCCCGGACGGGCGAGACCGACCATGGCGTTCATGTTGGCGCCGTCGAGATAAACCTGACCACCATGCTTGTGGGTGATCTCGCAGATATCACGAACCGTCTCCTCGAACACGCCATGGGTGGACGGATAGGTGATCATGCAGCACGAGAGGTTTTCTGCATACTGCTCTGCTTTTGTACGGAAATCATCGATATCGACGTCGCCGTTGTCGCGTGCCTTCACCGGCACTACCTTCATGCCTGCCATCTGCGCCGAGGCCGGGTTGGTGCCATGCGCAGACGTCGGAATGAGGCAGATATCGCGATGCGTATCGCCATTGGCGAGGTGGTAGTTGCGGATGGTCAGAAGGCCTGCATATTCCCCCTGCGCACCGGAATTCGGCTGCATGGAAAACGCGTCGTAACCGGTGACCGAGCACAGCTTTTCAGAAAGATCGTCGATCATTTCCTTGTAGCCAAGTGCCTGATTGGCCGGTACGAAGGGGTGGATGTCGGAAAATTCCGGCCAGGTGATCGGCAGCATTTCCGCCGTGGCGTTCAGTTTCATGGTGCAGGAACCGAGCGGGATCATCGAGCGGTCGAGCGCCAGATCGCGGTCCGAAAGACGGCGGATGTAACGGGTCATCTCGCTTTCGGCACGGTTCATGTGGAAGATCGGATGCGTCATGTACTGGCTGGTGCGCAGCAGTTCTTTCGGCAGACGATATTCCGGCTTGAAATCCGAGATGGAGAAATTGCCGCCGAAGGCGCGCCACACAGCTTCCAGCGTTGCCGGGCGCGTGCGCTCGTCAAGGCTCATGCCGATTTTGGTGGCGCCTACCTTGCGCAGGTTCACGCCTTCCGCCACGGCCGAGCGCAGGATAACACCCTGCATATGGCCGACTTCGACGGTGATGGTGTCGAAGAAGGTCTCCGGCTCGATGGTGTAGCCGAGTTTCTCCAGACCCTTGGCCATCAGCACGGCCTTCTGGTGGGTCTGCTGGGCAATCGCCTTGATGCCCTGCGGGCCGTGGAAGACGCCATACATCGAAGCCATGACGGCAAGTAGCACCTGCGCGGTGCAGATGTTCGACGTCGCCTTTTCGCGGCGGATATGCTGTTCGCGGGTCTGCAGCGACAGGCGATAGGCGCGGTTGCCGCGCGCATCGACCGATACGCCCACCAGACGGCCGGGCATGGAACGCTTATGCGCATCCTTGACGGCCATGTAGGCCGCATGCGGGCCACCATAACCGACCGGAACGCCGAAGCGCTGCGAGGTACCGATGGCGATATCCGCACCCATTTCACCGGGCGACTTCAGAAGCGTCAGCGCCAGAAGATCGGCGGCGACGGCGGCAATCGCGCCCGTCTGGTGCAGGCGGGAAATCAGGCCGGAGAAATCGCTAACGTGGCCGTGGGTGCCGGGATACTGGAAGATCGCGCCGAACACGTCGACCGGATCGAGATCGGTGAAGGGATTGCCGATGATCACCTTCCAGCCGAGCGGGGCTGCACGGGTCTCGATCAGCGCGATGGTCTGCGGGTGGCAATTGGCATCAACGAAGAAGGCGGTGGCCTTGGACTTGGCGACGCGCTGGCACATGGCCATGGCTTCGGCCGCTGCAGTCGCTTCATCGAGCAGCGAGGCGTTGGCGACGTCGAGGCCGGTCAGATCGCACACCATGGTCTGGTAGTTCAGCAGCGCCTCGAGGCGGCCCTGGCTGATTTCCGGCTGATAGGGCGTATAGGCCGTGTACCAGGCCGGGTTTTCCAGAATATTGCGCTGGATGACCGGCGGCGTGATGGTGCCGTAATAGCCCTGACCTATCAGCGAGGTCAGAACCTGGTTCTTGTTGGCCGTCTCGCGAAGACGGTCGAGCGCCTCGCGTTCGGTCAAGGCTGCGCCCCAGGTCAGCGGCACCTTCTGGCGGATGGAAGAGGGAACGGTGGCGTCGATGAGCGCGTCGAGGCTCTTATAGCCAACGACCTTCAGCATCTCGGCCATTTCCGACGGCGACGGCCCGATGTGACGCCGGTTGGCGAAATCATAGGGCTGATAGTCGGTGAAATGGAATTCGGTGGGCGTCGTCATTACGCGATCAGCTCCTTGTAGGCTGCTTCATCGAGCAGTGTATCGGCATCTGCGGCGTTGGAAAGCTTGAGCTTGAAGAACCAGCCGGCGCCCTGCGGGTCGGAATTGACCAGCGAAGGGTCGTCGACGATGGCCTGGTTGATTTCCACCACTTCGCCGTCCAGCGGACAATAGACGTCCGAAGCCGCCTTGACGGATTCAACGGTCGCCGCGTCGCCATCCTTGGAGAAGGTGGCGCCCACTTCCGGCAATTCGACGAAAACGAGATCGCCAAGCTGTTCAGCGGCGTGGCTGGTGATGCCAACGGTGGCGATATCGCCTTCGAACTTCAGCCATTCGTGTTCTGCGGTAAATTTCAGCATCGTATTCTCTCCGGAGATGGGATGAAGATTATCGTTTATAGGTGGGCTTGATGAAGGGCAGGGCGGCGACGGTGACGGGCAGATATTTGCCGCGCACTTCCGCGAAGATCGCCGTGCCGGGAGCGGCGTGGGAAACAGGCACGTAACCCATGGCGACGGGACCTTCGACCGAGGGACCGAAACCGCCCGAGGTCACTTCACCGATCTCCGTCTTGCCTTCGGCATCCGCAAACAGCTTCGAATGGCCGCGCACCGGCGCCTTGCCCTCGGGCTTCAGGCCGACGCGGCGGCGCGAGGTACCGTCTTTCAGTTCGCCGAGAATACGCTCTGCGCCGGGAAAACCGCCCTCTCGGTCGCCGCCAGCGCGGCGCGCTTTCTGGATCGCCCATTCGAGCGAGGCTTCGATGGGGGAGGTCGTGGTGTCGATATCGTTGCCGTAGAGACAAAGGCCGGCTTCGAGGCGCAGGCTGTCGCGCGCACCAAGTCCGATCGGATCGCAATCGGGATGTTCGAGCAGGGCTTTGGCAATTTCTTCGGCCTTGTCGGCCGGCACGGAGATTTCAAAGCCGTCTTCACCGGAATAACCGGAGCGGGAGACGATGCAGGGCACGTCATGCAGCGGCACTTCCTGCACATCCATGAATTTCATTTCCGAGACGCCGGCCCAGAGTTCAGCCAGAACGGCCTCCGCGCGCGGTCCCTGAAGCGCGATGAGCGCCCGGTCATCGAGAAGCGTTATCTCGCAGCTGTCTGAAAGATGCGCCTTCATATGGGCGACGTCGGCATCCTTGCAGGCGGCGTTGACGACGACAAAAAGATGATCGCCGCGATTGGTGATCATCAGGTCGTCGAGAATGCCGCCGTTTTCGTCGGTGAAGAAACCGTAACGCTGGCGGCCTTCCTTCAGGCCGAGAATATCCACCGGCACCAGCTTTTCCAGAGCGATCGCGGCATCTTCATTGTTGCCGGACTTCGCCTTCACGATCACCTGACCCATATGGGACACGTCGAAGAGGCCGGCGGAGGTGCGGGTCTGGAGATGTTCCTTCAGAACGCCGGCGGGATATTGCACCGGCATGTCGTAACCGGCAAAGGGCACCATGCGGGCGCCAAGCGAAATGTGCAGGGAATTGAGCGGCGTGATTTGAAGCTCGGCGGTATCGTCCAAGGACGCCTCCAGGGTTGCGCGAAATATCGCGCGGGCTCAGGTCATGACGCAAAAAAAAGCGCCGGGTTCAAGAGCCCCCTCTGTCCTTGTCGCCTGAGATTGTTATCCCTTCGGCGAGCCGTCCTAATGAAAGGTGGCTTCTCTCCAGAGTTCCGTCGTCACCGCTGGTCCTTTTGCCTGAGAGTTTCCGGGGCGGTTGCTCCTTCGGCACCGCAATGAAGCGGTTTCTCCCAACGATGATGCGACGCTCATTATCTTCGAAGACCCGTTATTGGCAAGGACCAAATGACGCATCTGAACAGATTCTTGCTCCATCTGCGCCATCGGCTTAGCGATCCGGGGCGACAGATGGCCTCAGCAGCTTTCCTCAGTCGGATTTTTTCTCTGGCAGGCCCTTGCGTTTTGTCGATGCGAAATCCTCAAGTTCCTTTTCCGTCATGGACTTATCCATGCTTTTTGAAGCACCTTTTAAACTGGATTTTTTCATTTCTCCGCGTTTGGCCGCCAGTGCGGCGCCCGCCGCTTTCTGCTGGGCCTTCGATTTGGCTGGCATTATCGTGCCTCCCTTGAACGATGGTTGCGGCAGGAAAATGCCCCCTCGCATCTATTGTTCCCTTGCGACGGTCTGGCCTGCGGCAAAATTCCCCTTTGAAATCGGAGAGAAACAGGGATATCGCCTAGAACATGGATGCAAATCGAAAAAGACGGCCGATGGGGATGGAGAAAATGCTTCGCATTTTCTGCGCGACCCTGATGTTGTCCCTCGGTTTCGCCCACAAGCCGGCGCTTGCCGCAGCCCCCGCCGTTGCGCTGGATGAGAGTTACCGGCTGCCGGACGGCAGCTTCGCAGAAATCTGCCTTGGCCATGGCAACGGCGTCAATGCTTCCCATACCAAGGAAGGTCCCGCCCATTCCGGCGACGCCATCCTGTTTTGCGAGGCCTGCCTCCTCGCCTCGTCAATTCTTCTGCCGATGCCCGATACGGCTGGCTGGCTGAAGACTGAATTTGCCTGGCTCGACAATCGCCTGTCTGCGGAATGGAGCTTCCGCTCCGTGCTGACGATCCAGAAGCCCGCCGCGCGCGGCCCGCCATCCCTGTCCGCCTGATTTTTCGTTTTACGGGATCATCGCCGCCTTTGGCGGCACGGAGCGGCTGCGCGGACCCAGAGGGATAGCAGTCGCAGGGACAAGCAAATGAAAACCACCAAGATCATCGCCTGCAGCCTTTTCGTCGCCTCGGTTTCGACCGCGCAGGCTTTCGCCCACGCCACATTCGTTGACGGTTCCGCCGAACAGGAAAGCACCGTCGTTGCCGCCCTCCAGGTGCCGCATGGCTGCGAAGGCGGGCTCGCCACCACCGAAGTTCAGATCAAGCTGCCGGAAGGATTCATTTCCGCCAAGCCCCAGCCCAAGGTTGGCTGGGAGCTGGAGGTCATCAAGGGAGACTACCAGAAGGCCTACAAGAACCACGGCAAGGAGATTAAAAGCGGACCGGTCGAAATCCGCTGGAAGGGCGGCAACCTGCCGGATGAATTCTACGACACCTTCGCCGTGCAGGGAAAAATCTCCGGTATAGAGGCGGGGCAGGACCTGCCATTCAAGGTAACGCAGCTCTGCGGCGACAAGGGCAAGGTTTCCTGGGACGAAGTGGCAGCGGCCGGCGTCGATCCGCATTCCCTGAAAAGTCCCGCTCCCACCATTCGCGTTGCCACAAAGTCCGCACATGCCGGCGGCCATGATCACTCGGCCATGGATATGGATGTCGTAAAAGCCGGCAGCCTCGAAGTGTCGGACGGAACGACAAAGGCCATGCTGCCGGGCCAGCCCGTGGGCGGTGGATACGTGACGATCAAGAATGCCGGCGATAGCGACGACAAGCTGATCGGCGTTGAATCGTCATCCGCCGGACGTGCTGAAATCCATGAGATGGCCATGGTCAACGACGTCATGAAAATGCGCAAGCTGGATGACGGCATCGTCATTCCCGCCGGCCAGACGGTGGAGCTGAAGCCCGGCGGCCTGCATATGATGTTCTTCGATGTGAAGAAGCCCTTTGCCGAAGGCGACAAGGTGCCGGTAACGCTCATCTTCGAAAAGGCCGGCAAGGTGGAGATCGTGCTGTCCGCAGGCGCAGCCAAGGGCGGCGGCGACCACCAGCATAATTGACCGATGAAAAACGGCTACCGGAACGCGTGACAGGTCCGGTAGCCGCAAATTTTCATCTATCGTGTTGTTCTTCAGCGCCGTGGCGGAAAAGCAGGATGGCATTCGCCCACGTGATTTTCCGGAACTCGGTCGCAAATCTCTAGACGATCAGTCTGACACCAGGCTGAATGCGGGGATTCCGCCTATATGGCGAGAAACTGAAGAACGACATTAAAATATCTATATATCCACCTGATCTATAAATTACTTTCAGATTTTGATGTGAAGCTGTTTTCCTCGTAAGCCTCCACGGCCTGCTCCAGTGTCGCCTGTGGCTCCTGGCGCTGGCTGCTTGCTATCAGGAAATAGAGGGTGAGGGCCGGCGGCTTGATCGTCGTCATCAGGCCCCTGAGCTGGAAGTCATCCCCGTGTTCGGCCTTGCGCGCCAGTTCGTGAATGGCCTCTTCAACCTCGCTCTTGCGCGGCACGCGTTGCGGCGGCTTCATGGCCTCCAGCGCATAGGCCGCTGTATTCGCGGAAACGGAAAGAACCTGTGTCATCGAACCTCCGGCCATCTTCGCC
Organism: Agrobacterium sp. 22-226-1; assembly: GCF_053522345.1. Taxonomy (NCBI): domain Bacteria; kingdom Pseudomonadati; phylum Pseudomonadota; class Alphaproteobacteria; order Hyphomicrobiales; family Rhizobiaceae; genus Agrobacterium; species Agrobacterium sp. 22-226-1. The sequence goes on from NZ_JBNWCP010000003.1 coordinate 201,725, forward strand.
GACCCTGAAAAACCGGAGATTAACAGCTGCCCATTGTTGGAAGGCTAAATCGCACAGCTGCAATTTAATCGTATTTTAACAGCCGAAAGCGCCGGGCAAAGGGGTTTCGCCGGCGGTTCCCATGGTCTAAAAATGTCCTGGACCGTCCGGTCCGACGATTTCTTCCGGAGACACATTCCCCATGATCAATATCGCCCTTGTCGCTGCAGGCGGCGCAATCGGTTCCGTGTTCCGTTATCTGGTCGGGGTCTGGAGCATGCGGTTGGCCGGACCGAATTTTCCCTGGGGAACCCTTGCCGTCAATGTGGTCGGATCTTTCCTGATCGGTCTGCTGGTCGAGCTTGTGGCGCGGAGGCTGAACGCCTCGATGGAAATGCGCCTGTTTCTCGTCACCGGCGTGCTCGGCGGGTTCACCACATTCTCGTCCTTCTCGCTCGACGCGGTCGCGCTGTTCGAACGCGGCGCGCTCGGGCTATCGGCCGTTTACGTGCTTGCAAGCCTTGCGGTTTCCATTGCCGCGGTTTTCGCCGGGCTGGCCTTGGGCCGCAGTTTGTTCTAAAGGCTTGGTCCAAACGGCGCGCCGACGAGTAGGGCGCGCGATCAGGACAGAAAGACTGGAAATTTCATGGCAGGTATCGAGCATATCAAGGTCGGGGCCGACGAGGCCGGTATGCGCCTCGATCGCTGGTTCAAGATTCATTATCCGGGACTTGGTTTCGGGCAGTTGCAGAAGCTTCTGCGCTCCGGCCAGGTGCGTGTGGATGGCGGCCGGGTGAAGACGGATGCACGCGTGCAGCCGGGACAGATGGTGCGCGTTCCGCCGGTCGATTCCGATCTCAAGGTCAAGAGCGGCCCGATCGGATCGAAAGACCTCAAACATTCCGAAGACGGCGAGCTTCTGGCGCGCATGCTCCTGCATGAAGACGACAAGGTCTTCGTTTTCAACAAGCCGGCCGGCATTGCCGTGCAGGGCGGCTCCGGCGTCACCCGTCATATTGACGGCCTGCTGGAAGCCTGGACCAATCAGAAAGGCGAAAAGCCGCGTCTGGTGCACCGCCTCGACCGCGATACGTCGGGCGTACTTGTGGTTGCCCGCACCCGCGGCGCTGCGCAGAAGCTGACCGCCGCCTTCCGCGAACGCGATACCAAGAAGACCTATTGGGCGCTGGTCAAGGGCGTGCCGCGCAAGCATCAGGACAAGATTTCCACCTGGCTGGTCAAGGAACAGACCATGGATGGCGATCGCATGCGTATCGCCAAGCATGGCGAGGAGGGGGCCGATCACGCCGTTTCCTATTACCGCGTCATCGATACCGCCGCGCAGAACCTCGCCTGGCTGGAGATGGAACCCTATACCGGCCGCACCCATCAGCTTCGCGTTCACGCGCTGCATATGGGCCACCCGATCATCGGCGATCCGAAATATTATATCGACGATCCGAACTGGGATTTCCCGGGCGGCATCCAGAAGCGCCTGCATCTCCACGCACGCCATATCGACATTCCGCATCCGAATGGCGGCCGGCTTCGGGTCAGCGCACCCCTGCCGCCGCATATGGTGCAGACCTGGAACCTGCTCGGTCTCGACGTGGCCGATGGCGATAGGGAAGACTGAGAGCCCATGAAACTGGTTCTTTTCGATTGCGACGGCACGCTGGTGGATAGCGCCGGCCTGATCCATGCCGTCATGTCCGATACCTTCGCTGATTTCGGCAAACCGCGCCCCGATATCTCCGAAACCAAGGCGATCATCGGTCTGACGCTGGATATCGCCATCGCCCGCATGCTGGGCAAGGCGCATGTGGATGATGAAGCGAAGGCGATGACGGAACGTTACAGGGAAATCTATCATCCCCTGCGGGAGCGGCCGGAAATGACCGTGCCGCTTTTCGACGGTATCGCCACGCTGATCGATACGCTTTCGAAACGCGACGATGTGCTGATCGGCGCAGTGACAGGCAAGGGCCGGCGCGGGCTTATCCATATCCTGCAGACCCACGGCCTTGCCGATCACTTCATCGTTTCGCGCACGGCGGATGATTGCCCCTCCAAGCCGCATCCGGCCATGGTGATGGAATGCTGCCATGAAACCGGCATGGTTCCGGCCGATACTGCCGTTATCGGCGATGCGATCTACGACATGCAGATGGCCAAGGCTGCGGGCGCGAAAGCAATCGGCGTCGCCTGGGGTTATGCCTCGGTCGACGATCTCTGGAAGGCGGGCGCGGATGCGGTTGTCAGCCACCCGCGCGAAATTCCGGCCTATGTTCCGGCCGATATTCTTGAATAACCTTTTCTATCGACTGACGAGGACGTGCCATGCGTGATCTCCTGAACGACCTTTCGGAGGGTCTGAGCCATCCCGACCCGATCCTGCGCGCGCAGATCCAGATGCAGAAACCCCTGCCGAAGCGGTTCTACAAGGATGTCAACGTCGGCGAGGCGGAAGAGGGCGGTTTCACCATCCTTCTCGATGGCAAGCCGCTGCGCACCCCCGCCAAGAAGCCGCTGACCGTCCCGACGCGCGCGCTCGCGGAACTGCTTCGCGACGAGTGGGATGCCCAGAAAGAAGTGGTCAATCCGGTGGTCATGCCCGTTTCCCGGCATGTGAACACGGCCATTGATGGCGTCGCCAACGACACTCAGGCGGTTTTCGAAGACATACTGCGTTTTTCCTCTTCCGATCTCCTCTGCTATCGCGCCGGCGATCCGGAAGCGCTGGTTGCGCGGCAGACGGACCATTGGGATCCGGTTCTGGACTGGGCGGCCAATGTGCTCGGAGCGCGCTTCATTCTCGTCGAAGGCGTGATGCATCAGGACCAGCCGCGCGAAGCCATCGCGGCTTTTGCGGTAACGCTGAAGAAATACGATACACCGATTGCGCTTGCCGCTCTTCACACCATGACGTCGCTGACCGGCTCCGCCATTTTGGCGCTGGCGCTGGCGGAAGGGGAGCTGACGCTGGAGGAAGCCTGGGCGCTTGCCCATCTGGACGAGGACTGGACCGCCGAGCAATGGGGCGAGGACGAGGAGGCGCTGGAGCGCCGCGCCGTCAGGCTTGTCGACATGCGCGCGGCACTCAATGTTCTGGAGTCCCTGAAGAGCGCGCCTTAACGCTTTTCTAACCCTGATGATCGAATATGCGGTTACCTCACGTTAGGGGAGCCGCTGATCATGACCACCTCGTTGAAACGCCTTGGCATTCTTGTGCTGGCGTGTTTCACGCTGATGTCTTTCAGGCTGGAACCGGAAGCGACCAATACCGACCGCCTGCTTTACGATGTGCGCGGCGCATTCGTCGCCGCACGCCCGGATGTCGCTCCGGCGCTGATGCAGTCCATTCATGCGCAGGTGCAGAATGCGATCAAGACCACGGCGCGTGGAGAAACCCGGCCGCGCGTGGTACTGACCATTCGCCTCGCATCCGTTACACGCGGCCCGTTCCTGTTCGGGGAAAGGGCGTCGGCCAAAGTCATCGTCCGCGCCGCAGCCGTCGCGACGGGAGAGGTGATCGCGGAAGCCAAATTCACCGCCACCGTCGTCAGCTTCGATAATCAGTCGATAGAGCAGGAACTTGCCTATGGTGTCGCCGAACGCGTGATCCGCGAATTCAGGCTGAACCGGCCCGGCCCGACGACGCTGGCGACGGCTCTGTTTCCATAAGCAGGACACAAAAGGCGACGCGTGACGCCTATTTGTCCGCATTTCAGGCGCATCCTCGGTGCTCTAAAATTCACATACGTTGCGTATATGTAATTGAAATGCGGCGCGTATGTAACTATCTGGCATACGTAACGTATGTAAATGGGCGTCCGAAGCCTTCTTTTAGAAAGAGCAACGCTTCTCGCGTCCATGACCACTCAGCCAAAAGAGAGATGCACAATGACCGCACGCGAAGCAATTTTCCCCGCTAACAGGCATGCCCTTTACGAGGAGCATGGCTATTCCGCAGCTATCCGATCCGGTGACCTTCTTTTCGTTTCCGGCCAGGTCGGCAGCCGTGCCGATGGAACGCCTGAACCTGATTTTGAACGTCAGGTCCGGCTGGCCTTTGAAAACCTCAAGGCCACACTTGCGGCGGCGCGCTGCACCTTCGACGATATCGTGGATATAACGACGTTCCATACGGATCCGGAAAACCAGTTCGGAACGATTATGGCAGTGAAACAGGAGATTTTCAGCCAAAAGCCTTACCCGAACTGGACCGCTGTCGGCGTCAACTGGCTTGCCGGTTTCGATTTCGAGATCAAGGTCATTGCCCGCATCCCGTAATGTCAGGTTAAATCCGAAACGGCGGCGCTTACAGGGCGCCGCCAGCCTGCTTCTCCATCCTTATCCCAGCCGCTCCGCATGCCACTTCAAATGGTCATCCATGAAGGTGGAAATGAAATAATAGGAGTGGTCGTAGCGCTCATGCATGCGCAGCGTCAGGCCGATATCCGTGCCCTTGATCGCTTCTTCGAACAACCAGGGGCGCAGGCCCTTTTCAAGGAAACTATCGGCTTTGCCCTGATCGATCAGGAACTCGGGAAAACGCGCGCCGTCCTCGACCAGCGCACAGGCGTCGCATTGACGCCATGCGGCCTTATCCGTACCGAGGTATTTTTCCAGCGCCTGCTCGGACCAGTCGGCCGAAGAGGGAGCTACTATCGGCGCAAAGGCGGAGCAGCTCTTGAAACGCTCGGGGTTCTTCAGCGCAATGGTCATCGCGCCATGGCCGCCCATCGAATGGCCGAAAATGCCCTGGCGGCTCATATCCGCACGGAAATGCTGGCCGATGAGGGCGGGCAGTTCTTCCGTCACATAGCTGTACATCCGATAGTGCTCGGACCAGGGCTCCTCCGTGGCATCGAGATAAAATCCGGCGCCCTTGCCCATCTGCCAGTTGGTCAGCTCATCCGGCACATCATTGCCGCGCGGACTGGTATCCGGGCAGACGATGATCAGCCCGAGTTCGGAGGCCATGCGGCGATACTCGCCCTTCTCCATGACATTGGCATGGGTGCAGGTAAGGCCGGAAAGATACCACAGGACGGGGCAGGGCTCATGGATCGCCTTCGGCGGCACATAAACCGCAAAGCTCATCTCAGATTTCAGGGTTTCGGATGTGTGCGAAAATACGCCCTGCATGCCGCCAAAGGCCGTATTTTGCGAAATAATGTTCATGAAGCCATTCCTTGTGAAATTTCCCGGTTCAGCCCGCAAGCGAGACGGCTGCATTGACTGCCGCCGCCACCAGAACCGTATTGAAGAAGAAAGAAACGATGGAGTGCAGCAGCGTGACCTTGCGCATGGCGGTCGTGGTTATCCCCACATCCGACGTCTGCGCCGTCATGCCGATCACTACGGCGAAATAGAGAAAGTCGTAACCGCAGGGTTCCTTCGTGCCCGGAAAATCCATGCCGCCGCGATGCTGGCGTTTGCCGTCCACCATGGCCGGCCGCCAGTAAAGATGGGCGTAATGCAGGGCGGTCATGGTGTGGATGGTGAGCCAGCCGAAGATCACCGAGGCGAAGGCGATGAGCAGCGCCCAGACCGTCTCGCCCGTATGGTTGAGGGCCTGAAATAGCGATACCACCGCGACGGCAACGGCAAGCAGCGTAACGGCGATGATGGCGACCGCAGGCAGATCGTCGCTATCGGCATGGGCCTTAAGGTGCTGCGCCGTCAGGCCCGACAGGCGAAAGGCAATCAGGGTGAGATAGGTCAGGAAGAACAGAACGGCCGCGATCTCTATCGCCAGCGGCGGCGCAAAAACCAGCGCCAGGCCAAGGCTCACGGCGCCGACCAAAAAAGCAATGACGAAAGGTTGGTGGCGGCGATAGCTGTTGCTTTTCATATTGGCCGGGGTCATGGGCGGCACCTTTCCGTTGGCGCCGTCATTTTTTGACACGGCGGCAGAAACGGTCAAGCGTCTCCAGAAAAGCCGAGCGGTCACGCGGTGAAAAAGCCGCATTATATCCCTTGCTTTCACCGGTTTCGCGCAGATGCGCGCCAAGATCGCGCATTGCTGTCGCCATCCCGATATTCGACTGGTCGAAAACGCGGCCCGTCGGCCCGGTCACCAGCGCACCCTTGGCGACGCAGCGGCCGGCCAACGGCACGTCGGCGGTGATGACGATATCGTTCTCACCGGCATGATCGGCGATCCAGTCGTCCGCCGCGTCGAAACCGGCCGATACGATGACGTTTTTCACCATGGGATCGCGCGATGGCCGCAGACCGGAATTGGCAACGAAGGTCACTTCCAGCCCATGCCGCTCCGCCACCTTGAGAATCTCCGGCTTCACGGGGCAGGCATCGGCATCGACATAGATTTGCGGGTTTTGCGGCATGGGCACTCTTTTTGAGATAATTCCTGTCACGCTTCTAAGCGCAAACGCCGCGATTACCAAGCCCGCCATTGCTGAAATGCGGGGTCGATGCCGGGTAGGGGCGGCACTTGCGACCACCCTGAAAATCGCCTATGTTCACTTTATGTTCTTATCCCGAAAGGTTTCCCATGCTGGAAGAGTTCATCGTGCAGGCGAAGTCCGCCACCTATGTCGGCGGCGGCAACAAATCCGCGACGCCCACCCGCAAGGGATCGCACGATCTCGGTTATCAGAGCGGCGACTGGCACTATATCGACAGCTATTTCGGGGGAACCGATTTCATCGGCCAGGAGGTCGTCTGGCATCAGGGAACGGCGGTGTGGGCGATGAGTTATTACGGCCGCATCCTCCGGCCCGACATGATCGACGGCGCCACGGCCGGCATGGTCATTCAGCGGTCGCTTTCCACGCTCTATCGTCAGGGCCGGTTCCTTGGCGGCTTCACCCACCCGGTGGAAAATCTGGTCTATGTCGATACGAATGAAGGTGAATTCCGGTCCTTCACCGGGATCGAGCGCATTTACCGGGGCCATGTCGAGACGTACCGGCTTGACTATCATGGCGGGATCATAAAGCCATGAGAGATGCGGCTGGATGGGACGATGATGTTTCACCGCCCCATCACAGGCTTCAAATCAGCCGGGCTGCTTGGTCTTGCGCAGATAGGGAAGAACCGTGTCGTAGGAGCCGAAACGGGCGATCGCATCTTCGTTGGAGACGGCCGCGGTGATGATGACATCCTCGCCCTGCTTCCAGTTGGCCGGGGTCGCCACCTGATGTTTGGATGTGAGCTGGATGGAATCGATCGCGCGAAGAATTTCCTCGAAGTTGCGGCCGGTGGTCATGGGGTAGGTGAGAACCAGCTTGATCTTCTTGTCGGGACCGATGACGAAGACGGAGCGCACGGTGGCGTTGTCGGCAGGCGTGCGGCCTTCAGAACTGTCGCCAGCGCCAGCGGGCAGCATGTCATAGAGCTTGGCGACCTTCAGGTCCTTGTCGCCGATCAGCGGATAATCGACGTTGAAACCGGTCGCGGTGCGAATATCGTTCTTCCATTTTTCATGGCTTTCGACCGGATCGACGGAAATACCGATGATCTTGACGCCACGCTTTTCGAACTCCGGCTGCAGGCCGCCCATCGCGCCGAGTTCCGTCGTGCAGACCGGCGTGAAGTTCTTCGGATGCGAAAACAGGACCGCCCAGCCGTCGCCGATCCAGTCGTGGAAGCTCACCGGACCATGGGTGGTCTCGGCGGTGAAGTCGGGTGCTATGTCGTTGATACGCAGGCTCATCTGATGTTTTCTCCCTAATGATTTGAACTGAAAACTGATGGTTCTCGGCAATCCGTGTCCGGCGCTGGAGCTTAGAGTTTTTGCATGAAATGGCCAGCCCTTTCATCGGGCTTCGGCGGTATTTGCTTCAGCCCCACAGAGATTTGATTGCCCTGATTTTCCCTGTTTGTCGCGGTTGCACGATATCCGCACGGTTGATTGTTTCAGGGGGACATGATTATTCCAGAGACGATCGGGGGGCATCATGACGACTTCTTCTGCGCCTGTTTCCGCGACGGTTCGGGCACGCATTCCAGCGACGGTCTGGGTGCTCGGCATCGTTAGCCTTCTGATGGATATTTCTTCGGAAATGGTGCAGACGCTGCTGCCCTATTATCTCGTTTCCGGTCTCGGCGCTTCCGCGGTCACTGTCGGTTTCATCGAGGGCATGTCGGTTGCCATCGCCACCACGACCAAGCTGTTTTCCGGGATTATCGCGGACTGGACGAGGCGGCGGAAAATGCTCGCCGTGCTTGGATACGGTCTCGGCGCAATCTCGAAACTCGCCTTTCCCTTCGCCACCTCGCTTGGCTGGATCGTCGCTGCCAAGGCGGTGGACCGGGTCGGAAAGGGCATTCGTGGAACGCCGCGCGACGCCCTTATTGCCGATGTGACGCCGCCTGAAATTCGTGGCGCCGCATTCGGGCTCAGAAAGTCGCTCGATACGGTCGGCGGCTTCATCGGGCCGCTGGCGGCCATCGGGCTGATGTTCGCGCTCAGCGAAAATGTGCTCGCCATTTTCTGGATCGCGGTCATTCCCGCTTTCCTTGCGGTGTTCATCCTCATCGCCGGTGTGAAGGAGCCGGATGCGCCCGCAAGACCGAAAGCCGAAAAGCCATTCCGGCTTGCCGATTTTGCGAAACTCAATCGGGCGGTCTGGATCGTCATCATCGCGGCGTCGCTCCTGACCTTCGCGCGTTTCAGCGAAGCATTCCTGTTGCTGAAATCCGAAGAGGCAGGATTCCGGCCGGCATGGATACCGATCACGATGGTCATCATGCATGCCGTCTATGGCCTGACAGCCTATCCCGCCGGCCGGCTTTCGGACAGGATCGGCCGCTCAGGGATTATCGCGGCGAGCGTGGCCGTGCTGGTGGCCTCTTATCTGGCGCTCGCTTTTGCCAATTCCATTCCGCTGTTCCTGTTCGGCATTCTTCTGTGGGGCCTGCATATGGGCCTGTCGCAGGGTCTGCTCGCAGCCCTGATTGCGGAAACGGCGCCGCCACATCTCAAGGGAACGGCCTTCGGCATCTTCAATCTGATGACAGGTCTGGCGGTACTGGTCGGCAACGTCATCGCCGGCTTGCTGTGGGACCTCCATGGTTCCTTCGGCACCTTCCTGGCGGGCGCCGCACTGTCTTTTACCGCATTACCGGTGTTGATCTGGGTGTCCCGTCGAAAGCGCGCCGCCGCCTGAGCCTGTGCCGAAAACACGACGACGTTGTTTTCGCTCATCCCAGCGCATAGTGTGACGCAACGTCAGGCGACAGCATTCCGGGGTGGGGAGTGATGGAGAACAGCAATGACAATCACCATTACCGCTTTTGAACGCTCGCCCGATGGCGGCAAGGGTCTCGCCCGCGACATGCGCGTCCGCTGGGCACTCGAAGAAGTGGGCCAGCCCTATGACGTCCGCCTTCTTTCCTTCAAGGCGATGCGGGAACCGGCGCATCTGGCGCTTCAACCCTTCGGGCAGATCCCGACCTATGAGGAGGGCGATCTCGTCCTCTTCGAATCCGGTGCGATCATATTCCATATAGCCGAACACCATGCCGGCCTGTTACCACAGGATGCGGATGCGCGGGCGCGCGCAATCATGTGGATGTTCGCCGCGCTCAGCACCATGGAACCGCCCATCGTCGAGCATTTTGTCACCGGTTTTCTCGAAAGGGACAAAAGCTGGCACGGAGAGCGCCTGCAGATCGTCGATGAACGTATCCGCAAGCGGCTTGGCGAATTGTCCAGCCGACTGGGGAAGGCCGAGTGGCTCGACGGCGCATTCAGCGCCGGCGATCTGTTGATGATATCGGTGCTGCAACGGATAAAGAGTTCGGGAATTCTCGATGAATACGCAAATCTCGCGGCCTATGTCGCCCGCGGCGAGGCGCGTCCCGCCTATAAACGCGCCTTTGCCGATCAGTTGGCGATTTTCAAAGCTGCATCGAACGGCTGAACCGCATCGACCGGAGGGACCCTCGCTGCGGACTGCCTGCGATCAAGCCGAGGTGCTGACGCGATAGGCCATTCCGAGCGACCTCGGCGCGGTCTCCTTGAAACCGAATTTTTCGTATAGCCTGTTTGCCGGCACATCGGCGATCAGGCTGACATAGGCCGAAGCGGGAAGCTCGCTCTTCACATGGCTCATCAGCGCATCCATGACCGCCTTGCCCAAGCCCCGGCCCTGATGGGCGGGATCGACGGCAATGTCCACGACCTGAAAAAAGCAGCCGCCATCACCGATCAGCCGGCCCATGCCGATGGCGGAACCCGCATGCAGAACCAGCACGGAGAAGACCGTGCCCTGCAAACCCTTCTCCGCCGCCTCTCGTGAGAAGGGGCTTAGCCCGGCCACGGCGCGAAGGCGCAGATAGTCCTCGACAGACGGGATTTGCGCAACGACGGAATATTCGGGGGAATAATCGGGGTGGTTCATTCAACTCTCCTCTTGGCCGCGCTCTGAAAGCGCCGCCCAATATGTGGAGAAGAGTTCTACAGGAGCTTTACCGATTCTGAGGCGCAATTTTCAGCACCTGAAGACCGTGCTGCGCGCCGACGCCCATGAAGGCGACCGTTTCTGCCTGTTAGCGGCGGCCTTCCACGGCGGAACGGATATGTGAGCGGCTGACGCCGATATCGGAAAGGCTTCTGTCATCGAGCGCGCTCAGTTCGGCCACGGCGCGACGGTTGCGGAAATAGTTTCGAACGGTTTCGTGAAGTTTCATTTTCATGGTTTCCAGTGATGAAGTTGCATAAAATATGCCCATTCTGACGCGAAAAATACAGGCATTTGCCTGCATGGAAGACATGCAAAAATCGAAACCCGACGTCTGGATAGGGGGAAACAACTGCCGGCATAAGGAAACGCTATAGCGGCAGAAAGGACTTGTGTTGGCAAAATATCCGGCGATGAACCTACTCTGCCTGAAAGATTAGCATGAAAAGCTCGCCCGGCCAAAGCCGGAACAGATAAATCCGAAAAGGAGTGGGAACATGAAAAACGGTATTACTCGCAGACTTCTACTGGTTTCCGCAGCGGTCGCTCCGATCCTGAGCCTGTCGCCGGCGCTCTCCGCCGCAGCTTATGCGGCCGACACGATAAGGCTCGGCCTCGTCGCGCCGATGAGCGGCCCGAATGCGCGCTACGGCGCCTTCTCCATGCATGGCGCAGAACTCGCGGTAAAGGACATCAACGCGGCCGGCGGTATCAACGGCCAGCAGATCGAACTTTTCAACGCCGACAGCCAGGGCACGCCGGTCGAAGGTGTTTCGGCCACCCGCCGCCTGATCGATCAGGACGAGGTGGATTTCGTCATCGGCGATGTCTCCAGCTCCGTGACGCTCGCCATGCAGCCTGTCGCCGAAGATGCCGAGGTTCTGCTGCTGAACGCCGCGTCCTCCAACCCGAAGATCACCTATCAGGCGGGTGTGGGCGGTTTCAAATGGACATTCCGCAACTATCCGACGGATGAGAACCGTGCGCTTGTCGTGGCGAAATACGCCGCCGAACAGCGTGGTTTCACGAAGTTCGCCGTCCTGTCGGTCGATAGCGACTACGGCCGCTCCGCCATCACCTTCACCAAGAAATACCTGCCGGACTTCAAGGGCGAAATTCTGAGCGAGGATTATTACAAGGAGGGCGAGGTCGACTTCCGCAGCGTGCTGGCAAAGATCCGCGATAACGGCGCGCAGGCGATCATCATGTATGGTCTCGCCGATACCACGCCGATCGTTGCCCGCCAGATGCTGGAACTCGGCCTTGCCGGCAAGGTCGTGCTGATCGGCAACGGTGAATTCAACACCGAAAAGACGATCAAATCCGCGCCGAAAGCCATGGAAGGCGCCGTGGAAGCCGCCGCCTGGCTGCCGCAGTTCGATAGTCCGGCCAGCAAGGCCTTCGTCGAGAAATTCACCGCCACCTACAAGGAAGCGCCGAACAATCACGCCTATGTGCATTGGGATACCGTCAACCTGCTCGCCCAGGCGATCAAGGAAGCCGGAAGCGCTGATCGCAATGCGGTGCGCGAGGCGCTCTCCAGGATCAAGTACAAGAGCCCGGTCGGCGAAGTGACCTTCGACGATCACAATCAGGCGCGCCTTCCGATGATCCTTCTCCAGATCGAGAACGGCAAGCCCAGCATTAAGGGCGCTTATACGGCGGAAATCCAGTACCCTGTGAACTGACAGACCGGGAGGGGTACAGCCATGTTCTCGACAATTCTCGAGCAAGTCGTAAACGGGATCGTCACCGGTTCCGTCTACGCGATCGTCGCCGTCGGCATGACCATGATTTTCGGGGTGCTGAGAGCCATCAACTTCGCTCATGGCGAATATTACATGCTCGGAACCTTCGGGGCGTGGTTCGCCATCGATTATCTCGGCCTTTCCTATGAGGCTTCGATCGTCGTCGGCGTGCTTTCCACCGTGGTCGTGGCCTATGTGGTCGGCCAGCTGGTGATGCGCAGAATGGTGGGAGCGCCGGCGGAGTCCGGCGTTCTCGCCACCCTCGGCATCGCGCTGATCCTGCAAAACACGATCATTTTCGTCTTCGGCGGCGGCTACAAGTTTTTCGCCGGCGGTTATATCGAGCCGATTTCCATTCTCGGCTTCACGCTGGCGCAGCAGCGCGTGCTCATCCTCGTCGTCTGCCTCATCGTCTTCGTCGGTCTGGAACTCATGGTCACCTATAGCCGTCTCGGCATGGCGATGCGGGCGGTCTCGCAGAATGTCGAATGCTGCGGCGTGGTCGGCATCGATGTGTCGCAGGTCGTGTTGCGCACCTTCATCCTGGGCGCCGCGCTCGCCGCACTTTCGGGCGTTCTGACCGCGCCGGTCAATGTCAGCGTCTATGGCGGCATGGGGGAACTCATCACCTTCAAGACCCTGCCGATCATCATCATGGGCGGGCTTGGAAATGTGCGGGGAACCTTCTTCGCGGCCATGATCCTCGGCATCGCCGAAAGCCTCGTCGCCACATATGTCGGGCTGCAATTCCGCGACACGGTGGGTTTCGCAACGCTGATCCTGATGCTGATGTGGCGTCCGCACGGCCTGTTTTCGACGCAGGCGCGCTTTTAGAAGCCGCGCTAGCCGAATTTTCTCGAATTTTGAGGACTAGACATGTCTCTCACAGACACCGTTCCCCAGGCACGCCGCCGCGATCTGCGCATTCCGCTCGCCGCCGTCCTGATTATCGTTGCACTTGCCGCGCCCTTCATCGGCACGCGTTACGTAACCCATTCGCTGATCATCGCACTCATCTTCATGCTGCCGGCGCATGGGCTCAATCTGCTCGTCGGCTATACCGGCCTGCTCTCGCTGGCGCAGGCTGCTTTCTTCGGCATCGGCGCCTATACGGCCGGCCTGCTGGCGGTTCACTATGAAACGCCGTTTTATGTGAACCTTATTGCCGCCGGCCTCGTCTCCGGCGCGCTTGCCCTGCCGCTCGGCATTCCGGCGTTGCGACTTCGCTCGACATCCTTCGTCATGTGTACGCTCGGTTTCGTCATCATCGGCCAGGCAATCGCCAAGAACTGGATTTCACTGACCCGCGGTGACATGGGCCTTTCCGGCATCCCGAAACCCTATTTCGAGCTTGGCCCGCTCTCCTTCACGGTCAGCGGAACCACCAGTTTCTATTATCTGGCTCTGGCCATCTGCGTGCTGGGAACGCTTGCCGCATGGGCAATCGTCCGCTCGCCGGCCGGCCGCAACATGGTGGCCATTCGCGAAAACGAGACGCTGGCGGAGTCTCTCGGCGTTCCGACCTGGCGCTACAAGCTGATCGTTTTCATGCTGAGCGCCGTCTTTGCCGGGGTGGGGGGCAGCCTCTATGCCCATTATCTCACGGTGGTCAGCCCGCTGACCTTCCAGATGTATTATTCGACGACGATGCTGATCATCGTTCTTGGCGGTGGTGCTGGCATGATTTCGGGAACCGTGTTCGGTAGCCTGCTTTTCGTCGGTCTGACCGAGGCGCTGCGCGTCGCGCCAGAAGTGCGGATGATCGCCTATGGTTTCTGCCTTCTCGTTCTCGTCTTCTGGTTCAAAAAGGGCTTTGCTCCCCTGATCAATCGCTTCTGGAACGCGATCGGAGGTTCGAAATGACGGCTCATCTTCCCATCCTCGAGATAAAGAACCTCAGCAAGTCCTACGGTGCGGTGAAGGCGGTCAACGATGTCAGCATGCACATCAATCGCGGCGAAATCGCCGGGTTGATCGGGCCTAACGGCTCCGGAAAGTCCACCTTCTTCGATTGCAGCACCGGGCTTGCCCGGCCGGACACCGGCAAGGTGATCCTTGACGGGCAGGACATCACCGGCTGGTCGCTCAACCGCATCGCCCGCGAAGGCCGCATGCTGCGGTCTTTCCAGAAGACAGTCACCTTCAAGGCGCTCGATGTGGAGGAAAACCTTGTCATCGCCGGCCAGATGTTCACCTTTCCCTCGCTATTGTCGACCTTCGGTCTCGGCGGCATGTCGCGCCGCCGCGTGGGCGGGTTGAGAGAGCGGGCGCGCGAGTTGATCAAGATGGCGGGGCTGTGGGACGTTCGCCATCAGCCCGCCGGCAACCTCTCCGGCGGTCAGCAGAAACTCATCCAGTTCGCTTCCATGCTGATGCCGGAGCCGAAGCTCATCCTGCTCGACGAGCCGATGGCGGGCATCAATCCGAAGATCATCGAGCGTGTGGTGGAGACGATCCAATATGCGAATAAATCGCTTGGCGTGAGCTTCCTCGTCATCGAACACAACATCGATGTCGTCACCAGCATCTGCCAGCGCGTCGTCGTGCTGGATCAGGGAACGAAACTGGTCGAGGGACTGCCGCATGACATCATTCAGGACCAGCGTGTGAGGGAGGCCTATCTTGGCGGCTGACAGCAATCTTTCCATCAAGGGCCTGCGCGCGGGTTACGGCAATCTCGATATCCTGAACGGCGTCGATCTGGATGTGCCGGCCGGGCAATTCGTGGCCCTCATGGGGCCGAACGGTGCGGGCAAATCCACCCTGCTCAAAACGCTCTATGGCATGACAACCATCAAGGAAGGCGGCATCGACTGGCGTGGCAAAAATATCGCCGGATTGTCGTCGCGCGCCATTCTGGGCGAGGGCATATCCTTCGTGCCGCAGGGCCGTTGCAACTTCCCGGTGATGACGGTCGATGAAAACCTGCAAATGGCCGCCTATACCATTCGCGATGCAAAGGTGAAGGCGGACCGGGATTATGTCTACGATCTTTTCCCGATCCTGAAGACACGGCGTTCGACGCTCGCAGGCAATATGTCGGGCGGCGAGCAGCAATTGCTCGAAGTGGCGATGGCGGTTCTGCAGCGGCCGAAGGTGCTGCTGGTGGATGAGCCCTCGGTCGGCCTGTCGCCGGCCGCAATCGGCATCGTATTCGATGAACTCCTGCGCCTGCATGCGAATGGCATGACCATCCTGCTTGTTGAGCAGAACACCAAAAAGGCCATGGAGGTGGCGCAGCGCGCCGTCATTCTCCGTCTCGGCAAGGTGATCTGGGATGGCACGCCGGCGGAGATCACCCATGATGAACTTGGCGAATTGTTCCTGACCGGAAAGATGCGCGGCGAACTCGAAGCCGCGCACTGACTGGTCCAAAGCTTTATATCAGACGAGGAAAGACCATGAGCACTTTCGTGCCAGCATCACGCGTGTCGAAAATTAGGGTTTCGCCAAGCACGGCGGCGGCGGCCCGCGCCCGCGAATTGAAAGCCGCAGGCCGCGATATCGCCGACCTGACGGTGGGCGAGCCGGATTTCGATACGCCGCAAGCCGTCAAGGCTGCGGCGCATGCCGCCATCGACCGGGGAGAGACCAAATATACCGCTGTCAACGGCACGCCGGCGCTTCGCAAGGCGATCATCGGCGACTTCCAGAAACGTCTTGGCATCGCCTATGGCGATAGCGAAATCTGCGTCGGCGGCGGCGCCAAGCAGATCCTGTTCCTGGCGCTGATGGCCAGCGTGGAAAACGGTGCGGAAGTCATCATTCCGGCTCCTTACTGGGTGTCTTATCCTGATATGGTCATCGCCAATGACGGCACGCCCGTCATCGTCGCGTGCCCGGAGGAAACGGGGTTCAAACTGACGGCCGAAGCGCTGGAAGCGGCGATCACCCCGAAGACGCTGTGGCTGATCCTCAACGCCCCCTCGAACCCGACGGGTGCTGCCTATAGCGAAGCGGAACTGAAGGCGCTGGGCGACGTATTGCTGCGCCATCCGCACGTCATGGTCCTATCCGATGATATTTACGATCAGGTCTGGTTCAGGGACGAGCCGATGAAAACCCTCGTTGCCGTCGTTCCGGAACTGAAAAACCGCGTGCTTCTGACCAACGGCGTTTCAAAATCCTATGCCATGACGGGATGGCGGATCGGTTACGGGGCAGGGCCGGCAGCACTCGTCGCCGCCATCAACAAGTTGCAATCGCAAATGTCATCCTGCCCGTCCTCGGTCAGCCAGGCCGCCGCCGCCCATGCGCTTTCCGGCGACCAGACATTCGTGACGGAAAGCGTCGCAGTCTATAAACAGCGGCGCGACTACGCTTGCGCACGTCTGAACGCGATCCCCGGCCTCTCCTGCATGGTTCCGGATGGGGCTTTCTACCTCTATCCGAGCTGCGCCGGGGTGATCGGCAAAACGACGGCGGATGGCAAGGTGATCGAAAACGATCTCGATTTCGTCCTCTATCTCCTCGACAGCGTCGGCGTGGCGGCTCTTCAGGGTGCGGCCTACGGGCTTTCGCCCTATTTCCGCATTTCCTTCGCCACCTCCATGGAGGTGCTGGAGGATGCATGCGACCGCATCGAACGGGCGGTGGCTGCGCTGCGGTAAGACAGACCGCTTGGCCCAAAGGAGGCTTTTTTTGTGGTCCGCTCACCGTCCCTCATCCCTATGCTTGTCACAGGGATCCAGCCAGCCCAAGTCCTTGGGCTGAAAGGACTGTTCCGGCCGCGCGAGAGCCGCGTCGGCTGGATTCCTGTGACGGGCACAGGAATGAGGGTGAGGAAATGTCCGATTACATAAAGCACTTGTGTCGTCTACCGCGTGCGGGCGTGTAAAACTCTCTATCCCATTGAAATTACGCATCGTCCTTGCAGAAATCCATTCCTGTTTCCGCATCGATGCGCTAGGATTTCCCCAAAAAAGTGGGGACCGATGAGCGTCGATTTCAAAAAACTCAAGAGCTTCGTCAAGATCGTCGATACCGGCAGCGTTTCGCGTGCCGCCGGCATTCTTCGTGTGGCGCAGCCGGCGCTGTCGCAGCAGATCGCGTCGCTGGAACAGCATTTCAAACACCAGCTCCTGCTACGCAGCAATGTCGGTATCACGCCAACCGAAGCGGGGTTGATCCTCTATCGCCATGCGCAGATCATGCTGAAGCAGATCGAGCAGGCGCAGACCGATATCGACCGCTCGGCCCGCTCGGTCTCCGGCCGCGTCTCCATCGGGCTTGCGACCTATTCATCGTCCAGCGCACTGTCGCTGCCGCTTATCAAGGAGATGAGGGCGCGGTTTCCCGCCATTACGGTCCATATCAACGACAGTTTCGGCCATATCCTCAGCGAGCTGATCATGACCGGCAAGATGGACATGGCGCTGATCTACACCTCCGATCCGATCAAGGGCGTAACGCTGGAACCTTTGTTCCGCGAAGAAATGTTCCTTGTCTCGCCCGCCGATATGAAGTTGCCGGCCGACCCCGGTCAGCCGCTTCCGCTCTCGGCGCTGGATGGCCACGCGATGTTGCTACCGAGCAAGGCGCATTTCCTTCGCCGGCTCATCGATGAAGGGCTGGCGCGGGCGCGCGCAAAGCCGGAGGTCATTTCCGAACTGGAATCCGTGCCTGCTTTGGGCGCTGCGGTGCTGGACGGTCTCGGCTCGACTATCCTTCCAGCCTCCGTTGTTCTGGAAACCCCGAGCTTCAGCGGCGCGCAGCTGCACCCGCTGACAACCCCCGTCATAGACGCCACGGTTTCGCTCTGCGTTTCCGATCATATGCCGCTTTCCGAGCCGGCTCTGGCGGCGCGTTCCGTGCTTCTCGAGATCGTCACCAAGCTCAAGAGCGGCCACCACCCCGGCATTCGCGCCATCTGAATTCGCTATAAGCAAACCCTATGGCGGCAGACCGAGGTTGTGTTGGTAAAGGCCGGCTGAAGGCTTCAATTTTCCATCAGTGAACGGATTCAAATTTGGGTCCACAAGGCAGCCAAAGAGGCTGCATGGTCGCTCGAGGGAAACAATGGCAAAACTGGCTTTCGATACTGGCGGTACCTTTACCGATTTCGCGCTTCTGGATGACAGCGGCGAACTTCACCTCCATAAAGTCCTGAGCACGCCGAAAAATCCGGCGGAAGCTGTTGTCCAGGGCGTATCGGAACTGCTCGAAAAACATGGCGATGCGATTGCCATCGAGAACCTGCAGGTGCTTGGCGCAACCACCGTCGTCACCAATGCCGTTCTGGAGCGCAAGGGCGTGGAAACCGGCTTCGTCACCACCGACGGTTTTCAGGACATGCTGCGGATCCGCAACGAGGGGCGTTACGATCTCTACGATCTGAACATCAAATATCCCGATCCGCTGGTCACCCGCGCCAACAGCTTTGGCGCAGAGGAACGCATCGCCGCCGATGGTGAGGTGATGACGGAGCTCAAGGAAGAAACCGTCCGCGAGATTGCCGGACGGCTGAAGGAAAAGGGCATCCGCTCGGTGGCGGTCTGCCTGCTGCACGCTTACAAATATCCGCAGCATGAGCAGCGCGTCGCCGCACTTCTGCGTGAGGAAGACCCGGATATCTTCGTGTCCTTGTCTTCCGAGGTCTGCCCGGAAATGCGCGAATTCGACCGCGCCTCGACGACGGTGGTCAATGCCTATACCCGCCCGCAAATGTCCGGCCACGTCGCCCATCTGCAGCGGGAGTTTGCTGAGAAGGGAATCGACCGGCAGGTGCTGTGGATGACCTCTTCGGGCGGTCTTGTGCCGAGCCGCCGTGCCGCCGAACTTCCCGTGCGCCTTATCGAATCCGGCCCCGCCGCAGGTGCTGTCGCCGCCGCCGAATTCGGCCGCACGGCGGGTGAGGCGAGCGTGCTTTCCTTCGACATGGGCGGCACCACCGCCAAGCTCTGCCTCATTCCCGATGGCGAGCCGAATGTCGGGACCGATCTCGAAGTCGCGCATTACCAGCGTTTCCGCAAGGGATCCGGTTTTCCGCTGAAAATTCAGTCGATCCAGATGATCGAGATCGGCGCCGGCGGTGGTTCCATCGCCGCGAAGAACCCTCTCGGCCTGCTCGATGTCGGCCCGCATTCCGCCGGCGCCATGCCGGGACCGGCCGCCTACCAGCGCGGCGGAACAGAACCGACGGTAACCGATGCCGATATTCTGCTCGGTTACATGGGAACGGAATCCTTCGTCGGCGGCTCGTTCAAGGTGTCGAAGGACGCCGCCCACGGGGCGATGTCGAAATTGGCCACTTCTCTCGATGTGTCCGTCGAGCGCTGCGCCTGGGGCATCCACGATCTCGTCAATGAATCCATGAGCAAGGCAGCGGCCATGCATGCGACCGATCTCGGCGTCGATCCGCGTTCGCTGCCGATGGTGGCCTTCGGAGGGGCAGGCCCGGTCCATGCCTACGGCATCGCCCGCAAGCTAGGCATTTCACGCATCATCTGCCCGACCGGCGCGGGCGTCAGCTCCGCCATCGGCCTGTTGATCGCGCCGGTCGCCGTCGATCTCTCCGCAAGCCATCCGATGGCGCTCGACGCCTGGGATATCAATGCCATGAACCGCCTGCTCGATGATCTTTCCGCTCAAGGGGCGGAAGTCGTTTCGGCCGCCGGCGTTCCGAAGGAGACGATCAGCAATCGCTATACCGTGGATATGCGCCATGTGGGTCAGGGACACGAGATCACGGTGGTACTGCCCGACCGCAACCTGCCGAAAGACCTTTTCCTTGAAGAATTGCGCAGCAGTTTCTTCAAGCTCTATCGCGAATTGTTCGGCCGCACGGTGGCCGCACCGCTGGAAGTCATCACCTGGCGTCTCCGCGCCAGCGGCGAGAAGGATCAGGTCACCCGGCCGCATGAAACCGTCGTTGCCGAAGCCCGCAAGGGCAGCCGGCAGGTCTATTTCCTTGAGGCGGGCGGTTATGTCGAAACCTCGGTTTACGACCACTACAAGCTGCCGGTCGGCCACGAGGTGAAGGGGCCTGCCATTGTGGAACAGCGGGAATCGACGGCCGTTGTCGGGCCGAGCGGCACCTTCCATGTCGATGCCCACGGCAATCTCGTGATCAACATTCTCTAAGGGGGCAGTCAGATGTCGAAACCCGCAACCGATTTCAACGATCCGATCAACCTTCAGGTCATGTGGAACCGCCTGATCTTCATCGCGGATCAGGCCGATAACGTGCTCGGCAAGACGGCGTTTTCGCCGATCGTGCGAGAGAACCATGATTACGTTACGGTTCTTCTCGACAGTAAGGGCAGGGCGCTGGCGCAATGCACCTGGTCGATCCCGGTTTTCATCACCTCGCTGCCCGCAGCGGCGCAGAAATATTTCCTGCCGAAGTTTCCGGTCGAGATGCTGGAAGAGGGCGATGTTTTGGCCACCAACGATCCGGAAATCGGAACCGGCCATCTGCCTGACGTGACGATGATCACGCCGATCTTCAAGAATGGCAAGGTCGTCGCCTATGCGGGGTCCATCGCCCATCTTCCCGATATCGGCGGCGCGCCGCTGCATTCGGAAGCCAGCGACATTTTCGCGGAGGGCATCCGTTTTCCCATCGTCAAGCTGCTCAAGGCCGGCGTGCCGAACGAGGACGTATTCGATATCATCGCAGCCTCCGTGCGCCTTCCCACGGAAGTGCGCGGCGATCTGGAATCGATGATAGCCGCCAACAATGTCATGGGCCGCGAACTGGTGAAATTCCTCGACGAATACGGGCTGGACGATGTCGATGGACTGGCGGACGCCATCCATACCCGTTCCGAAGCGCAGACGCGCAAGGCAATCCGCGAATGGCCGAACGGCACCTATTCCGCCGAAGTCCTGCTGGACGGGTACGATGTCGACGTCAAGCTGAAAGCCTCGGTGATCGTCAGGGACGATTCCATTCATGTGGATTATACCGGCACGTCGGATCAGGTCCTGCACTCGATCAACTGCCGCACCAATTATCGTTACGCCCATTCGGTATACGCGCTGAAATGCCTGCTCGATGCCGAAACACCCAATAATGAGGGCTGCATCGTCCCGATCACCGACGAGGCGCCGCTCGGCTGCATTCTCAATCCGCAGGAGTGGACGGCGGGCAATTCACGCAACCTGATCGGCCACGTCATTCCTTCGCTCATCTTCAAGGCGCTGGAAGGCATCGTGCCGGAAAAGGTTCTGGGCGATAGCGGCGGCGCGCCGATCTGGGCGGCCAATTGCGTCGGCCAGCGTAACGATGGCACGCAATACGGTTCCGTGCAGAATTTCCATGGCGGGCAGGGCGCACGCGCTGAATTCGACGGGTTGGATACGCTGAGCTTCCCATCCAACTGCAAGGTCACGGCCATCGAAATGTTCGAGGTCGCCGTTCCGGTGCTGACGGAACGCAAGGAACTCATCGCCGATTCCGGTGGCGCCGGCAAACATCGTGGCGGCCTTGGCCAGCGTGTCGTTCTGCGCAATCTCGGCAAGAACCCGATGAATATCTATCTGGCATCGGAACGTGTCCGCCATCCCTGCTTCGGCGTGGTAGAAGGCCAGAGCGGGTCCGCCGGCAAGGTAATGAAGCAGGGCAAGTCGCATTTCCCCAAGGGCAAGGTCGTTCTTCAGACCGGCGAACGTCTGGAAGTTCAGACACCCGGCGGTGGCGGCTGGGGCAGGGCCAGCGAGCGTTCGCACGCGCTGATCGAACAGGATATTTCCGAAGGTCTGGTAACCGCGAAGGCGGCGAAAGAAATCTTCGGCTATTCTGGCGCCATTGCTGCCGCAGCCGAATAGGAGATGAGAATGGGACTGCTGAACGGAAAAATTGCGCTGGTAACCGGCGCCGGTTCAGGCATCGGCCGCGAAACCGCAATTCTGCTGGCGAAAGAAGGGGCGACGGTCGTTCTGACCGGACGCCGTCTGGATCCGCTGCGCGAGGTTGCGGAACTGATCGAGAAGAAAAAGGGCAAGGCCATTGCCCGCACGCTCGATATCGCTTCGCGCGAGGCGATCTTCGACACGGTCAAGTCTATCGGCGAGGCCGTCGGTCCCATCGATATTCTGGTGAACAATGCCGGTTCCGCCAGCAAGGTGCTCAACGCCCGCTTCATCGGCGAGGAGGAGTGGAACGCCACCATCAACGTCAATTTGACGGCCGTGTTCAATCTGACACAGGCGGTGCTGCCAGAGATGATCGAAAAAGGTGAGGGCACAATCATTACCGTCTCCTCGCTCGCCGCCCTCAATCCCAATCTTCTGGGCGGCGTGGCCTATGGTGCGGCGAAGGCGGGCGTGAAGAATTTCATGACCTTCCTGCACAATACCTATCGCAACCAGGGTATCCGCGCGACGACCATCCTGCCGGGCGAGACGGATACGCCGATCATGAACAACCGCGCGCGTCCGCCTCTCAAGGAAGAACGCGCCGTGATGATGGATCCGCATGACGTGGCCCGCGCCATTCTGCTTTGCGCCAGCCTGAACAAAAGCGCTGTCATTCCGGAACTGCACATCTGCCCGACCCATATGCGTGACACATCGAAGGATATCGAAGTCGCGCGCTGGGTGGGCGCGCCGGACGACACGCCGGATATGCCGAAAAAGAACTAGGGAGAGACGTCCATGAATGGAGCAAAGCTGCGCGCCCGTCTTGCGGCGGGTGAGGCTATCAGCATGTTCACCCCGCACCATACGTCGTCGGGCCTTTCCGCCCGGCTGGTGGAACTGGGCGCGGACGCGGTCTTCCTCGATTGCGAGCACGGCACATGGAGCTTCGAGGATGTGCGGGCGACCGGGCAGGTGGTGCGCTCCGTCGGTGGCGCTGCCATCGTGCGCCCGCATTCGCACGAGCGGCCGCTCATCATTCGCTATCTAAATGCCGGTGCGGACGGTATCATGGTGCCCATGGTCGGCAATGCCGCCGAGGCCCGCGCGATTGTCGATGCGGTGCGTTACGCCCTGCCGTCGGATTATGAAAAGCGGCTGGTCATCGCCATGATCGAGACCGTCGATGCGATCGATGTTCTGAATGAGATGTTGAAGGTCGAGGGCATCGACGTCTTCTTCATCGGTCCCGGCGATCTTTCGCAGGATATGGGCTATCCGCCCGCGCCGCCATTCGGTGAGCCGCGCCCGGATGTGGTGATGGAAAAAGTCGCCATCGCTGTCGACAAGATACGCGCAGCCGGAAAGATCGCGGGAACGCTCGCGACATTGGAAGAAGTGCCGCACTGGCGGGAGCGCGGCGTGCAATTCTTCTACGTCCATTCCGATCCGTTCCTGCGCCGCGGTCTCGCCGCGGTGAAGAAGGCACTCGCCTGAGGCGAAGCAGGGGGTCTTCGGTTGAACGATGCCGCAAGCGAGGGCCTGAACCTTCAGGCCCTCGCCATGCCGTTAGAAATCCGCCGTCACGGGTTTCCATAAATGCTCCGGATCGAAGCCGTCGCAGCGCGCGATCACGATCCGGGTGCCGTTTTTAACCCGCCGCCGCAAAAGATCGGAACGGTCGGACTGCGCCCGAAGCGAACCGTCATCCTGAAGCTTCTGCAGCATCGACCGCGAAAGCCCGAGTTCAGACGCTAGCAGTCGGTCAAGGCGTATGCCGGCCTGAAACGGAACCATGAGATCGATCTCCGCCATGGCCCAGTCGGGAGGTTCATCCCGGATCTGTTTCGCGATATCGAATTCGGGAAACTCGTCGACGCGCTGCGATTTACGTCTCAAGGCTTCGAGGTTGAAGGTCTCCGCCCTTATCCATTGCGGATCGTTGGACTGCAGCGCTTCGAGAACCGCAGGGCTGATGTCCCGGACATTCTGGCGCTCGAAAATCGGCCTGTTCCAGCTCTTGTCGCAGATTATGCATCTATAGATAAGCCAGGCATCCAGCTTGCGGCCATTGGCATTGAGCCGGATCTTGCCACTGGCCTGAAACGCCCTCAGGCCGCCGCATCCGCTGCATGCAAGCCAGGGCTGGGGCGCCGTTCGTGGCGTAATGGTCCATTGGACCCGAAGTAAATTGCACATAGTCTCTTGGTCTTCCATTTGGAAGTCCACCGAGATGGTGCAGGAGAAAACCCTTACGGGAACGGCATGGCGGTGTTCTGGGGCGGTGAAGAGCTGAGACAGCGGCGCTGCGCAGGGCACATTGTAACAATGCCAGACCGGTCTCTTGCCACCACCCGATGAACATGATCATTCGCCGACAGCCTGCGGCTATCCGGCAATACGGGTGAAACTGGATTGAGACCGGTATTTACTTAGGCAAAGTCTACCTCGATGCGCCAATGCTCTTCGGCGGCGACAATAACAAACGATCGTTCCGAAGCAGAGTCATCCAGTGCGGAGAAAAGGCCGAAAGCCGTTGCGATGCGACTTTTATGCAACGTCAGGTGACCCGCCCATTCTTCCCAGACCGAACGACGTCACCGGTCGGATTTTATTTCTCACAAAAAAATAATGTAAAAACATATACTTAAATAAAAACGGCTTGTGCGTTTATTTCCGGGAGGAGGAGGTTTTACCCCTGCTATCTGCGGCTGTCGGAAACAGAAGCATACGTCGGAGAGTCGCGTCCTTGCGGATGAAATGGTGCCACAACGCCGCCGCTACATGAAGAAATACGATGGCCGCAGCAAGGTAGGCGAGGGTGGCGTGAACCTCGCTCCAGAAGGCCTCCGCCTTGTCGGAAATCACCAGAGGCAATCCCGGCACGACCACGAGGTCGAAGACGTAACTGGGGATTTGCAGAGGCGAGGTCGACGCGACTGCCCAGCCGGCGAGGGGAACGGCGAGCGTCAGGAACAGCAATGCGGCGTGAGCGGCCCGCGCGGCAAACCTCAATGCCAGCCCTTCGCCTTCAGGAGCCTGCGGCTTTCTGCTGAAAACCGACCACAGGAAACGCGGCGCGGCGAGGGCCAGCACCAGAAATCCTATCGACTTGTGATATTGGAACAGGTCGAACTGAAGAACCGGGTCGATATTGTCGCGGCTCATCAGATATCCCAGCGCAAGCTGCGCCAGGAAAAGCACCGCGATTGTCCAGTGGAACGCGATTGCCACCAATCCGTAGGATATGGGCGTATTACGCCACAGCCGTTCCCGCATCGATGCGCTATCGGAATGATCCTCGAAATATCTCATCGGCTAGCTCAATTGTTGATAGGTGTCTTTCGCGATGGCGTCCATGCGGTCGGAAGGCAGGTTGCCGACCAAAGCACAGCGGATGGTTTCGTCGTCCCAGGAGATGGCCTCCAGTGAACCGACGCTGGAGCGCCGCATGGCGGTGTCGCTCGAGTCGACCGCAGCCACAATATAAAGAGTGACGCGCTGCCCGCTTTTATCCTCATACATCAGCTGGGCGGCGGCGCCTTCGGAACTGGGGAGCAACCGGCCGCCGACAAGGGACAGACCGTGGCGGGTGAGGTCGGGAATGTTCAGTTTGCGGTCCAGCCGTTTCGAAAGCCATTTCGGCAGGCTGGAAGCATTCTCCGCATCGGCCCGAATTTCGACGGGATGCAGAACCTCGCTCGCAAACAGCTTATGCGCCTGTGCTGCATCCGCCACGATGGAATGGGCCGGTTCCATGACCTGAGACACCAGCCCGCGCCCGAACCAGCCGCCTGTCAAGCCAACGGCCAGAATGAGGACGGATGCCGCCGCCATGTTACGCCAATCGGCGCGCTGTGACCGCAGACGCCGCTCGATGCGGTAAACATCGAGGCGCTCGGGCAGGACGTCGGTATCAAGCGGGCCGTAGAGAGCCGTAAGCGTCGCATTCTGCTGTTGCCACATCGCAACCTTGCGTGCATCGGCCGGATTGGAGGCGAGGTGGGCACGAACGGCGTCCCGCCGCCGGTCTTCGAGTTGCCCGTCGACATAAGAGATCAGATCGGCTTCGGTTATCTGCTGTTCGCTGCCGGTCATTTTATCACCTTGAGATTTGGTTGGTCTTCCTGGGTCATCCGGGCGAGGGCCGTTCGGGCCCGCCCCAGACGGGACATCAGCGTGCCCAGCGGAATTTCAAGAACATCTGCCGCCTCCGCATAACTGAGGCCCTCGACGACGACGAGGAGCAGGGCCTCGCGATGTTCGCTGGACAGTTTTTCAATGGCGTGGGCCATTTCGGCAAGCGCAATCCGGCCCGTCTGCGCCGCCGGCACAAACAGTTGCTCCGCAACATCGTCGATCGGCACTTGCGAGGGCCGGCGATTGCGTCCGCGCAGATTGTTGCGGTAGACGTTGACGAGCACCCGGTACAACCATGGACGCAACGGTCCCTGCGGTTTCCACAGCGCCTTTTTACGGATGGCTCTTTCCAGACAGTCCTGGACGAGATCGTCAGCCGTGTCACGGTCATGCGTGAGCGCATTCGCGTAGCGGCGAAGCGCTGGTATGCAACTCGTCATCTCGTCCAGAAAATCCGGCATGGACACTATTCCTTGGCAATGTGCCAGACGCCGCCGACACCATCGCCCGTGACATCGCCGGGCTTGCTGTCCATCTGCCAGCGATAGAGCGGCTTCCCGTCATGCGACCATTGCATCGTACCATCTTTGCGGGAGATTGGTTTATAGTCGCCATCCGCCTTGTCGGTTTTCGAGGCGGCGAGGGGCGGCCATTTCTTTGCGCAGCCGTCGTAGCAGACCGATGCGCCATGGGTATCATTGTCGAATGTATAGAGGGTCATGCCCTTGGCGTCGGTCAGGATCGTGCCTTTGGCCGTTGCCTTTTCAACCACGGCGCCACCGGCATATGGTTCGGCAAGGGCAGCCGTGGCGGCAAGCGTTACTATGCCGGCCAGAACGAAATGATGTGCACGCATGAAGATTGTCCTCTGAAGGGTAATGGATCGGACGATATGCCCGATATTAGAAAAACACCCGCCAGCGGCACTTAATCCCACCGCCGCTCGATTTTTTTCTGCCCCAGCGCCTTTATCTGACGCCCTTCAAATCGATGTCGAATGCGACCGTATTCGAATAGAGCGGCACTCCGACACCCATGCCATAGGGCAGGCGTGCGACATTGCCGGTGACGTGGAAGGTGACGGATCCCTTCTGTTGTTCAACGAATGTCGCGTGAAACGTTTCGGGTCTGGATATGCCTCTGGCTGTCAATGTGCCTTCAACCACGGCGCTGCGCGGTCCGTCCTGCGTAACGCGGCTGGAGCGAAACACGATCTGCGGATAAACGGCGATATTAAAAACCGCGCTGGATCGCAGGAAGTTTTCCACCCGTTCTTGCCCGGTCTGGACACTGGAAGGGTTGAGACTGATTTCCACGTAAGATCTGGCCGGCTGGTCCGGGTCGATATCAAAGCGGCCGGAAATATCAGGAATTGTGCCCTTGATCCCGGGGCCGGCAACCTGTGCAATTGAAAAGCGGATGTGAGAGGCAGGATCGATACGATAGCGCCCGGCCGCAGACGAGAATGGATTGGCAGAGACCGGCGTGCAAACCAATGTCGCGATAAGGAGAGTGATGGGGTGGAAATATTTCACGACGCAAGCTCCTTCATGAGTAGTCGCACTCAGGAGAACACCACAGGAAGAGGTTTAATCCACACCACGCCGGCAGATCATCAAAATCCCGCCCATAGGGGAAGACCAACTTTGACTGTGTATCGGAAAACACCCGTCAGGGAGATGGCTTCAATGGGAGAAGCTACTCCAAGTGCAACGTGCCGGTTTTCAGGGTAGGGGATCAGGCCTCCTCATGCAAATGGGCCATGAACGCTTCGGCCGGCGTCCTGTAGCCCAGGCACTTTCTCGGCTGGTTGTTGAGGATACGTGCGACCTGGTTCAACGTTGCCTGCGACATCTGGCTGAGGTCCGTGTTCGACGGCAGGAAGCGGCGGATGCGCTTGTTGGCGTTTTCCACCGCACCTTTTTGCCAGGGCGCGCTTGGATCACAGAACCAGCTTCGTGCGCCGATACCATCTTCCAAAGCCCGGAATGCCGCAAACTCTGTGCCGCGATCGAACGTAAAGCTTTGACGTGCGCAGGCGGGCAGGCTGGAGAATGCACGCACGATCTTGTCCATGATCGGTCGCGAATGTCGGCTCGGGTTCTTGATCAGAACAGTATAGCGGCTTTTGCGTTCGACAAGTGACGTCACATTGGCATGGCCAAACGGACGCTCGAATATGATGAGGTCACCCTCCCAGTGCCCGAACCGCGATCTGTCTCCAATAAAATCAGGCCTTTGCGATATGCGATGGCTTGCTGGAAAAGCACCATCGCGCGGTTTTCTGGAGCGGAGAGGACGACGCTTGCGGCGCGCTTCCGGCAGGTATTGATAGAGGCCGAGCGCATAATCTTCCTTGCTGTAAATGAACCGGTAGATCGTTTCGGCGGACACGCGAACAGGGCTTATTCCCTCCGACAGCAGACGCCCGGCGATCTGCTCGGGAGACCATCGAGCCTTGAGTTGACGGATGACGTCGGCTCGCAGATCCGGATGGCGTCGCAGCTTGCGCAAGCGTCTTCGTCGCTCGCGGGTCAGTTGATCAGCGATCATCCCGAAGTAACCGGTGTACTGGGGAAGCTCACGGTCATGGAAGGTGTTGCGACGGATTTCGCGATAGATGGTTGACCTATGGCGTCCGAGCCGGCGGGCCATCTCGTTGATAGTGACTTTCTGATCAACGAGACGATGAAGAAGGCGACGATCGGCGAGGGTCAATTGCGAATAGCATCCGGACATGCGAAAATCTCCAAAGTGAAGCCATTGAAATCACTGGCATGTCGCACTTGGAAATAGAATGTACCAATCCACAAACAATGTGGCAGCAAGGTTGGAATGTCGCGCATTGCGCAAAGTTAAAATGTCCCCTGTCGCTCTTTCAGCCCGTGAGAAGTGCGACACTGGCTCAAACAATCAGCCCCCGACCGGACCGGCTGGGCCGGGTTGCAAGGGTAGGGAGGGGGCGGGTGATGGAACTCCCCCTTCGGCTTTAGCTTCCTTCGATCGTCACCCCAGAGGGAGACGATCGAGGAAGTAACCACGCTGCCGTATAAGGCATAGACTTGCGCGATCTTTTTGACAAACCGTGCTTTTCTATCTGAGAACCCGCACCGCCATTTAACGGTCCACGACCGCTCGGAACGTGATCTCAACGAGCTGTTGGGGAAAGGCGAGGCGCGTCACACCAATGATGTTGCTAGCCAGCTGAGGGAGATCGGAACCGTAGACTTTTTTCCGGATTTCCGAGGCGGGGCCGAAGGCTGCATCGACGTCCAGTGCGTAAAGTGTCTCTTCAACCACGTCATCGAAGGTTGCGCCGAATTGTTGTAGGAGGACGCGGGCGTTCTCATAAGTTTGGCGAATCTGAGCTTCCATGGTGTCGAACGAAACTGGCTTTCCAGCGGCATCGATTTCGGCAGGTGCGACCAAATTCCCTTGGCTATCGTGGCTCAGCTGACCGGAAACATAGATCGTATCCTTAACCTTGACCGCTTGTGCGTAGCCAAATGCTTTTTCCCAGGCAACGCCGTGGTTTGCAGATTCAACGCGGGGTCTGTTTGCTTTGTTCGTCATCGTTGGCTCCTTCGAGAAATGTTTAGAACCCGAAACTGAACGAGTTTGACTGTCTCGTAAATTGCAATAAATCTGACGAGTGTATTGCGTTTGACGCAATGAACGGAGTCTTCTTTGTTGACCACGCGATATGGTGGGCGATGCGCTATTTCTGCGGATTGCTCGTCCGGCCAGATATGATGGTCTCTCCAACAATCTTGATTACGACGTCTTATGACAGCAATGGGCCAGCTGCAGTCTTCCGCTTTTGGCCGGAAGTGGATCATTCAGCCGCATCTATTTGAGCAAGAGCCTTTTGCCGTCTCGCAATGACGTCCGGATCATTCATGAAATCCGTGCGCGGACCGGGTTTGCGGCCTCTCGGCTTGTAGCCGATCTTCTCACTGTTGGTCTTTGGCGCAGGTGCGTGGTCTCGATCTTGCTGCTCTTTGATGTAGGCCAGCACTTCGCCGAGACGCTTGTTCTCGACCACAGCCGCATGGGTCACGCGCTGGTCCTTGTCGAAAATCTTGTAAGGCAACGAGTGACCTTTCCATCGAATATCCAGTCGTCCATCAGCGTATGCGTATGTCTCGACATACTTTCCAACTAGGCCGCGCGTGACGTTGTTCTCTTCAAGCATGATGCGTTTGCGCTCATAGGAGAATGAAAGCTGTGCGCCGACGTGTCTTTGCTCGCGTTTGCAAAGCACGTCATTCAGCCTGCTTGGCGCCAGATTGACAGGCCGATGGAGGTTGTCGGGGCGGGTAGGGGTCACCGCAAAGCGGTCATTGTATCGCTCGATGAAGGCTGGCAGAAACGCATTGCCGGTCTCCATGTCACTGATATTGGCAAGCCTCAATTCCTTGACCAGCCGATCCTGCAATGTCCTGTTCATACGCTCGACGCGTCCCTTGGCCTGGCTGGAATTGGCGCAAAGGATCTCGATGTGCAGTTCCGATAGCGCGCGACCAAACTGCGTCATGCCTTGCCCGCCCTTGGCGTCTTTCCGGGCGACACGAAAAACGGAATGTTTGTCGGAGTAAAAGGCGATAGGTGCGCCATGCTCTTCAAGGTAAAGCGAAAGCGCCTCGAAATAGGTGAAAGCGCTCTCCGACCGAACAAACCGCAGCTGCATCAGCTTTCCGGTCGCATCGTCGACGAAGACCAATAGCGAGCAGGCGGGCCCACGATCCTCAAACCAACGATGCTCGGAGCCGTCTATCTGGACCAGTTCACCATAGGCCTCTCGTCGCAACCGCGGCTGATGAAACGTCCGCCGCTGCTTCCTCGAAAGCCATAGACCGGCATCCTGCATCCACTTGCGCAAGGTCTCGCGTGAAACCGTCACGCCGTGCTCTTCCTGGAGCTTCTCGGCCGCCAGCGTTGGCCCGAAATCAAGGTAGCGTTCTCGCACCAGCATCAAAACATAATCACGGACGCCGGTGGCTATTTTATTGTTTGACGGCCGACCGATCGCTTTATGCCTTATCGAGGCAGCGCCGGCAGCCTCAATACGACCAATCAATCTCTGAATATGCCGGACGCTGATTGCCAGTACATGCGCCGCTGCGACAATGGTCATGCGGCCTTCAACGACTTTCGACAAAACCTCGATCCGCTGCAAATCGCGCTCGCTCATGGTGATCAATCCCATCTGCATCTCCCAGACGTCAATCAGATCCGGGGAGTGTGACATTCCAACTTTGCAGAAACAGGACATTCTAACTTTGCGGGGGAGAAGCTACTCCAAGTGCAACGTGCCGGTTTTCAGGGTAGGGGATCAGGCCTCCTCATGCAAATGGGCCATGAACGCTTCGGCCGGCGTCCTGTAGCCCAGGCACTTTCTCGGCTGGTTGTTGAGGATACGTGCGACCTGGTTCAACGTTGCCTGCGACATCTGGCTGAGGTCCGTGTTCGACGGCAGGAAGCGGCGGATGCGCTTGTTGGCGTTTTCCACCGCACCTTTTTGCCAGGGCGCGCTTGGATCACAGAACCAGCTTCGTGCGCCGATACCATCTTCCAAAGCCCGGAATGCCGCAAACTCTGTGCCGCGATCGAACGTAAAGCTTTGACGTGCGCAGGCGGGCAGGCTGGAGAATGCACGCACGATCTTGTCCATGATCGGTCGCGAATGTCGGCTCGGGTTCTTGATCAGAACAGTATAGCGGCTTTTGCGTTCGACAAGTGACGTCACATTGGCATGGCCAAACGGACGCTCGAATATGATGAGGTCACCCTCCCAGTGCCCGAACCGCGATCTGTCTCCAATAAAATCAGGCCTTTGCGATATGCGATGGCTTGCTGGAAAAGCACCATCGCGCGGTTTTCTGGAGCGGAGAGGACGACGCTTGCGGCGCGCTTCCGGCAGGTATTGATAGAGGCCGAGCGCATAATCTTCCTTGCTGTAAATGAACCGGTAGATCGTTTCGGCGGACACGCGAACAGGGCTTATTCCCTCCGACAGCAGACGCCCGGCGATCTGCTCGGGAGACCATCGAGCCTTGAGTTGACGGATGACGTCGGCTCGCAGATCCGGATGGCGTCGCAGCTTGCGCAAGCGTCTTCGTCGCTCGCGGGTCAGTTGATCAGCGATCATCCCGAAGTAACCGGTGTACTGGGGAAGCTCACGGTCATGGAAGGTGTTGCGACGGATTTCGCGATAGATGGTTGACCTATGGCGTCCGAGCCGGCGGGCCATCTCGTTGATAGTGACTTTCTGATCAACGAGACGATGAAGAAGGCGACGATCGGCGAGGGTCAATTGCGAATAGCATCCGGACATGCGAAAATCTCCAAAGTGAAGCCATTGAAATCACTGGCATGTCGCACTTGGAAATAGAATGTACCCGGCTACAAACAATAATCGCATAAGATAGATTATGGAACTTATTCGATGATGTGATTCCAGATTTATGCGGCTATTGCTCGTGAAAATGTCGCCGAAAGATCGAGCCATGGCTGGTGCAACGCCTCGAAAGCCCGTGAATATCTTCTCCCGCCGCAGCAGATGTGATCATATGGTTCCGAGATTGAAAAGCACGAAGCGTTGAACAGAACTCACCCTGTCAGATTGATTTTAGCGAAACACGTTTCTCAAGTTCATCTGCCAACTCTTTGCGTTCGCTATATCGATCTGTGAGATAGCTGGAAGCGTCACGCGTCAGCAGCGTGAATTTCACCAGTTCTTCGCAGACATCCACGACCCGGTCATAATAGGATGACGGCTTCATCCGGCCTTCCGCGTCGAATTCCTGATACGCCCTTGCCACCGAGGACTGGTTGGGAATGGTGATCATCCGCATCCATCGGCCGAGAATTCGCATCTGGTTCACGGCGTTGAAGGACTGGCTGCCGCCGGACACTTCCATGACGGCGAGCGTCTTGCCCTGTGTCGGCCGTAAAGAACCGATAGCAAGAGGAATCCAGTCGATCTGCGACTTCATGATGCCGGTCATTGCGCCATGACGTTCCGGGCTTACCCAGACCTGTCCTTCCGACCATTCGGAAAGTTCACGCAGTTCCTGCACCTTGGCATGGCTGGCCGGCGCTTCATCGGGCAAAGGCAGGCCCTTCGGATCGAATATCAGAACCTCGCAACCGAGCCGTTCGAGCAGCCGCCCAGCCTCGAATGCCAGCAGACGGCTATAGGACACCTCGCGCAGCGAGCCGTAAAGGATCAGAATGCGCGGTTTGTGGGTCGAAAACGCTGGACGCAGAGCCTCCGGGTCAATGCCGTGCAGGTGATGCGCCTGCAACGCGGGAAACGTATCAGACAACGCGCTTTCCTTCACTATCGAGGACCCGCTCGCCGTCCTCCTTGAAGAACGGTCCTTTGAAAGCGTCCGGCAGAATATCCAGCACGACCTCTGAAGGACGGGCGAGCCTGGTGCCGAGCGGTGTCACGACGAAGGGGCGATTGATGAGGATCGGCGTTTCCATCATCGCATCGAGCAACTGGTCGTCAGTCAGGTCCGGATTGTCGAGACCGAGCTCGGCATAGGGCGCCCCCTTCTCGCGCATGGCCTCGCGCACCGTCAGGCCCGCATCCGCAATCATTCTTGCGAGATTCTCGCGTGTCGGCGGTTCCCGCAGATATTCGATCACGGTCGGCTCGATCCCTGCCGCGCGGATCAGCGCCAGCGTGTTGCGCGACGTCCCGCAGGACGGGTTGTGATAGATGGTGGCGTCCATGGTCACTGCCTTTCGGTCATTGTGGTTCGGGAAACGGCGGGCGCAGCCTCATACCAGCCCTTCGAGCGGTTCACGATCCAGACGACCGAAAGCATGACCGGAACTTCGATGAGGACGCCGACAACGGTTGCCAGCGCAGCACCTGACTGAAAGCCAAACAGGCTGATGGCGGCCGCGACCGCAAGTTCGAAGAAGTTGCTGGCGCCAATGAGTGCAGAAGGCCCGGCGACGCTATGGCGCTCCCCCATCATGCGGTTCAGGAGGTAGGCAAGCCCCGAATTCAGATAGACCTGAATGAGGATGGGAATGGCGAGCAGGCCGATGATGGCGGGCTGGGCGATGATTTGCTCGCCCTGAAAGGCAAAGAGAAGAATGAGTGTCGCGAGCAGCGCCGCCAGAGAAACCGGCTGCAGCTTTGCGAGAACGCAATCCAGCATCCGTGAGGTTCCGTCAGTCATGAGCCGATGCCTGATCAGCTGCGCAAGGATGACCGGAACGACAATATAGAGCGCAACGGAGAGAACAAGCGTATCCCAGGGCACGGTAATGGCGGAAAGGCCAAGCAGCAGGCCGACCACGGGAGCAAAGGCCACGACCATGATCGCATCGTTGAGCGCGACCTGCGACAGCGTAAACAGCGGCTCACCCCATGTAAGGTTGCTCCAGACGAAGACCATGGCGGTGCATGGAGCAGCGGCGAGGATGATCAACCCGGCGACATAGGAATCGATCTCACCAGCCGGAAGATAAGGCCGGAACAGCCAGCCGATGAAAAACCAGCCGAGCAGCGCCATCGAGAACGGCTTGACGGCCCAGTTGATGAACAACGTCACGCCAATGCCGCGCCAGAACATGCCGACCTGCGAAAGAGACCGGAAATCGATCTTGAGCAGCATCGGAATGATCATCAGCCAGATCAGGATCGCGACCGGAATGTTCACTTTGGCGATCTCGGCCGCAGCGATGAGCTGAAAGACGCCGGGCATCAAATGGCCGAGCGCAACACCGGCGACGATGCACAGAAACACCCAGACAGTCAGATATCGTTCGAAGGCAGACATCAGGCCGACTTTTCTTCAGGATTGGTGGTTCCATCCAATGCACCGATCTGCCGAAGCTGCGTTTCCAGCGCCATTCGATCGATGGATTGCAGGGGCAGGCTGACGAAAGCCGCGATCCTGTTCTTGAGAAAACGCGCGGCCTGCGCGAAGGCGCGCTGAACCTCGATCTCCGAGCCGACCGCAGCGGCGGGATCCTCTATCCCCCAATGGGCCGTCATCGGATGGCCGATCCAGACCGGGCAGGCTTCGCCGGCGGCGCTGTCGCACACAGTGAAGATGAAATCCATCCGTGGCGCATCCGGCCCGGCAAACACGTCCCAGCTTTTCGAGGTGAAGCCGCTGGTAGGATACCCCAGTACCGCCAGTTCCTTCAGGGCGTGAGGATTTACCTCTCCCTTCGGCTGGCTGCCGGCCGAATAGGCATTGAACCTCCCCTCACCTTCCTTGGCGAGAATGGATTCGGCAAGAATGGAGCGGGCGGAATTGCCCGTGCACAGAAAGAGCACGTTATAGATCTTGTCGGTCATGGTTTCGGTCCGTGGTTAGATCGGTGGTCTCGCAAGCCCCGCGATCGAAGCAGAAGAAATGGTGGACACCAGCCCGGCGGCGTTCATGACGGCTTTACCTGCGGGCTGCAGCAGGGTGTCAGCTCGGCAATCAACGGCGCGCAAAGCTCGGTCGAGCCACCGCAGCAATCCTTCAGCAGAAACAGGGTCAGCAGGCGCAACCCGTCAAGATCGGCGCGATAGATGATAGACCGGCTCTGCCGTTCACTCTTGACCAGACCGGCCCGGGAAAGCGTGGCGAGATGCGCCGACATCGTGTTCTGGGGAACGTCGACAAGACGCGCAAGCTCACCGGCCGGAATGCCATCCGGCTCGTGGCGCACGAGAAGCCGGAAGGTCTCCAGTCGGGTAGATTGGGCGAGCGCGCCGAGCGCGGTTATTGCACTACTGTTATCCATACATCCAGAATAATGGATATATTGGGCGTGTCAAGCGCCGGATATCGTCATGGTCGGCTGGGCATAGGTCGGATCGGTCGCAAGCTCCAGCGAGGCGTCGACGAAACACAAAATCGCACCGAACTGATCGTTCGCTGCGCCGAGTTCGGCGAAACAGTCGGCTGTTTCCCGCCGCTCTTCGGCAACGATCGTTTCGATGAACGCTTGCTTGCTATCGAAATATGGAGGAGATTGCCGGAACGCCTGCCCACCGCCGCGCAAATCTGCGCCGTCGTGGTCTGGTGAAAGCCGTTTTGCGCGAAGCGGGTGATGGCGGCTTCTTTTATGAGGAATTGGAGCGACAATAAATTTAATAATGTAGTTATATCAATAATTAAAATCGAAAATCTAATGTAATTTCAAAACTCACCTGACGCCTCCCGGCGTCTCAAATCCAGTTCTTCGCTATAGCGTCTCAGCGTATGGCTTTCAGTCAGCAATCCGACAGGACGATTTTCGATCTTGTCATTGACCACAACCAGCGCTTCGCTCTCCGCCGCATCGAAGGCTGCCGCCGCCTGGCGGGCATTCATGGTCGGCAGCAACACATCGTTCTTGTATTGCAGATAGGTTTCGAGGCTGATCTTGCTGGGGTCGCGATCCATCGGGTCGGCGTAGATTTCGGGCACGAGGACGATGCCGGCATAACGTCCGTCATCATGGGTCATGATTACCCGTTGCGTCGAACCGAGCGGGAACTTCTCCTTGAAGGCTGGAAGACCCATGCTGACATTGGCCTTGCGGATATCGGCGCGCATCATCCTGCCGACCGTCAGATCGCGGATCCAGCCGATATCATGGGCGCTGCGAATGCTCTCGCCACGCAGGTGAAAACGCCAGGTGGCGAAGGAGTAACCGAAGGTCGTGCGCACCACGAGCGAAGTGGTGATGACGGCGGCAAGCACCAGCGCCGTGATCTGGAAGTCGCCGGTCAGTTCCAGCGCCAGAAACGTCATCGTCAGTGGGCCGCCGATGATGGCAGCGGCAAAGGCGCTCATGCCGATCACGGCATAGACGATAGGCGCCGTCGAGCCATAACCGATATAGGGTGCGCAGAGCGCGAAAATCTTGCCGAGCAGCGAGCCCATGAACAGCGACGCGAAAAACAGGCCGCCGCGGAAATTCGAGCCGATGGAAATGGCGCTGGCCGCCGCCTTCAGCAGGAACAGCCCGGCCACCCCGTATATCGTCAGTTCGGCATCGATATTGAGATGCAGCGCGCCATGGCCGCTCGACAGCACCTGCGGTGAAATCAGCGCGAGCCCGCCCACCGCCACGCCGCCGATGGCAGGACGCAGCCAGCCCGGAATGGCGCTTTTGCGTGCGGTTTCTTCGATGAAGGACACCGCCTGCATCAACACGATGCCGATGGCCGCACATACGACGCCGAGAAAGATGGCGGGCACATAATCCGCCGGTGTTACACGGCTGGCATCGACAATATCGATCGAGATGCCATGGCCGCCGATAATCCCCATGACCGTCGTCGCCACCAGCGCCGAGACGATGAGCGGCGCAAGCGTCACCACTGTATAGGTGCCGATGATGAGTTCGATGGCGTAGAATGCCCCGGTCAGAGGCGCGTTGAAGGCGGCCGCAATCGCGCCCGCCGCACCACAGCCGACGAGGATACGCATATCCCCTCGCCGCAGTTTCAGCTTGATGCCGATCTTCGAGGCGACGCCGCTGGCGATCTGGGTGTAACCGGCCTCCAGCCCAACGGACGCGCCAAAACCGTTGGAGACGATATTTTGCACGCAAACGATGATGCTGTCCGTCAACGACAGCCGGCCGCCATGCAGCGCATTCGCCTCGATGGGGTCGACCATGGGTTTCTTGCGGGTCTTCGAAAGGATGAAGATGATCAGCCCGAGCACGATGCCGCCGATGATCGGGCCGGCAAGCACGATCCGTCCGGAAAGATCGCTGCTGCTCAGCCGCTCGACGCCGAAAACCAGCAGATGCAACGCCGTGCTCAAGGCGCCGATCAGCGCCACCAGAAGGCCTGCCGCAATGCCGATGAAGACGGCAAGGAGCACCAGTCCCAGTTCGCCGCGCCGGAACATCGCCCGCAGCCGACTGGCGCGCAGATTGTCGAAAAAGCTCGCCATACTGGGTGCACGGAAAGGCTTGGTCGACATGCTGTTCCTTTTCAGGCGGCGTCAGGCTGCTTCGATCTCGATCTCGAAACGCATCTGGTCATAGGCCGGTTCGACATGATCAGGCGTTTCCCGCATCACCGTTTCATAATCGAGCGGAATATGCATGTGGGTCAAGATCGCCCTTTTGGGTGCGAATCTTTCGATCCAGCCAAGCGCCTGTTCCAGCGAAAGGTGGCTGGGGTGATAACGGTGCTGCAGCGCGTCGATGACGAGGACATCGAGACCGGCAAGCTTCAGCAGGCTTTCTGCCGGAAAATCGCTGACATCGGTGCAATAGGCGAC
Source organism: Agrobacterium sp. 22-226-1 (assembly GCF_053522345.1). Lineage (NCBI taxonomy): Bacteria > Pseudomonadati > Pseudomonadota > Alphaproteobacteria > Hyphomicrobiales > Rhizobiaceae > Agrobacterium > Agrobacterium sp. 22-226-1. The sequence continues at coordinate 240,086 of NZ_JBNWCP010000003.1, forward strand.
GTCACCGATGCGGAATCCCAGCGAATGCACATCGCCATGCTGCTGCATATGCACGTTGAACGGGATCGGCCCGCCTGCCCCATCGATAATCAGCGCCGCGTCGATATCGGCGATGATCCGCGGTTCGACGATGGGCGGATAGCTGCTGCCCGGCGGGGTCTCCAGGCAATAGGCGAAACCGTCCTTTATGCGCGCCATGGTAATGGGATCGGCATAGATCGGAATGCGGTTTTGCTGAAGGGCGAAATAGATGCGCAGATCGTCGATACCGTGCAGATGGTCGGCATGGGCGTGGGTGTAAAGCACCGCATCGACCGCCTCCACCTTCGCCGCGATCATCTGTTCGCGAAAATCCGGACCGGTGTCGATGACAACAGTCGTCCTGCCGCCATCCGGGCCGATCTGCTCCACCATGAAGGCCGTTCGCGTGCGCCGGTTCTTCGGGTTTTCGGGATCGCACGCGCCCCAGTCGCCGTTGATGCGCGGCACGCCGGGCGACGACGCGCATCCGAGAACCGTGAAGCGACGACGGTAGATTGCCACACCTACACCCTTGTCATCTTGGAAAAGCAGCGGAAGGCGTTTTCGGTGGTGATTTCGGCCATGCGCTCATAGGAAACACCATGCACCTCGGCCAGAACCTCAGCGGTATTGACCACGTAGGACGGCTCGTTGCGCTTTCCCCGCCAGCGCTTCGGCGCAAGATAGGGCGCATCCGTCTCCACCAGCAGCCGGTCCAGCGGCACGGTGGCGGCGATATCGCGGATATCCTGCGATTTAGGGAAGGTCAGAATGCCGGAAAAGGACACATAACCGCCAAGCTCGACACCGGTTTTCGCCAGCTCGGGACCAGCGGAAAAGCAGTGCAGAATGAAGGGGAATGGACCCTTCCCGCTTTCGGCGCGCAAAATAGCGGCCATGTCGTCATCGGCGTTTCGGCTATGAATAACGAGCGGCAGCTTCGTTCGTCTTGCGGCCTCGATGTGGCGAATGAGGCCGGTCTTCTGGTCTTCCGGCTTCTGCGTATCGTAGAAATAATCCAGACCCGCCTCGCCGATCGCCACGATCTTGTCATGGCTCTCGGCCAGCCGCACCAGTTCGTCGGCGGTGATATCCAGTTCCTCGTCGGCATTGTTCGGATGCGTACCGACCGAACAGAAGACTGACGGGTATTTTTCCGTGATCTTCAAAAGTTCCGGCAGACGACGCACCCGGGTAGAGATCGTCACCATCTGGCTGACGCCCGAAGCATGGGCGCGGGCGATGATATCGTCGCGCTCAGCCTCGAAATCGGGAAAATCCAGATGGCAATGGGTATCGATCAGCATGGGTCTCGCCTTCACGCTTCCGGTGCGACGTAACGCGGGAAAACCGGCTTCGGTGCTTCCAGCGGCGTGCCCGGAACCAGACGACCCGCCTCGCCCAAAGTCGCAAAATCACGTTTGTCGGCAGGCGCCGCGACGAGATCCAGCAGCTTTTCACAGGAACCCGGCATGATCGGCTGCAAGAGAATGCCGATCTGGCGCACCACCTCCGCCGTAACGTAAAGCACGGTGCCCATGCGCTCGGGATCGGTCTTCTTCAGCGCCCACGGCTCCTGCGACGCGAAATAGCGGTCGGTTTCCGAGACGACGGCGATGATGGCCGCAAGCGCGCGGTGGATGAGCTGCTTGCCCATTTCCTCGCGGCAAAGCGCCAGCAGCCCGTCGGCGGAAGCCAGCATCGCCTTGTCTTCTTCGGTGAACTCACCGGGCGTCGGGATCTGGCCTTCGCAATTCTTGACGATCATCGACAGCGAACGGCTGGCGAGATTGCCGATGCCATTGGCGAGATCGGCATTGATCCGGGTGGCGATGCCCTCTTCGCTATAGCTGCCGTCCTGGCCGAAGGAGACTTCGCGCAGGAAGAAGTAACGGACCTGATCGAGACCGAAATGGTTCACCAGATTGGCCGGATCGACGACATTGCCGAGCGACTTCGACATCTTCTCGCCCTTGTTGAGCAGGAAGCCATGCGCATAGACCCGCTTGGGCAGCGGCAGCTTCGCGCTCATCAGGAAAGCGGGCCAATAGACCGCGTGGAAGCGGATGATGTCCTTGCCGATGATATGCACGTCGGCAGGCCAATATTTGGCGCGCGGGCCGTTCTTGTCTTCGATGTATCCGGTGGCGGTAATGTAGTTCGTCAGCGCATCGACCCATACATACATGACATGCTTCGGATCGTTTGGAACCTTGATGCCCCAGTCGAAGGTGGTGCGGGAAATCGACAGGTCCTTGAGGCCGGATTTGACGAAGGAGATGATTTCGTTGCGACGTTCTGCCGGGCCGATGAACTCCGGGTTCTCCTCATAGAGCTTCAGCAGCTTGTCCTGATACTCGGAGAGCTTGAAGAAATAGCTTTCCTCCTCCACCCATTCCACTGGCGTGCCCTGCGGCCCGTAACGAACGCCGTCAGCGCGCACTTCCGTTTCGTCCTCGGCGTAATAGGCCTCGTCGCGCACGGAATACCAGCCGGCATAGCTGTCCTTGTAGATGTCGCCGCTGTCAGCCATCAGGTTCCAGATATTGCGCGAGGTCTCGTGGTGACGTTCTTCCGTGGTGCGGATGAAATCGTCGTTCGAGGCGTTGAGCAGCTTGCCCATCGCGCGGAACTGGTCGGAATTGCGCTCAGCCAGTTCTTCCGGCGAAATGCCTTCCGCCCGCGCCGTCTGCTGCATCTTCTGGCCGTGTTCGTCGGTGCCTGTCAGGAAGAACACATCCATTCCATCCAGGCGCTGAAAGCGTGCCATGGCGTCCGTCGCAATCAACTCATAGGCATGGCCGATATGCGGCTTGCCGTTAGGATAGGAGATCGCGGTGGTGATGTAGAATGGTGTCTTGTCTGTCATGACGGTCTATCGACTTTACAGGCTGTTTTTTGGATAGACCGCTCTTAAACCATTGTTCGCAGCAGCGAAACAACAACTTCCCCATTTCGGGTATGATTCCTGATCCCCGCACCTAAACCGAGCGGATATCTTCCAGAATGGAAAGCACCATCTGCTTCTTGTCGAGATTATAGGCCTGCGCCACGGTGATGCGTTCCGAGAGCGTCGAGGAAAGCCGTGCATGTTTCTCCGCCGCCGCGATATCGCCCGCCATCGCCGCCGCCCTTGCGCGCTCCATCAGTTCTTCCGTCACATGCTCCATGAAGAAGCCGAGAACGATGTCGCCATCCTTCTGTGCCAGAACCTCGGCAAGCTTGTGCATCTGCTTGCGCACACCAGGTCCCTCAGCCGCCATGACCTGCGCAAAGGCTTCGACAATGTCGGAGCCGCCGTAATTCATCAGCTTCAACGCCTGCGCCACACTGCCCTTGGAGGCGGCAAGCAGGGCGTCGCGCTTTTCGCCTTCCGGGCTGATGCCGAGATGATCGAGAGATTGCACCATGGCCGTATCGGAAAGCGGCAGGAGCCTCAACGGCATGCAGCGCGAACGGATGGTCGGCAGCAATTTTCCCGGCGCATGGGAGAGAACGAGGAACATCGCCCGTTTCGGTGGCTCCTCCAGTATTTTGAGGATCGCATTCGCGGCGTTGCGGTTGAGATCGTCGGCGGGATCGATGATGACGATGCGCCAGTTGCCGGTGCCGGAGGTCTGCGAAAAGAAGTGCCCTGCCCGCCGCACCTCGTCCACCGTAATGGCGGATTTCAAACGGCCGGTCTTTTCATCCACCGGACGGGTCAGATGCAGCAGATTATGCGAGGCGCCTGCGGTGATCTGCCGGCTGACCAGCGATTGCGGATCGGGATCGGCGAGAAAATCCGGCGCCAGCGACGGATCGGGATGGCTGAGCACATGATTGGCGAAACGGAACGCAAGTGTCGCCTTGCCGATCCCCTCCGGCCCTTCGATCAGAATGGCATGATGGCCCTTGCCGGAGCGATAGGACTGCGCGAGGAAGGCTTCCACTTCCTCATGTCCGAAAAGCTTCGTGTTCTGCTGCGGCGCAATCGCACCGTCGAGAACGCCCTGGACCTCACTCATGCGCCGCGCCCGCTGCTGTTTTCAGCTGTTCGAGCAAAGGCTCGACGAAGGACATGACATCCTCCGCCACTTTTTCTTCCGGCTGGTCGGCGTTGACGATCCGGCAACGGCGCGGCTCGGCGAGCGCAATATCCAGATAGGCCTCACGCCGCTTCTCGTGGGTCTCGATTTCCTCTTTTTCGAAGCGGTCCGGCGCAGCGCCTTCATCCGCGCGCTTCCTGGCCCGGGCGAGGCCCTTTTCGGCGGCAATATCGAAAATCAGCGTCAGTTCCGGCACGACACCGTCGATCGCGATGCGTTGCAACGTCTCGATGAAATCCGGCTCCAGATTGCCGGTCGTGCCCTGATAGACGCGGGACGAATCGAGGAACCGGTCACAGAGCACGATCTGACCGCGCGCAAGCGCCGGGCGAATGACCTCTTCGACATGGTCGTTGCGCGCCGCCGCAAACAGGATCGCTTCCATGCGCACCCCGAAGGATTCGGCCGCACCCGAGAGGAGAACATGCCGAACGGCCTCCGCACCCGGCGAGCCGCCCGGCTCACGCGTCACGACCACCTCGAAACCACGGCCGCGAAGCGCCCCGGCAAGCGTGCGAATCTGCGTCGACTTGCCGGCGCCTTCGCCGCCTTCGAAGCTGATGAACAATCCGGTCTTTTCGGCCAATGTCACGTCCTGCACGGGTTTCCTCGAATTCGAAATGCCTGTTTACAGCATCGAACCGAAATCTGTGAAGCGCTTTTCAGAAAATCCGATGCCTGAACAAAAGCATAGGAACAAGGCCGCCCGTGGAACAGGCTTTCAGAGCCAGAACAGCAGCAGTTCCTTCAGCGCGCCTGTCGCATTCTGGGTGAGCGACCCCTTGCCGACCGCCGCCTTCGTATAAAGCGGCACTTCCCGCAACAGGCGCTCGCCCGAAAAAATCTTAAGCGTTCCGGCATTTGCCCCGACGTCCAGCGGCGCATTCAGGGGCCAGCGATAGACGATACGGCCGGAAATACGATCCGGATTATTGACCGGCACAAGCACGCTGACATCTTCCTTCGACGAAAGATCGATATGCGAAACATCGCCGCCATAAACGCTGACAGACCCGACCGCTTCATCCTTGCTGAAGAGATGGCGTTTTTCAAAGGCGGTCAGGCCCCAGTCCACCACCCGGCGGGCCTCTTCCTGCCGCGTCTTGTCGTCCACGATGCCGGCAAGCGCCAGATAGACCCGGCGGCCTTCCCGCTCGGCCGAGACGACGGCCGCAAAACCGCTACCTTCCGCAAAACCGAGACCGAGACCGTCGATACCGCTGCCGGGCATCAGGAGCGTATTCTTGTTGCGCTGGAAAATCCGGTTCCATTCGAAATCCGGTTTAGTGAAAAGCCCGTAACGCTCGGGATAGGTGTCACGCAGATGTTGCGCAAGACGCACCATGTCCCTCGCGGTCGTGCGGTTGCCGGGGTCGGGAAGCCCGGTCGAATTGGTGAAGGTGCTGCTGCTCATGCCCAGTTCGCTCGCACGCACCGTCATGCGCTTGGCGAAGGCGGAATCGGAACCCGCCATGCCTTCGGCAACGACGATGCAGCCGTCATTGGCGTTCTGCACGATGATGCCGGTCAAAAGATCGTTGATGCTGACGGAGGATTTCAGCGCCGCGAACATGGTCGAGGTGCGCGAGGGCGCGCCGCCCGTGCGCCAGGCATATTCGGAGACGGGGTAAGCCGTCTCTGACGTCACCTGCCCCTTTGACAGCGCATCCAGCACCACCTCAATCGTCATCAGCTTGGCAAGCGACGCGGGCGGAAAGGGCTGATTCTCGTTTTGCGAAAGAAGCACCGTGCCTGTTTCGGCATCGATCATATAGGCCTGTTCGGCCTTTGCAATGAAGGGGCCGGTCTGCGATTGCACCGGACCTGCACTGAAAAACGCAAACGCTGCCGCTGCGACGACCGAACGATAGGAGCGATGAATGGCCTTGCGCATGAAACCGCCCAGTCCTGCCTGCCGTAACCGGCTGCCCGCGTCAAAGGCGAGAGGCCGGCCGTATCCTTCAATCCGTCAGCGCGACTTCGCCTGCTGACGCTTCACATGGGCGAGTATCGATTGCTCGTTGAGTGCCCCACGGTCGACGAGAACGCTATCGAAGGCGCTCGCGGTCCTGGAGACCGTAGCCGATTCTTCGGAATAGGCCGCCGCAAATTTGGAGGAAGGCGTCGGCACGCGCAGATAATTGCCGCCAGGCGCCGCCGGCTCACGCATGAAATTGCCTTCCGGACGCTCCGCCAGGATAGGACCGATTTCCGGCAGTATCGCGAACTGCTCGAAAGCCGGCGCCGGGCCGTTCACCAGCGGCATGGCCTGAAGCGCCGCATTCTTCTTGGAACCGACGAGCGCCGTCTGTGCGGAGCCGCCATAATTCGGGTTGGATACGGGAGCCGGAACGAAATTCGGCGAGGCCGAAGCCACCATCACGCCCGTCGCGATCTGCCCTTCGGGTGCTACACCCGGCGAACGCGAACCCTTCGGAATATAGGATGCCATCAGATAAGGCATGTCGTGACCATCGAGCGGTGCGCGGCCGGCATATTGTACCCGCACATTGGCCGTGCCGGTGGCCTTCATGTCGAGAAGATCGGCCGTCTTGCTTGAAACGTCGATCAGGCGGCCTTCGTGGAACGGTCCACGATCGTTGACGCGCACCAGAACCGAAGCGCCATTTTCCATATTGGTGATGCGCGCGTAGCTCGGCAGGGGAAATGTCGGATGTGCGGCAGAAAGATGTTCTTTGTCGTAGACTTCGCCATTGGCGGTCAGGCGGCCATGGAAGGCGGAACCGTACCAGGAAGCAAGGCCGGTCTTGTTGTAACCCGGCTCTTCCTTCGGGAAATAACGGCGGCCCTTGACGGTATAGGCGTTGCCGATCAGCTCGCGCCCGCCGCCCTTGGGAATGGCTTTGCCATCTGCCACGCGCGGGCTGGCTTTGACGCCATATTCGGATTCGGAAAAATATTCCTTGCTGCGCTTGGGCTTAGGCTTGGTCTCGGATGTCGTGGAACACGATGCGGTTGCGGCGCAAAGCACGGAAATTGCAAGCCACTTCACGCCAGACCTGGCGTTGATGCCGAGTTTCTTGACCGTAGAATTCAAATCGTCTGCCCCACGCTGCTATTGGCTCGGAGAACCGCACCCTCACTTGCCTCGATAATTGCCCCTGCCATCGAAGCACCTAACAGTCGCTTAATCTTGTGCATAACGTGGCGAAAATGCGAACGACTTCTGCAAATTCGATAAAATTGTAACGAACGTGGTTAATGATTTCTATCTTTTGAGCCCGCCCATCGGGCCGGATTTACCCGCCTCACCATCTTCCGTTCACCGCATCCGCAAGGAACAAACGGACGGCAACCGCGTTCTCTCCCCGCAAACAAACGAGCTTTCCGCCGGTTTCGGCTGAGGGAGGAAACATGATCAAGCTTATGAAAACCACAGCTCTGGCGATGGGCATCGCCCTGGTATCCTTCGCCGCGCCGATCCCCGCAGGTGCGCAGGACATGGAACTCAGAATCGGCCCCGACGGCGTTCGCCCCGTCATCCGCGATCGTGATCGGGACGTAGACCGCCGCGGCCCGCCCCGCATGCGCGGCTGCAGCGAACGCGAAGCCCGCGCCGCCGCCCGTGAAGCAGGCCTGCGCGATCCCGAGGTCGTGCGCGTCACCCCTGGCCGTGTCGTCGTCGAAGGCTTCACGCGCCGGGGACCGGATCGCATCACCTTCGCCAATGAACGGGGCTGCCCGGAAATTTGATTGGATAAACAGCATGGAACCCGCCGCAAGGCGGGTTTCTCATTCGCGCTGAATTCGAGCCATTCCAAAGCTGATTAACGCGATCGAGGCATCCCTCGTCGCAGCGTTGTTCGAATGATTTTTGCGCTTTATGGCAGATGGGGTGGGATTCGAACCCACGGTACGCTCTCACGCACGCCGGTTTTCAAGACCGGTTCCTTAAACCACTCGGACACCCATCCATCGGTGGTGAGGCTTTATAGCGGTTTGAAAAAGGCCGTCAATCCCGCCCGGGCGAGCTGTGTCGCCCTTCTCTTATGGTTGGCAGATCATTGCCCCGGGGTCGTTGCCGGCGGCAGCAGGGATCCGTCACCTGAAGGTATCGAGGGCACCTGCTGAGCCGTATCGAACAGCGTCAGGCTTAAAACGATTGCGACAAGCACCAGCAAAAGCGCCACGAAGAGGATTCCCGATTTATCCATGCGTCTGCTCATGTCGCGTTATGTTAAAGGCGAATATGTGCAATTCGAGGCAATGCGAAGAATAAAGCGAAAGTCTGTCAAGTTGTCTTACAGATTTTCCGAACTCATCGTTTAAAAATCTGCTGATTGAGCGAAATTTATGCATAGGCGTACTGTTTGGGACGGAAATGGCCTATCGCGTCAGCACTATTGTCACTTATATCAACCCATCGCTCCCGGGCATTGCCCAACTTTCCCCGAGCGATCAACCTGCCCCGCCTCTTTGCGGGGCTTTTTTCTTTTATGGCCCAGAAGACGAAGCGCGGCCAAAAAGGCCAGCGTTTCTCCATACCGCCCTCGCCTCAGACGCCGATGCTCGGCCCGCCATTGCCATGCCGGCCGTCACCCCGGAGAATATCTTCGAACAGGTTCAGCAGCGCCGGCGGCAAGGTATCGGAAAATTCCGCGATGATTTCGTTGGCGCGATTATAGGAATAAATGGCTGAAAGCGTGAGCACCAGCAGCACGATCCACGGCCAGATCGGCTTGCGCCTTTGCGGCACTCCGTTCGGTTGTTGCGGTAAAGTCATGCCGATACCTTCCCTTCAGGCCTTCACGCGCGGCTCGCCTCCGGGCGCATAGGCGGTTTTCTGCAGGAAACGGAATATGTTGCCGCACTGGGCACAGCGGATCATGAAATCCGTTGGATCGCCCGAGGCGCGCTCCGCGCGAAATCCACGCGGCATTTCATCGATGCGAAAATCGACGTCCCGGCGGCTCTTGTCATCCGATTCCGATGCTTCGGCAAACCCCTGATGACCACATCTGGAACATTCGAGCTTCCGGGAATATCTGTCGCGCGCTGCCATATGCCGTCCTTTGCTTGGTCGTTATCAGGTAGCAGCGGCAAAACATCATTTCAATGCCGATCGCCTCGGGTTAAAGCTTTGCACGGCTATTTCCCGGACGGAAACCCATCCGGCGGCCGGAACGAATATGGAAGCCCATGAACGACCAGAAACCCCTGCTTTCATCGTCACTCATGCTCCGGGCCGCTCTCATCGCCGGAATTCTTCTCGTCTTTCTCGGCACCCTCAATGTCGGCATCAAATGGTATGGTGAGCGGATTCTCCGGGCGGGCCATACGACGGCCACCGAGGAGGTAGAGATCGTCATCGGCAACGACCGCCTGAAGCTTGCCAAAAACACCCTGCGAGCGCCTTCCGAGCGCCTTGGCGGAGAACGCGAGCGCGTCGACCTTTATCTGAGCTGGCCTGATCTCAAGGGTTATGAGGAAGCGAATCGCGCCGTCTTCGACGATCCGGCGCAGGCGGCAGGGCTGATCTTCATCCAGCTTTCGCAAAGCACCATGTCCGAGGACATGTCCGGTCGTTTCGGGCCGATCTATTCACGGCTGACGGAAGGAGAGCCCGTGCCGCTGAAGCACGGCCTGCTGCTGCACCGCCTGCGCGCTGATTCCGGTTACGGCAAAGAAGTCATATTGACCGGCGAGCGCGAGGACGAGAACGCCTATGTGGTGCGCTGCCTGCTGCCGCAAACGCCGCAGGCGGCCACTGGCAGCGATTGTCAGAGGGATATTCACGCCGGACAGGACCTCAGCCTGTTCTACCGTTTCTCCTCCGCCCTGCTGCCGCAATGGCAAAAGCTGGACGCGGATGTGAAAAACTATATCGAGCGCCGCCTCGTAAAAGACGGAAATCGGTGAAACAGCACGGCACAGATTGCGTGCGAAAAGTCGCATTTTATGGAAGGCAGATACCTTTCATAAACCACTTGGTAACGCCATCCCGATAAAGTTTCTTCCCGGAGCATCGGGCGGGGCGTGTCCGAGCGGAACAGAAATATGCGATTGAAGAGTTCAGCAGTGTTGAAAAGTCTATCTGGGGCACATTCGCGCAAAGCGGGTGCGACGTCTTTCGTAAGGTTTATTGCGTTAACCCTTGCTGCGGCGTTCATAACCGCAACATCCGTTCAAACCGCAAAGGCCGATCCGAAATATGCGGGCATCGTCATCGATGCCAAGACCGGCAAGGTCCTCTATGGCGAGGATCCGGACGGGCTGCGTTATCCGGCTTCGCTGACGAAGATGATGACGCTTTATCTGACATTCGAGGCGCTCAATACCGGACGTATATCGCTCGATTCCAAGGTGCCGGTGTCAGCCAACGCCGCCAAGGAGCCGCCATCCAAGCTCGGCGTGCGCGCTGGCGGCAGCATCACCGTGGAACAGGCTATCCTTGCACTCGTCACCCGGTCCGCAAATGACATGGCAACCGCGCTCGGCGAATATCTCGGCGGCTCGGAAGACCGTTTCGCAAGAATGATGACCGCCAAGGCCCGCGCACTCGGCATGACCCGCACGACCTATCGCAACGCCAACGGCCTGCCCAACACGGCGCAGATGACGACGGCACGCGACCAGGCCCGTCTCGGCGTCGCGCTTCGCCAGCATTTCCCGCAATATTACGGCTATTTCTCCACCCGCACTTTCAATTTCGGCAAGCAGGTTATCGGCAACCATAACCGCCTCGTCGGAACCGTGAAGGGCGTGGATGGCATCAAGACCGGTTACACCCGCGCAGCCGGCAGCAACCTTGCCACATCGGCGCAGCTCGATGGCCGCTCCATCGTCGCGGTCGTTCTCGGCGGCCGTTCGAGTGCCGCCCGTGACGCCACCATGCGCAAGCTTGTCGCCACTTACCTGCCGCAGGCATCGCGCGGCGGCAACAGCAACCTGATTGCACAGACACGCTCTGCTCCGGTCGAAGAACCCGTCGCCGTGGCTGCTGCGGTTCCGTCCGTTGCTGTCGCCGCGACCGATTCCGGCCTGCCGCATGCCGGTCCCGTACCGCAGACCCGGTACGAGGAAGCACCTGTCACCGCCTTTGCTGGCTCCTCTTCCAATGCCGCCGTCAAGGCCATGGAAGCCGCAACCTGGCAGAAGGGCAAAGACCCCATCAATCAGGCGCCCACTACACCGGACCGTAAATTGATCACCAACTCCACCAAGGTGGACAATATCGTCACCGCGTCCACCACGGCACCTGTTGTCTCCGCCCCTTCGGTTTCGGCCAGGTCAGAAGCTCCGCAGGGTGGCTGGGTAATCCAGATCGGCGCATCGCCGGACGAAAATTCCGCTCGCGGCCTGCTGCAGAACGCGCAGGAAAAAGGCGGCGCGGCACTTCGCTCCGCAAAACCCTTCACCGTCGCCTTCAGCAAGGACGGCTCCCAGATCTATCGCGCCCGTTTCGGCGGCTTTGATGGCCAGAACGCCGCGGTAAATGCATGCAATGCATTGAAAAAGAAAGGCGTCAGCTGCTGGGCGTCACTCCAGTGACAGACGTTTCCGCAGGCGGTGCTTCATTGTCGAAACATCGCCTGTCTCCTCGAATTGTGTAATGAGTAGCGAGGCTTTCCAAGATGGCAGTCAACGAGAATTATTCGGACATTGCGTCTGGCAGCGGGCATGGCAGCCTGTCGGTTCTGCATCCCATTCACGAAGCGGCGATGCGTATCGCCGATCTCGGTCTTAATCGTTCCAAGGCGAAGACACGCGATCTCGTAGCGCTGCTTCTGTCGCACGGCGCCCGCGCCTGGCGCTCCAATCAGCCGGAAGCGAAGATCCACCTTCATGTCGCGAGCCGCTCGGGTCGCGCTCCGATCCATATTCGGATCCGCTGAAAATCAAACGCAGTCGATAAGACACAAACAAAAACCCCGCGGAGCCTGAGCGCCGCGGGGTTTTTGTTGATTGGTAACCGCAGATAACGAGGCGGCTTACGCCTCGCTCTCCGGCGTATCCGGCAGATCGGCGGCGGCGACATCTTCGCCATTGCCGTTCTCTGCCTCGTCGTCGCCTTCCGGCTCGTTGATGCGCTCTACGGAAACCACCTTCTCATCTTTCGCGGTCGAGAAGATCGTCACACCCTTGGTGGCGCGGCTGGCAATGCGGATGCCGTTGACCGGGACGCGGATGAGCTGACCGCCATCGGAAACCAGCATGATCTGGTCGCCTTCGTCCACGGGGAAGGCCGCAACCAGCTCGCCGATCTCGTTGGTCTTTGCGGTATCGGTGGCGCGGATGCCCTTGCCGCCGCGACCAGAGGTGCGGAAGTCGTAAGACGAGGAACGCTTGCCGAAGCCCTTCACGGAAACCGTCAGCACGAATTCTTCGCGTGCCTTCAGCTCCTGATAACGCTCTTCGCTCAGTTCACCCTCCTCCGTCACTTCCTCGCCAACGAGAGCAATATCCTCTTCATCGACACCGGCAGCACGCCGCTCGGCGGCTGAACGCTTGAGGTAAGCCGCACGCTCCCACGGTTCAGCTTCCACATGGCCGACAATGGTCATGGAGATGATACGGTCACCTTCGGCCATGTTGATGCCACGCACGCCGACGGAGTTGCGGCCGGCAAAGACGCGGACGTCATCCACGGGGAAGCGGATGCACTGGCCGAGCGCGGTCGTCAGCAGCACGTCGTCGCGGTCCGTACAGGTTTCGACGGAGAGGATTTCATCGCCCTCCTCGTCCAGCTTCATGGCGATCTTGCCATTGCGGTTGACCTGCACGAAATCGCCGAGCTTGTTGCGGCGCACCGTACCGCGCGTCGTCGAGAACATCACGTCCAGCGTTTCCCAGGTCGTTTCGTCCTCGGGCAACGGCATGATGGTGGTGATGCGCTCGCCGGGCTCCAGCGGCAGCATGTTGATAAGGGCCTTGCCCTTGGACTGCGGCGTGCCGATCGGCAGACGCCAGACCTTTTCCTTGTAGACGATGCCACGCGAGGAGAAGAACAGCACCGGCGTATGGGTATTGGCAACGAAGAGACGGTTGACGAAATCCTCGTCACGCGTCGCCATACCGGAACGACCCTTGCCGCCGCGACGCTGCGCCCGGTACGTGGTCAGCGGCACGCGCTTGATGTAACCGAGATGCGAAACGGTGACGACCATGTCCTCGCGGGCGATGAGATCTTCATCGTCCATGTCAGGGCCGCCCTCGACAATCTCGGACCGGCGCGGCGTGCCAAACTCGTCACGGACGGCGGTGAGCTCATCCTTGACGATCTGCATGATGCGCAGGCGCGATGACAGGATTTCAAGATATTCGCTGATCTCCGCGCCGATCTTGTTCAGCTCGTCGCCAATTTCATCGCGGCCGAGCGCCGTCAGGCGGGCGAGACGCAATTCAAGAATGGCGCGTGCCTGTTCCTCGGAGAGGTTGTAAGTCCCGTCTTCGTTGATGCGGTGGCGCGGATCATCGATGAGACGGATCAGGCTTTCCACATCCTGTGCAGGCCAGCGCCGGGTCATCAGTTCCTCTCGGGCCGAAGCCGGATCGGGAGCATGGCGGATGACGCGGATGACCTCGTCGATATTGGCGACGGAAATCGCCAGACCGACCAACACATGCGCACGCTCGCGCGCCTTGCGCAGCAGGTATTTCGTGCGACGGCTGACGACATCCTCGCGGAAGGAGACGAAAGCACGCAACATGTCGAGTAGCGTCATCTGCTCGGGTTTGCCGCCGTTCAGCGCCACCATGTTGCAGCCAAACGAGGTCTGCAGTGGCGTGTAGCGGTAAAGCTGGTTCAGGATGACGTCTGCATTGGCGTCGCGCTTTAATTCGATGACGACGCGGTAACCCTGGCGGTCGGATTCGTCGCGCAGGTCGGAAATGCCCTCGATGCGCTTTTCCTTGACGAGCTCCGCCATTTTTTCGATCATCGACGCCTTGTTCACCTGGTAGGGAACTTCGGTGATGATGATCTGCTCACGGTCGCCACGCATCGGCTCGATCGTCGCGCGGCCACGCATGATAACCGATCCACGGCCAGTTTCATAAGCCGAGCGGATGCCGGAGCGGCCCATGATCAAGGCGCCGGTCGGGAAGTCGGGACCCGGAATGATCTGCATCAGTTCCGGCAGCTCGATCGCCGGATTGTCGATCATGGCGATACAGCCGTCGATCACCTCGGAGAGATTGTGCGGCGGAATATTGGTGGCCATGCCAACGGCGATGCCGCCTGCGCCGTTGACCAGAAGGTTCGGGAACTTGGCCGGAATGACGACTGGCTCCTGCAAGGTGCCGTCATAATTGTCGCGGAAGTCGACCGTTTCCTTGTCGAGATCGTCAAGCAGCGAATGCGCAGCTTTATCCAGACGGCATTCGGTATAACGTTCTGCCGCCGGCGGATCGCCGTCGATCGAGCCGAAATTGCCCTGCCCGTCGATCAGCGGCAGGCGGAGCGACCAGTCCTGCGCCATACGCGCCAGCGCGTCATAGATTGCCGAGTTGCCGTGCGGATGGAATTTACCCATCACGTCACCGGTAACGCGGGCGCATTTGACGTATTTCTTGTTCCAGTCGATGCCGAGTTCGGACATGCCGTAAAGAATACGGCGATGAACCGGCTTCAGGCCGTCTCGCACATCGGGAAGCGCGCGGGATACGATGACGCTCATGGCGTAATCGAGATACGACCGCTGCATTTCCTCCATGATGGAAATCGGTTCAATGCCTGGCGGAAGTTTTCCGCCGCCGGGGGGGCTCTGGTCAGTCAAAACGGATCACATTCTCTGTTAAGAATCGGATGGATTTTTATAGCGGAAACAGCCACGTTAAGCCAATTTCCCGGCGAGTTTTGAACAGGCTTTTGCGTCATTTGCAAGACGAACGCCGCTTTTCACGATTTAGCCTAGCAAAAGCGCCGCCGCTCCCTTTCAAAGTGCCGGCGACTTGCGTAGGCTCCGCCCTAAAACAGATGAGACGGGGAAAGAATGGCCAGCAGCGAAACGCTCATCAACGCGCTTACCACACTTCTGGTCACGCTCGATCCGCCGGGCCTCGCCCCCGTCTTTCTGGCGCTGACCGCCGGCATGACGCGCGACCAGCGCAGCCAGGTGGCGCTGCGCGGCTCCATCATCGCCTTCGGCATTCTCGCCGTCTTCGCGCTATTCGGCCTTGCCATCCTCAATCTTCTCGGCATCTCGCTCGGTGCTTTCCGCATCGCCGGCGGCCTGTTGCTGTTCTGGATTTCCTTCGAGATGATTTTCGAAAAACGCCAGGAGCGCAAGGAAAAGACCTCCGAGATCGCCATCACCAAGGACCACCTTCACAATCTGGCGGTCTTTCCGCTGGCGCTGCCCCTGATCGCCGGGCCGGGCGCCATTTCCGCAACCGTACTTCTCGCCGGCTCGATGAAAACCACCGTCGAGATGCTGGTGCTCATCCTGATCCTCGCTTTCGCCATGGCCCTCGTTTATGCGGCCCTGATCGTCTCGGAGCGGATGGACCGTTTTCTCGGCAATACCGGCCGCGCGATCCTCACCCGACTGCTCGGCGTGCTGCTTGCCGCCCTTTCCGTGCAATTCGTGGTCGACGGCATAAAATCGGCCTTCGCTTTTTGAAAAGCCGCCCCTAGGCGGTGCCCGCGCAATAAATTCCCGCCAACCGCTAAAACGCCGGAAAATCCTCCCTTTAAATCCGACCGCAGCTTCGGCTAAAAGACGCATGTTTTTTCGGATTCGAAAGTTATCTCCATGCGTTCCACGCTGCGTCGCCTCATCCCGGATGCCGCACCCGTCAGCAACAGGGAAAGGCTGCGCTCGGCAACCGGCGCCTTTGTCGGCATTCTGCTGACCGGCCTTCTGGGAAGTCTCGCTCTCAGTTTCGATCCCACCCTGCCCACCATGATCGCGCCGATGGGCGCTTCGGCCGTGCTTCTGTTCGCCGTGCCCTCCAGCCCGCTGGCGCAGCCCTGGTCGATCCTCTGCGGCAACCTCGTTTCGGCCTTCGTGGGCGTAACAGTCGCGCTGCTGATACCGGATCTATTCCTTGCCAGCGCGCTCGCCATCAGCCTCGCCATTGCCGCAATGATGGCTTTGCGCTGCCTGCACCCGCCAAGCGGAGCGGTGGCGCTCACCGCCGTTCTCGGCGGCCCAGCCGTGCACAGCCTCGGTTATGGTTTCCTGCTCTGGCCCGTCGCCGGAAATTCGCTGATCCTTCTTGCCCTGGCCCTCGCGTATAACAATGCCACCGGCCGCGCCTACCCACACGGCCTGAAGCTCGGCAAGGCCGCCCATGGCACCACCGATCCGACCCCCATCCAGAAAATCGGCTTTTCCTCCAACGACCTCGACGAGGTGCTGAAGGAATATGACCAGGTCCTCGATATCGACCGCGACGAGCTCGAAACCATTTTACGCAAGACCGAACTGCGCTCCTGGCGTCGCCGTGCGCTGCATCTCGATTGCGCCAGCGTCATGTCGCGCGATGTCGTCGGTGTTGCGCCTGATGACAGTCTGCGCCATGCCCATGCGCTGATGCACAGCCACCATTTCAAGGCATTGCCGGTCACCAACGATAAGGCGGAGATCGTCGGCATCGTCACCCAGACGGATTTTCTGGAAAAGGCGAGTTGGAGAAACGGCCGTCCCTCCATCGGTTTCCTGCAGCGGCTGCGCCTCATCCTCTCCGGCGCAAGCGCCCCCAACGATACCGTCAAGGACATCATGACATCGCCGGTCAGAACCGTACGGCCGGAAACGGCAATCGAGGAAGCCATCATCCGCTTTGCCGAAGAAGGACTGCACTACCTGCCGGTGATCGACGCCAGAGGCAAGATGGTGGGCATCGTGTCGCAATCCGATGTCATGGTCGCGATGCTGGCGGACAAGGTCGCGGCATAGTCTGCCGCGACGCCGAAATAGCTTCTCCCCTATCGGAGAGCCGGCAAAGCCGGATGTTAGCGCCTCGCCTTCAGGAGACGCTGCCATAACGTGCCGCCAAAGAACCGGCCGAGCACGACAAAATATGCGATGATAAGCGCAAAGGCGATAAAGGCAGGCACACCGTTCAAGGCAAAACCCTGTGGTGTGTGCCCGCCTGCAACCGCCGCCACGAGAAATCCGGCGGCGAAAAACGCCGTCCAGAAATCGAGGAAGAAGGCAAGAACGATGCGCCAGGTCGCCGGCTGTTTCGGTGCGGGCGCATCACTCATGCCTGTCTCCCGTTACGCTTTCCCGAATTCGCCATCCGCTCAGAACGGAATATCGTCATCCATATCGTTGGAGAAGCCGCCGGAAGGCTGGCCGCCGCCACGGGAAGAGCCGCCGCGCGACGAGGACTGCTGGTCGTAACCGCCGCCATAGCTGGAGCCGCCGCCGCTGCCATAATCATTGCCGCCGCCGAAATCGCCGCCGCTACGGCCACCGCCCTCACCGCGACCATCGAGCATCGTCAGCGTGGAGTTGAAGCCCTGCAGCACGATTTCAGTGGAATAACGGTCGTTGCCGGTCTGGTCCTGCCATTTGCGCGTCTGCAGCTGGCCTTCAATATAGAGCTTGGCGCCCTTCTTGACATATTGCTCGACGACCTTGCACAGGCCTTCGTTGAAGACGACGACGGTGTGCCATTCGGTCTTTTCCTTGCGCTCGCCGCTGTTGCGGTCCCGCCAGGTCTCAGAGGTGGCGATACGCAGGTTGGCGATGGGGCGTCCATCCTGCGTCCGGCGGATTTCGGGATCTGCACCCACGTTCCCGATCAGAATTACCTTGTTTACGCTACCAGCCATCTCGTCATCCTGTCCGCCAGCCTTCATGACCGGCAATTGCATTTCAAAAAATTCGCCACACAATAGCTGCCGCTGCCGGCAAAGGGCACCGCAAGCAGGGAACTATCCACAAAGAATAATCTTAAGCTTTGAGAGCCGACATTCGCGCTTGCAATTCGTTCCTTTTTTGTTCTATTGAATCGCAGATTTCGAGTCAAGCATTCCGAAAAGCTGCGACCGATAGGAAATAGACCTCGACACCTCCGGCTGCGTCACTACATAAGGACGCGCTGCCATCAAGTGTGTTATTTTTGTCCGAGCCTTGTCATGAGTGAACTGAAGACGATTTCCATCCGCGGCGCCCGCGAGCACAACCTCAAGGGCATCGATCTGGACCTGCCGCGCAACAAGCTGATCGTCATGACCGGCCTTTCCGGTTCGGGCAAGTCCTCGCTTGCCTTCGATACGATCTATGCCGAGGGCCAGCGCCGTTATGTCGAAAGCCTCTCGGCCTATGCGCGCCAGTTCCTGGAAATGATGCAGAAGCCGGATGTCGACCAGATCGACGGCCTGTCGCCGGCAATCTCCATCGAACAGAAGACCACATCGCGCAATCCGCGTTCCACGGTCGGCACGGTCACCGAAATCTACGACTATATGCGCCTGCTGTTCGCGCGTGTCGGCGTGCCCTATTCGCCGGCCACGGGCCTGCCGATCGAAAGCCAGACGGTGAGCCAGATGGTCGACCGCATCCTCGCTTTCGAGGAAGGCACACGTCTTTATATTCTCGCGCCGATGGTGCGCGGCCGCAAAGGCGAATATAAAAAGGAACTCGCCGATCTGATGAAGAAGGGCTTCCAGCGCGTCAAGGTGGATGGCCAGTTCTACGAAATCGCCGACGTGCCCGCCCTCGACAAGAAATACAAGCACGATATCGACGTGGTGGTCGACCGTGCGGTGGTGCGCCCGGATATGGCCGCGCGCCTTGCCGACAGTCTCGAGACCTGCCTCAAGCTTGCCGACGGGTTGGCGGTCGCGGAATTCGCCGACAAGCCCCTGCCGCCGGAAGAAACCGCCGCCGGCGGTTCCGCAAACAAGTCGCTTAATGAAACCCATGAGCGTGTGCTGTTTTCGGAAAAATTCGCCTGCCCCGTTTCCGGCTTCACCATTCCGGAAATCGAGCCACGGCTGTTCTCCTTCAACAACCCCTTCGGCGCTTGCCCCAGCTGCGATGGCCTTGGCTCGCAGCAGAAGGTGGATGAAAACCTGATCGTACCGGAGCCAGCCCGCACCCTGCGCGACGGCGCCATTGCTCCCTGGGCAAAGTCTTCCTCGCCCTATTACAACCAGACGCTGGAAGCACTCGGCAAAGCTTTCGGTTTCAAGCTTTCAAGCAAATGGTCCGATCTTTCGAAGGAGGCGCAGCACGCCATCCTTCAGGGCACGGATGACAAGATCGAGTTCAACTATCAGGACGGCGCCCGCTCCTACAAGACGGTGAAGAACTTCGAAGGCATTGTGCCCAATCTGGAGCGTCGCTGGAAAGAGACCGACAGTGCCTGGGCGCGCGAGGAAATCGAGCGTTACATGTCGGCAGCCCCCTGCCCGGCCTGCGCTGGTTATCGCCTGAAGCCGGAAGCGCTCGCCGTCAAGATCAACAAGCTGCATATCGGTGAAGTCACCGAAATGTCGATCCGCACCGCGCGTGACTGGTTCGAGGTGCTGCCGGAAAGCCTAAACGCCAAGCAGAACGAAATCGCTGTCCGTATCCTCAAGGAAATCCGCGAAAGGCTGCGCTTCCTCAACGATGTCGGGCTGGATTATCTCAGCTTGTCGCGCAATTCCGGCACGCTTTCCGGCGGTGAAAGCCAGCGTATCCGTCTGGCCTCGCAGATCGGTTCGGGCCTGACAGGCGTTCTCTATGTTCTCGATGAGCCCTCCATCGGTCTGCACCAGCGCGACAATGCCCGGCTGCTCGATACGCTGAAACATCTGCGCGATATCGGTAATACCGTCATCGTGGTCGAACACGACGAAGATGCCATTCTGACGGCAGATTACGTCGTCGATATCGGCCCGGCGGCCGGCATTCACGGCGGTCAGGTGATTGCCGAAGGCTCGCCGCAGGAGGTGATGGCCAATCCAAAATCGCTGACCGGCAAATATCTCTCTGGCGAACTCGGCGTTGCCGTGCCGGCTGAGCGCCGCAAGCCCAAGAAGGGCCGCGAGATCAAGGTGTTCGGTGCACGCGGCAACAATCTGAAGAATGTCACCGCGGCTGTGCCGCTTGGCGTTTTCACCGCCGTAACCGGCGTATCGGGTGGCGGCAAGTCCACCTTCCTGATCGAGACTCTATACAAATCGGCGGCCCGCCGGGTGATGGGAGCGCGCGAAATCCCGGCCGAGCACGATCGCATCGATGGTTTCGAATTCATCGACAAGGTGATTGATATCGACCAGTCGCCGATCGGCCGAACGCCGCGCTCCAATCCGGCCACCTATACCGGCGCCTTTACGCCGATCCGTGACTGGTTCGCCGGCCTGCCGGAAGCCAAGGCGCGCGGTTATGCACCGGGCCGTTTCTCTTTCAACGTCAAGGGTGGCCGCTGTGAGGCCTGCCAGGGCGACGGTGTCATCAAGATCGAGATGCACTTCCTGCCTGACGTCTATGTCACCTGCGATGTCTGCCACGGCAAGCGTTACAATCGCGAGACGCTCGATGTCACCTTCAAGGGCAAATCCATTGCCGATGTGCTGGATATGACGGTGGAGGAAGGCGTGGAGTTCTTCGCCGCCGTCCCGGCCGTGCGCGACAAGCTGCAATCGCTTTTCGATGTCGGCCTCGGTTATATCAAGGTCGGCCAGCAGGCGAATACACTCTCCGGCGGCGAGGCGCAGCGCGTCAAGCTCGCCAAGGAACTGTCGAAACGCTCGACGGGCCGCACGCTCTATATTCTCGACGAGCCGACGACCGGCCTGCATTTCCACGATGTCAACAAGCTCCTGGAAATGCTGCATGCGCTGGTCGAACAGGGCAATTCCGTCGTGGTGATCGAGCATAATCTCGAAGTCATCAAGACGGCTGACTGGATCATCGATATCGGGCCTGAAGGCGGCACGGGCGGCGGCGAAGTGGTGGCGACCGGCACACCGGAGGACATCGTGAAGGTCGAGCGTTCCTATACCGGTCACTTCCTGAAGGAGCTTCTGGAGCGCCGACCGGCCGGAAAACGGGAGGCTGCGGAGTAATCCGCAGCTTTCGTCGCAAGGGTTCGATAGGCCGAAGGCCGGAGGAGGAACAGCATATGTCGACATCAGGCACGATCCGCACCGGTATCGGCGGCTGGACCTTCGAGCCATGGGAAGGCACGTTTTATCCCGAAAAATTGCCGAAGAAGCGCCAGCTGGAGCACGCCAGCCGGCAGCTCACGGCAATCGAGGTGAACGGCACCTATTATAGCAGCCAGAAGCCGGAAACTTTTGCAAAATGGGCTTCCGAAGTGCCCGAGGATTTCATCTTCTCGCTAAAGGCAAGCCGCTTCGTCACCAACCGCAGGGTTCTGGCCGAGGCCGGTGAATCGATGACGAAGTTCCTGACACAGGGGCTGACGGAACTCGGGTCCCACCTCGGCCCGATCCTCTGGCAATTCGCGCCGACGAAAAAATTCGACGCGGAGGATTTCGGCGCATTTCTGTCCCTGTTACCGGAGAAGCAGGACGGCATCCGTCTTCGCCATGTCGTCGAGGTACGCAACGAGACATTTCAGGTTCCGGAATTCATCGATCTTCTCGCCAAGCACAAGGTCGCCGTCGTCTGCGCCGACCATCATGACTATCCGATGCTGCCGGATGTGACGGCCGATTTCGTCTATTGCCGCCTGCAGAAGGGCGAGGACGATATCAAGACCTGTTACCCGAAAAAAGACATCGACCATTGGGCCGAGCGGGTAAAGACCTATGCGAAGGGCGCCGTGCCGGACGATCTGCCGCTGATAGCGCCGGATCGGAAGGTCGAAAAGACACCGCGCGATGTCTTCGCCTTCTTCATCACCGGCGGCAAGGTCAATGCGCCTGTTGGTGCGCAGGAACTGCAAAAGGCGGTCTGAACTCTTTCAGCCCGCCATTTCTTTCGTCGGGCTGAAATCGATGGTCGCGAAAGCGGCCTCGATCACCTCTGGTCCCGCGCCCGGCCGGGTCGCGTCGCTGGAGAGGATTTGCCGGAAACGGCGCGCGCCGGGCATGCCCTGAAACAGACCGACCATGTGGCGGGTGACGTGGTTGAGACGTCCGCCCGCGGCGATATAGTCGGCGGCATAGGCCATCATCGCGTCACGCAGCGCTATCCAGTCCGGCTGGCGAGCCTCTTCGCCATAGATGCGATGGTCGACATCGGCAAGAATGGACGTGTTGTGATAAGCGGCACGGCCGAGCATCACACCATCCATATGCTGGAGATGTTCGCTCGCCTGATCGAGATCGGCGATACCGCCATTGATGCCGATAAAGACATCAGGGTTTTCCCGCTTCATGCGATAGACGAGATCATAATCGAGCGGCGGCACTTCGCGGTTTTCCTTCGGCGAAAGCCCCTGCAGCCAGGCTTTTCGCGCATGAACCCAGACCGCGTCCGCGCCCGCCGCAACAACCCGCTTCAGAAAATCCGGCAGGACCGCTTCCGGCTGCTGATCGTCCACCCCGATCCGGCACTTCACCGTAACCGGCACGCGGGCGACAGCCTTCATTGCCGCGACACATTGCGCCACCACCTCCGGCTCGCGCATCAGGCAGGCGCCGAATGTGCCGGACTGCACCCGATCCGAGGGACAGCCGACATTGAGGTTGATCTCGTCATATCCGTAATCGCCGGCGATCCGCACCGCCTCGGCAAGCTTGGCCGGATCAGACCCGCCAAGCTGCAGCGCAACGGGATGTTCCTCAGCGTGGTAACCGAGCAGCCTGTCGCGCTGGCCATGGATGATGGCATCGGCGACGATCATTTCGGTATAAAGCAGCGCGCGCTTCGACAATTGCCGGTGCAGAAACCTGCAGCGGGTATCGGTCCAGTCGATCATGGGGGCCACGGCGAAGATTTTTTCGCCGCTTGCAAGCGCTTGTCTGTACATGGATTAACCTCTTTGCGCTGGCTTCTACAGCAAAGGACCGTAAAAAGCCAGTTTTGCAGGCAGGGTCATTTTGAACTGGAAATCGCCCTGGAATCGCGGGACAAGAATTGCACCGAAAAAGACGACAGGAAATCCACATGGCCGCCACCGTCATCCCCGCTCCGAAACCCGTTCTCCTGCCCGTGGAAGGCACGGACGATCTGTTCCCCGTACGGCGGGTCTATTGCGTCGGCCGCAATTATGCCGATCACGCTATTGAGATGGGCCACGATCCCTCGCGCGAGCCGCCCTTTTATTTCCAGAAAAACCCGGACAATCTGCTGCCCGCCGGTCAGGACTTCCCCTACCCGCCGCTGTCATCGAATGTGCACTACGAAGTCGAATGTGTCGTGGTTCTGAAAAGCGGCGGTGCCGATATCCCGGCGTCCGAGGCGCTGGGCCATGTCTGGGGTTACGCCGTCGGCATAGACATGACCCGTCGCGACCTTCAGGACGGCCTGAAGAAGATGGGCCGCTCCTGGGAAGGCGCGAAGGCCTTCGAATATTCCGCACCGGTGTCCCCCATCGTCCCGGCAGACAGGATCGGCCATCCCGCTACCGGCGCGATCTGGCTTGACGTCAATGGCGAACGCAAGCAGACGGGTGATCTTGCCCAGATGATCTGGAAGGTGCCGGAAGTGATTGCCGAGCTTTCCAAGCTGTTCACGCTTGCCGCCGGTGACGTCATCATGACCGGCACGCCGGCCGGCGTCGGCCCAATCGTGCGTGGCGACCGCATTGAATGCGGCGTCGAAGGTGTCGGCACGCTAAGCGTGACGGTTGCCTGAAAGCCATCGCCAAGACTAAAGGGAGGACACCACCATGCCGCTTTACCGCCTCGCCGACCGTGTGCCGCAGACCCCTGCGCCTGATCGCTACTGGGTGGCGCCCGACGCCAATGTCATCGGCTCGGTGACGCTCGGTGAGGATGTCGGCATCTGGTTCGGCGCAACGCTGCGCGGCGATAACGAGCCGATCAGCATCGGGCGCGGCACCAATATTCAGGAAGGCGTGATGGTGCATAGCGATCCCGGTTTTCCCGCCGTCATCGGCGAAATGTGCACCATCGGCCACCATGCCATCGTGCATGGCTGCACCATTGGCGACAATTCGCTTGTCGGCATGGGCGCGACGATCCTGAATGGCGCAAAGATCGGTCGCAACTGCCTCGTCGGCGCCAATGCGCTGGTGACGGAGGGCAAGGAATTTCCGGACAATTCCCTGATTGTCGGCTCGCCGGCGCGCGCCATCCGCACGCTGGATGATGAGGCCGCCGCGGGGCTTCGCCGCTCGGCCGAAAAATACATCGAAAACTGGAAGCGTTTTTCGAAAGATCTGGCGATCATCGAGGGATAGGAAACGGCGGGCATCCACGCCCGCCCTGCCATGAGATTAAGCCGAGCAGGCGGCGCAGAGGCCGCGAATTTCAATGGTGGTCTTTTCCGCCTTGAACTTGCTGTCCTTCACCCAGCGCTCCAGGCGGTGGTCGATTTCATGATCGTGGAATTCCGTCACCTGCCCGCAGGATTCGCAGATAGCGAAAGCCACCGTGCCATGGTGGTGAGAGCAGCACTCAGCCTGCGTGTGGGTGCAGGCGACAAAGGCGTTAAGGCTCTCGAGCCGGTGCACGAGACCAAACTCCACCAGTTTTTCCAGCGCCCGGTAAACCTGCAGCGGCGCACGAAAACCCTCATCCCGCAGCTTGTCGAGGATCATATAGGCGCTGAGCGGTTGATGCGCGTTTGAGAGGGCATTCATGACCAGCGACTGGTTCTTGGTGAGGTTCTGCTGGGTCTGCGCATTCATGATTTGCCTCCTTCATCCGCGGCGCGGGAAAAACCCGGCGCCGGTAACAGGCTTATAACGAAGAGGATCACCGCGGCAACCACGATGGATGGGCCGGACGGCGTATCGTAACTGAGCGAGCCGAACAGGCCGCCGACAACGGCGACCGCGCCGATCAACGAAGCCACCACCGCCATCACCTCAGGCGTGGCGGAAAAGCGTCTGGCAGTCGCCGCCGGTATGATGAGCAACGATGTGATGAGCATGATGCCGACCACCTTCATGGCAATGGCGATCACCAGCGCCATCAACAGCGTGAAGATCAGCTTTGCACGCTCCGGGTTCAACCCCTCGGCCTCGGCCAGCTCTGTATTGACGGTGGAGGCAAGCAGCGACCGCCACAGGAACACCATGGAGACGATGACCACCAGCCCACCGCCCCAGATCAGGGCGATATCGCTGCGGGTAACGGCGAGAATATCGCCGAACAGGAACGAGACGAGATCGATGCGCACCCAGCTCATGAAAGCGACGATGACGAGACCGATCGCCAGCGCCGAATGGGACAAGATGCCAAGCAATGCATCAGCGGAAAGCGCCTGACGCCGTTGCAAAAAGAGCAGCAGGATCGACACGGCCGACGCCACCAGAAAGACGCTGACGATGAGGTTGAGCTGCAACAGCAGCGACAGCGCGACGCCAAGCAGCGCCGAATGGGCCATCGTATCGCCGAAATAGGCCATGCGACGCCAGACGACGAAACAGCCGAGAGGACCGGCAGTGAGCGCAACGCCGATACCGGCGACCATGGCGCGAACGAAGAAATCGTCAAACATGGCGTTCTCCCTGTCCGTGGCTGGATGGCGTATGGCCCTCATGCTCATGGCCGCAGCCGCATTCGTCATGGCTGTCGTGATGGTGGCCGTGGTCATGCATATGATGGTGCCCATCCTCCGGGTGGCAATGATCGGTCACCGAACCATCCGCGTGCTGCACCCGGCCATCGGGCAGATGGGTATGATCGTGATGGTGGCTATAGACGGCAAGCGCCTTGGCAGCCGAGCCGCCGAACAGCCGCATATATTCCGGGCTCTGGCTCACCGCCTGCGGCGTGCCCCGGCAGCAAACATGGCCGTTCAGGCATATGACGGTGTCGGTTTCGGCCATCACCACATGCAGGTCATGCGAGATTAACAGAATTCCGCAATTATTTGAATTTCTGATATTTTTTATCAGATCATAGAGCGTGATCTCGCCGGAGAAATCGACACCCTGCACGGGCTCGTCAAGAACCAGCAGATCGGGTTTGCGGGCGATGGCGCGGGCCAGAAGCGCGCGCTGGAACTCGCCACCGGAAAGGTGCTGCACTTCCGCATTGGCGAGATGCGCAATGCCCGTCGCATTCAGCGCCGCGTCGATTTCACGGGCTGGCAGCGGCCCGGTCAGCGTCATCAGCCGGCGCACCGAAAGCGGCATGGTCCAGTCCACGGAAAGCTTCTGCGGCACATAACCGACCTTCAGACCGGCAATGCGCGAAACCTCGCCCTCGGTCGGCTTCACCACGCCGATTGCCATTTTCGCGCTGGTGGATTTGCCGGAACCGTTCGGCCCGATCAGCGTGACGATCTCGCCTTTGCTGACGGAAAACTCCACGCCGCGCACCAGCCAGCGGCCGTTGCGCTGCACGCCGGCATTGGCAAGGGAAACCAGTATCTCTTTGCCCCGATGGGCGGAATGAAGCATGGGATTGTCCGTTCGGCGATGTTGCTTACCGCTATTGCATACGTTATAGAGTTACGCAATAAATGTAATAACATAACTATACTTCTTCAAGTGGAGTGCATTTCATGAAATCGTTCCTGATCCCGCTCATGGCATCGGTGGCAATAGCGGCCGCCGCTTCCGGCGCCACCGCCGCGCCCGATGTCGTGGTCTCGATCAAGCCCGTCCATTCCCTCGTCGCCGCCATCATGCGGGGCGTCGGCGAACCGCAGCTCATCGTCGACGGCGCGGCTTCGCCGCATACCTATAATCTCAGACCGTCCAATGCCCGCAAACTGGAAAAGGCCGATGTGGTCTTCTGGGTTGGGCCGGGACTGGAAGCATTCCTGGAAAAGCCGCTCGAAGCGCTTGCCAGCAAGGCAACAGTGGTCGAACTGGAAGACGCAAAGGGTCTGGAAAAGCTGCCCTTCCGCGAAGGCGGCCCGTTTGAAGCACATGACCATGGCGATGAAGGCCAAGAGGCGCATGACGGCCACGCCGAAGAGGAAGGCGCGCACGATCATGGACACGACCATGCGGAGGGTCACGAAGGCCATGACCACGGCGCATACGATACCCATCTCTGGCTCGATCCCGCCAATGCCAAGGCCATGGCGCAGACGATAGAAACCGCGCTGATCGCCGCCGATGCCGGCAATGCCGCAACCTATCAGGCCAATACCAAAAAACTGATCGACGACCTCGATGCGCTCGATGCCGAACTCAAGGAAACGGTCAAGCCGGTGAAGGACAAGCCCTTCATCGTCTTCCACGATGCCTATCAATATTTCGAGCATCGTTACGGCGTGAAGACGGCGGGATCGATCACCGTCAGCCCCGAAACCCTGCCCGGTGCGGACCGCGTCAAGCAGATGCAGGAAAAGGTTCGCCAGCTCGGCGCAACCTGCGTTTTCGCTGAACCGCAATTCGAGCCGAAGCTGATTTCGGTCATCACCGAAGGCACCGCCGCAAAGTCGGCGACGCTCGATCCAGAGGCAGCGACACTGGAACCCGGCCCGGACCTCTATTTCAAGCTGATGCGCGGTATCGCAGGCTCGCTGAAGGATTGCCTGTCCTGATGCACATTGCCGCCCCTAACGCCACGGTTCCGTCATTCCGGTTTTGAACCGGAATGCGGCCGAAGCGCGAATGATCGGAATAATACATATTTCAAACCAGTTACTTGCGCTTGAAATATAAAGCACTGCATAAGGAACGGAGGCGCGACAATCGCTGGGTAGAGACGTCGCGCCATCAATCGCAAATCGGCTCGTTACGGCTTCGGCGCCATCGAAGACCAGACAGGGCTGCTGATGCTCTGCAGGGTTTCCGGCGGCGCGCCGTTGATGCGCGCCAGAAGGGCCTTTGCAAGCTCCCTGCCCGCCAGCTTGATATCCTCATTGACGGTGTGGATCTGCGGTTTGATCCAGTTCAGGAACTCGGCGGACTGTTTCGAGACGATATCGATATCTTCGCCGATCCTCACACCTGCCGCTTCGAAACCCGCCACCAGCGCAATGGTGCTGCTGCCGCTGATCGAAACGATGCCGTCGGGACGGTCATCGGATTGCATCAGTCGCTGGCCGAAATCGCGGATTTTCTCGAGCGGCGTTTCGATGGTGATGGCATCCAGCGGAAATTCGCTAAGGCCGAAATCCCTGATTGCCCTCAAGAACCCCTTACGGGCGTGATCGTGGAATGAAAACCGCGATGGCGGCACGACGACGGCGATCCTTTTACGCCCGCATTGCGCCAGCCGCTCGACCGCCTCATAGGCATAGGATTCGTTATCGAAATCATGAAAGGCATGGTCGATGCCCATATCGGACCGCCCATGGGTGACGAAGGGCATGTTGCGCTCGGTCATGAAACGAACGCGCGGATCGTTGGGCTCGATCTTCGAAATAATGACCCCATCCGCCGAACCGGTATCGAGAATATAGCGGATCGGCACCATCGAATCCTTGGCATGGATGTGGGGCGTCACGACCAGATGATATTGTGTCGTGGAAAGAACCTCGGTGATGCCGAATACCATCTGGCTGGTGAAACCCATCAGTTCTTCATCGACACTCAGCACAAGGGCAATCACATTGGTCTTGCCGGTGCGAAGGCGCACCCCGGCCCGGTTTGGCTGGTAACCGATCTGCCTTGCGATCAGCCGCACGCGCTCCTTGGTTTCAGCGCCGATATCGGGCGCATCCTTCAGCGCGCGCGAGACGGTGGTGATGCCGAGACCCGTCATATAGGCGATTGTCTTCAAGGTCGGACGCTCGCCCGTGGTCGCGGGTATGTCGTTCCTGCCGGATTTGCCAGTATCGTTCATGTCATTTCGCCACGCTTTACCGAACGGTAATCATAGATAGCTTTTGCTCCGTTGCAAAGGCAAAGGTCTGCGGTCAAAAGCCGGTCTTGTCCGGCTATCGGCCAATTCAGCTAAAACGATATAGGTCCGGAAAATATTTCCCGACTGCGATCCTTTTCTTCCAGCGCTAAGAGTCCGGATATAAATGAACTAAACTTCTTATTAGAAACATTAAAAAACATACATAAAACACCGATATTAAATGATAAAATTTACAAATTACTGATGGAGGCAACGTCATTGTCAAGACCCGGCGTTCCCCGGCATTTTTCGTGTGATTGATTCCCACTCAAAGGAATGACGGAACGATTGTTTTACGGTAACGTTGCCGAAGGGAGGAAATCGTAAAGCCGGATAAATGTGAGGCAGCGCTTTGCGGGCATCCATTCCCCCCAGATTCTGACACAAGCCTGCACCATGATGCAGGCCAGTCTTCTTCGAATTCATACTATGCAGGGTCCGATTATGATTTCTTCTTCCTCGCCCGAAACCGTCATCGATCTGGCCGGGTCCTGGCGCCTGACCTCGGTGGAAGGAGACCACGCCACCCAGCTTTCCGTACCGGGCGATATTCATACCGCGCTCAAAAATGCGGGCATCATTCCAGATCCCTATCACGGCGCCAATGAGAAGGCGGTGCAATGGGTCGCGCAGCAGGACTGGATCCTCGAGCGAACCTTCATTCTCGATGAGGCGGATGCCAGCTGGTATCTCGATATCGACTACCTCGACACCGTCGCCATCGTCTTCGTCAACGACATCCCGGTCCTGAGCGCCGACAATTGTTTCCGCCGTTACCGCCCGGATGTTTCGCGCGCTGTGCGGCCGGGTGAAAACACCATCCGCATCCATTTCCATTCCAACATCGCGGCCGGTGCGGAACGGCAGGCACGGCAGCCTTTC
Organism: Agrobacterium sp. 22-226-1; assembly: GCF_053522345.1. NCBI lineage: Bacteria > Pseudomonadati > Pseudomonadota > Alphaproteobacteria > Hyphomicrobiales > Rhizobiaceae > Agrobacterium > Agrobacterium sp. 22-226-1. Next base: position 269,900 of record NZ_JBNWCP010000003.1, read on the forward strand.
TATATTCCCTATCACCCCGGCAATTCGCCGATTGCCAATGGCAACATGCTGCGCAAGCCGCAATGCCATTTCGGCTGGGACTGGAATATCGCGATTGCGCCGCTCGGCCTCTACGGCAAAATCCTGCTGAAGCGCCTCGATACAGCCCGCATCGAACATGTCGTCACCTCGCAGCACCATGTCGAAGGCGGCGTGGAACTGCATGTGGCCGTCACGTTGTTTGCCGAAGGCCCGGCCAGCCTGCCGGTCTATCTGTCTCTCAACGATGAAAGGCTCAGGCTCGATTGCGGCGTCGGAGCCGGTGAAACGGTGGTGCGCCACGTCTTCTTCGTGGAAAATCCGGAGCTCTGGTGGCCAGCCGGCAGTGGCGAACAGACACTCTACGGGCTGACGGTGGAATTGCCCGATGAGACCGTCACCCGCCAGATCGGCTTCAGGACCATCGAGCTTCTGACGGACAAGGACGAGGCAGGCAGCCGCTTCGCTTTCCGCATCAACGGCCGGGAAATCTTCTGCCGCGGCGCCAACTGGATCCCCGCCGATGCGCTCTATTCGCTGACCAGCCGGGAAAAGACCGAAGACCTTCTCTGCTCCGCGGTCGAGGCCAATATGAACATGATCCGCGTCTGGGGCGGCGGCTTTTATGAGGAAGACTGGTTCTACGATCTCTGCGACCGCCTCGGCCTGCTGGTGTGGCAAGATTTCATGTTCGCCTGCAATCTCTATCCCTGCAGCGAGGACTTCCTCGACAATGTCGAACACGAGGTCGACTATCAGGTGAAACGCCTCTCCTCCCATCCGTCCATCGCGCTTTGGTGCGGCGATAACGAGCTGGTGGGTGCGCTGACCTGGTTCGATGAATCCCGCAACAATCGCGACCGTTATCTCGTGGCCTATGACCGCCTGAACCGCACCATCGAAAAAGCCCTGAAAAAAACGGCTCCCGAAGCGCACTGGTGGCCATCGAGCCCCGCGTCGGGTTATCTCGATTATGGCGATGCCTGGCACGCGGATGGTTCCGGCGACATGCATTACTGGTCCGTCTGGCACGAGAACAAGTCGTTCGACAATTATCGTTCGGTGAAACCGCGCTTCTGCTCCGAATTCGGTTTCCAGTCCTATACATCCATGCCCGTCATCCGCACCTACGCGGAAGACCGGGACATGAACATTGCCTCCCCGGTCATTGAGCTGCACCAGAAGAATGTCGGCGGCAATGAGCGGATTGCGGGCACCATGTTCCGTTACTTCCGCTTCCCGAAGGATTTCGAGAATTTCGTTTATCTCAGTCAGGTCCAGCAGGCGCTGGCGATCCGCACGGCCGTCGATTACTGGCGCTCGCTCAAGCCCCATTGCATGGGCACGCTTTATTGGCAGATCAACGATACATGGCCGGTCGCCTCTTGGTCGAGCCTTGATTATGGCGGCGGCTGGAAAGCGCTGCATTATGCCGCTCGCCGTTTCTTCCAGCCGGTTACAGTCTCGGCCATCCCGTCAGAAGATGGAGGCCGGGTGAGCTTCTCCATGGTCAACGACACGGCGGAGGATGTGGAAATCGACATGAACATCGTCGCCCTGACCATGGACGGCAACCGCGTGCCGCTGAAATCCGCCAACGGCACCTGCGCGACCGACAGGGCCGCCATGCTGACCGATATCGACATGGACAGCCTGCCTGATGGTGCCGTCCTTGCCTGGAGCTTCATCGCCTCGAACGGCATGACCGGCGAAGGCCATCATGTGCGCGACACTTACAAGGCGCTGGAACTTCAGCCTGCCGGCCTGACATTCACAACCAGCACATTGAAAAACGGCCAGCTCGAAATCGATGTCACGGCCACGGGTCTCGCCCTCTTCGTCATGCTGGAGGCAGATCAGCCCGGACGTTATTCCGACAATCTCTTCGATCTTGCCGCCGGCGAAACGCGCCGTATCATCTTCACCCCGAAGGCGGACGGCCCCCAGCCGCATTTCCGCACCTTCGATCTTCATACCTGCCAATCCTCGCCCAATCCCGGCATTGAAACCATGCGGAGAAAGGCATAACCATCCCTCTCGGGAATGACAGGTGAACCCACGCCTGTCTTCATCAGTTCAAAAGGTTGCCGGGTTCTCCGGCAGCCAGTCATCAGCAAGCGGAGGAAGACCCATGGTTTGGCAACCGGCCGAAAACCGATATGCATCCATGAAATATAATCACTGCGGCAAGACCGGCCTGAAGCTGCCGGCAATCTCGCTCGGGCTCTGGCACAATTTCGGCAACGACACGCCGCACCAGACGAAACAAGCTATCTGCCGCCGCGCTTTCGATCTCGGCATCACCCATTTCGATCTCGCCAACAATTACGGCCCGCCGCCCGGCAGCGCCGAAACCGCCTTCGGTGAAATCCTGAAAACGGATTTCAGGGGTTATCGCGACGAGATGATCATCTCCTCCAAGGCCGGTTACAACATGTGGCCCGGCCCCTATGGCGAATGGGGCAGCCGCAAATACGTAATCGCCTCCTGCGACCAGAGCCTGAAGCGCATGGGGCTGGATTACGTCGATATCTTCTATTCGCACCGTTTCGACCCCAATACGCCGCTTGAGGAAACCTGCGGTGCGCTGGACCAGATCGTGCGCTCGGGCAAGGCGCTTTATGTCGGCATCTCGTCCTACAATTCGAAGCGCACCCGCGAGGCCGCCGCGATCCTGAAGAACCTCGGCACGCCCTGCATCATCCATCAGCCGAGCTATTCGATGATCAACCGCTGGATCGAGGAAGACGGTCTCGTCGATACGCTGGAAGAACTGGGCATCGGCTCCATCGTCTTCTCGCCGCTGGCGCAGGGCATGTTGACGACGAAATATCTCGGCGGCGTGCCGCAGGGTAGCCGCGCATCGCAGAGCAAGTCGCTCAACCCGGCTTTCCTCAACGAACGCAATGTCGAGAACATCCGTGCACTCAACAGCATTGCCGAGCGGCGCGGCCAGACGCTGGCGCAGATGGCGATTGCCTGGGTTCTGCGCGGCGGCCGCATCACCTCGGCGCTGATCGGCGCAAGCCGTGTCGAACAGGTCGAGGATTGCGTGAAGGCGCTCGACAAGCCGGATTTCACGGCCGAAGAGCTTGCCGAAATCGACCGTTACGCCAAGGAAGCGGATATCAACCTCTGGGCAAAATCCGCCGAACGCGTCTGACTTAGGAGAGACCGCCTGGTTTCGCCGGGCGGTCTGCACACTGCAAAAGCCGGGCCAAAAACCTCAAAACAAAAGATTAACTCCCGCCCCTAACCGTTAATAACCATTACATAAATGTAATTTTAAATTCAGTTTCCGTTCATTCGTTTATTCGTAAGTTCTCCTCATCGAAACACGAGAGGAAACTTCCATGAAAAAGTTCGTCACCATTCTTCTGGCCGCTACCGTTCTCGCCGCTCCGATGGCTCAGGCCCAAAGCCGCCACGACGATCGCCATCGCGGCGTTACCGTCGAGCGTCAGGTCACCACCAAGAAGGTCATCGTCAAGAAGCACCGCTGGGATCGCGGCCAGCGCCTTTCGGCCCGTGAGCGCCGCAACATGGTAGACCGTCGTGACTACCGCCGTTACCACCTCGCAGAACCGCGCCGCGACCAGCGCTGGGTCCGCGTCGACAACCAGTTCCTGCTCATCAACGCCGTCAGCGGCCTGATCGTCGGCCTCGCCGCCGCCCGCTAATCCAGGCATCGATGAAATGAAAAAGGCCCGCTCGCGCGGGCCTTTTGTCGTTTGTCGTTTCAGCCGATCAAAAAATGTCGGCGCCGCTGCCCCACGGGCCGTGTGGCTTGTCCACACCGTCGGTGCGTTCGAAACCATGGGCGCCGAAGAAGTCGCGCTGCGCCTGAATGAGGTTGGCGCTGCCGCGGCCACGGCGATAGGCGTCGAAATAACCGAGCGCCGAAGCCAGCGCCGAAACCGGCAGGCCGGAGAGAACGGCATAGGAAACAACACGGCGCAGCGGTGCGTCGGTATCCTTGACGATGCCGGCAAAGGCAGGCGTCACGATGAGGTTGGCCACATGCGGGTCCTTGGTGAAGGCCGAAGTGATCTCATCGAGGAATTCCGAGCGGATGATGCAACCGGCGCGCCAGATGCGGGCAATCGTCGGCATCGGCAGGTTCCAGTTGAACTCCTTGGAAGCGGCCGACATGATGGCGAAGCCCTGCGCATAAGCACCGACCTTGGCAGCCAGAAGCGCGTTTTCCAGATCGGCGATGAAGGCCTTCTTGTCAGCAGGTGCCGCTGCGAGCGTCGGCAGGCCGAAGATTTTCTCGGCAGCTTCACGCTCGTCCTTCTGCGAAGAGAGAATACGGGCAGCCACGGCGGCTTCGATGGCGGTAGCGGCGACGCCCATGTTCTGCGCCTCGATGACCGACCACTTGCCGGTGCCCTTCTGGCCGGCCTTGTCGAGGATCAGATCGACCATCGGCTTGCCGGTGATCGGATCGGCGGCGCGCAGAACCTTCTCGGTGATTTCGATCAGGTAGGAATTCAGGCGGCCCTTGTTCCATTCTGCGAAAACATCGGCGATTTCGACGGCGCTCATCTTCAGGCCGTCCCGCAGGATGCCGTAGATTTCGGCGATCATCTGCATGTCGGCATATTCGATGCCGTTATGGATGGTCTTGACGAAATGGCCGGCGCCGTCATTGCCGAGCCATGCCACGCACGGATCGTTGTTGTACTTGGCGGAAATGGAAGTCAGCACCTTCTCGACGCGCTTCCAGCTGTCCTCGGTGCCACCGACCATGATCGACGGTCCATGGCGCGCACCTTCTTCACCGCCGGAAACGCCCATGCCGATAAAGGTCAGGCCGCTATCCTTCAGATTGTCGAAACGGCGGATCGTATCGCGGAAATTCGCATTGCCGGCATCGATCATGATGTCGCCGTTGGCGAGATGCGGTTTCAGGATTTCCATCTGCTGGTCGACCGGATCGCCGGCCTTGATCATGATGATGATCGGGCGCGGAGGGCGAATGGCGGCGACGAATTCCTCGATGGTTTCGCAGGGGATCAACTGTCCCTGCAAGTCCCCAGCCTCGGCGTAGAATTTTTTCGTCGCTTCAGGGGTTCGGTTGAATACGGCAATCTTGTTGCCCTTTTCCGCGATGTTCAACGCCAGGTTCGAGCCCATGACGCCGAGACCGATCAAACCGATTTCTGCCTGTTCCACGGATGTGCCTCCATCTTGCTTTTAGGTGGTCGTGTTGTGGCACTGTAATGAACAAACGGCAAGGCTGGGGGCGACTGAAACGATTAAATTTTGATGACGCAAATCAGCTTTGCATATTTGCGACAGGTCGAGGCCGGCTCAAAACGGCAAGCCCGCCTCGCCTTTTATGATCGTCGGGGCCGGTCGTCACCATCATCCAGCGCCCGCCAGGCGGCCCCGTCCATATCCTCATATTGGCCCGAGCGCACTGACCAGAGGAAGGCGAAAAGGCCAAGCGCGCCTAAAAACAGCGCGACGGGAATGAGATAGATCAGCATGTTCATGCCAGTTGCGCCCCCTCGCCTGCAAATCCGGTCTTCGCTTCATTCTGAGGACGGACGGTTTCAGCCGTACCGGCAAGCCGCAACGCATTGGCGACGACGATCAGCGAGGACGTCGACATGGCGATGGCCGCGATCATCGGCGTCGCATAACCGGCAATCGCAATCGGCACGGCGATGATATTATAGCCGATGGCAAGCGCGAAGTTCTGCCGGATCAGCCTTCCTGCCCGCTGCGATGTCTCGATTGCGAAGGGCACGGCATCGAGATCCTCCTGCATGAACACGAAATCGGCGGCCTGCCGGCCGATATCGGCGGCGGTGGCGGGTGCCATGGATACATGCGCGGCGGCAAGCGCCGGCGCGTCGTTGATACCGTCTCCCACCATCAGCACCCTGCGCCCCTCGCCTGCAAGCTCGGCGCAGCGCGCCGCCTTGTCCTTCGGCGACAGATCGGCACGCCAGTTGCCGATCCCCAGCCGCTGCGCCATGGCGCTGACGGCGGCGGCCCGGTCACCCGAAACGATTTCCTGTGTCAGGCCCCGCACCGACAGGCTGCGCAATGCCGCAACCGCACCCGCGCGCGCATTGTCCTCGAAACCGAAGCTCGCCAGATGCCGGCCATCGAGGGACAGCACAACTTCCGACCGCGCATCGCCATTATCGACGCTCACCTCATCCGGGCATGCGAAACGGCGATTGCCCAGCCGGTAGGTTCCGGCTTCCGTCTCCGCCTCGACGCCGGAGCCCGGAATTTCCCGCACCGCCTCATAGGCCGGCACAGCGCCGCTATAAGCCGCATGCAGGGCCTTCGACAGGGGGTGACGCGAATGGGCGGCAAGCCCGGCCGCAATCGCCATGGTGGCAGGCTTCATATCGCCGGTCTCAACCAATCTCGGTTTTCCGACGGTCAGGGTGCCGGTCTTGTCGAACAGCACGGTGTCGATTTCGGCCAGCCGCTCCATCGCCGAGCCTTCCTTGACCATGATGCCGTGCCGGAACAGCCTTCCGGCGGCCACCACCTGCACGACGGGAACGGCAAGGCCGAGCGCACAGGGGCAGGTGATGATGAGAACCGCGATGGCAATCAACATCGCCTGTTTCCAGTCGCCGCCGAAAATGCCCCAGCCGAGAAACGTGACCAGCGCCAGAAGATGCACCACGGGCGAATAATAGCTCGCGGCGCGGTCGGCAATGCGCCGGTAACGCGCCCGCCCGCCTTCGGCCGCCTCCATCAACCCGATCACTTCCGAAAGGAAGGAATCCTTCGCCGATGCCGTCACCCGCGCAGTGAGCGAACCGGTGAGATTGAGCGTGCCGGCCTGAAGGCTGTCGCCTGCCGTAACGCGGCGCGGCGCGCTTTCACCGTTGACGATGGACATGTCGAGATCGCTGCTGCCGGAGACGACCAGGGCGTCCACCGCCACCCGGTCCCCGGCCGCAATCGTGATCGACATTCCCGGCTGGATATCGGCAAGAGGCCGATACTCCCGCGTTCCATCCTCACCGATCACCGTTGCCCCGCGCGGTGATAGCCGGGCAAGCCCGGCAATGGCCGAGCGCGCTTTGTCGCGCATGATATGGTCAAGCGTCCGGCCGATCAGCAGGAAGAACAGCAGCGAGACGGTCGCATCGAACCAGGCATGTTCACCGTGATGGATCGTCTCCCACAGGGAAACGGCATAGGAAAGCGTGATGGCGAGCGCGATCGGCACATCCATATTGGTGCGGCCGTGTTTCAGCACGTTCCAGGCCGATTGATAGAAGAAACGCCCGCCATAAATCAGCGCCGGCGCGGCGATCATCGCCGAAATCCAGTGGAACATGTCGCGCGTCGCAGCATCCGCCCCCGACCAGACGGAGACGGACAGAAGCATGATATTGGCAGAAGCAAAGCCGCACAGCGCCACCGCCCTGATCAGCTGCGAACGCAAGGCGTCCGAGGCATCCTGCCCGCTGGCGAAAAGATGTGTGCGATATCCCGTCGCAAGAATGGCGCGGGCAATCTCGGCGGGATCGGTCCTGACGCCATCGACTTCTTCTTTCCAGACGACCGCCACGCGTTTGGACGACAGGTTCACACGCGCCCGCTCCACTTGGCGCAGACGGCCGAGCGCGGTCTCGATGGTGGCGATGCAGGCGCCGCAATACACATCCGGCACACTGAGATCGGTCTGGCGCAATCCCTGCCCCAGATCGCGGCTCGCCAGCAGCAACTCCTCCGACGATGGCGGATTGACCGGCTCGCCAAGCTGTAGCGAACCTTCCGTTCCCGGTGCGCAGCAGCTCATTTGCGCCCCCTGATGACGGCAATCCGCGTGCCCTCATGCACGATGATCCTGCCATCCTTGGCGGCAGTGACCTCGACTATCCATTGGCCCGGCAACATGTCATGCGGTCCGGTGAAGACGCCGGTGGAAACCGGGGTCAGTTCCATGTCGAAATTCTGGCGTTCCCCGACAGGCCGGCGAAAATGCGCCGTCACCTTATCGGTGTCGACCGGGCCGGTGTTGGGATGAAACACCTCGTAACGCACCGTCTTTTCATCCACGATAAGCTTGCCCTTGATACCGGTCGCAGCCCTTGCCTTGGCGGCTTCCGCCTTGGCGTTGAACTGCTGGCTGGCCACATAGGTATTGGGCACGACAAGCCCGCTCCAGCTGTTGACCGCGTTCCAGGCCATCACCATGTTGACGGTGATGACGGTGCCGAAAAACAGCAGCATGACACCCAGCATGTGCCAGCCGGTGAACGTGAAACCGGACGTCTGGCGATTGTTCACGGTCATTTTTTCACTCCCGGAGCGTTGAAGACAGCATCGTAGCGGGCCGTCTCATGGCCGCCCGTATCGCTGACGATGAATTCGAAATTTTCCGCCGCCCGCGCGACATCTTTGCCCGGCAGGGTGACGAAGACCTTCAGCGTCGTCGCCTCGTCCGGCTCCACCGTCACCTCGAAGGTGCGCGCGGCCGTATCCGCCATGCCATTGATCTTCATCACCGCATTCGGAATGCCCTCGATGGTCAGGCTCATTATGCGCGGTTGCGGCACCATGTTCAGAATGCGCACCGTATAGCCGTTGCGAATGGAGCCGTTCGATTCCAGCACATATTGCGGATTGCGGTCATGCAGGACATTGAGCGCCAGCCGCTCCCGCGTCACCAGCGCAAACAGCATGCCGATGCCGACCGCCGACCAGATGGCCGTGTAAAGCAGCGTGCGCGGCCGGAAGACGATGCGCCAGTTGAAGTGGCGGATGCTCTTCCTGAAGCTGCCGTCCTCCTCGCGCACATTGGCAGGGCGGATGGCATGCTCACCATTGCCGGTCGCCAGCGCCATGTTGGACTGGTATTCGGAAAGCGTCGCATAGGCGATCAGCCCGCGCGGCTTGCCGATCTTGTCCATCACCCCGTCGCAGGCATCGATGCAGAGCGCGCAGGTGATGCATTCCAGCTGCTGCCCGTCCCTGATGTCGATGCCCATGGGACAGACTGCGACGCAGGCATTGCAATCGACACAATCACCGATGCTCTCCCCTGCCGCCGCAGCCTTCTTGGCATGCCGCGAGCGCGGTTCGCCGCGCCAGTCATTATAGGTGACGACAAGCGAATTCTCGTCCAGCATCGCCGCCTGAATGCGCGGCCAGGGACACATATAGGTGCAGACCTGTTCCCGCATCAGCCCGCCGAAGACATAGGTGGTGGCGGTGAGGATGGCGACGGTGGAATAGGCGATCATCGGCGCCTGCCCGGTCATGAACTGCATCGCCAGCGTCGGCGCATCGGCAAAATAGAAAATCCATGCACCGCCGGTCAGAATGCCGATCACCAGCCAGATCGCATGTTTCAGCACCCGCTTGCGCAATTTGCCGAATGTGAAGGGCGCGGCATCCAGTTTCATGCGCGCGTTCCTGTCGCCCTCTATCGCCCGTTCGACCACCAGAAACAGGTCGACCCAGACGGTCTGCGGACAGGTGTAACCGCACCATGCACGCCCGACAGCGGAAGTGACGAGAAACAGCCCAAGCCCGGCCATGACCAGCAATCCGGCGACGAAGAAGAACTCCTGCGGCCAGATTTCGATGAAGAAGAAATAAAAGCGCCGGTTGGCGATATCGATCAGCACCGCCTGATCCGGCGCATAGGAACCGCGATCCCAGCGCAGGAACGGCGTCAGATAATAAATGCCGAGCGTGACCAGCATCACCAGCCATTTGAACCGCCGGAACCGCCCCTCGGCGCGCTTGGGAAAAATCTTCCTGCGTGCTTCGTAGAGCGGTTTGCGCGTTTTTGCGGAATTGACGGCTTCCGCCTCCAGCCTTTCGACAGGCTGTTGCGGGCGGTCCTGTCCGGCGCGATAGATGTTCATGATAGGAGTCCGTTTTTATCTCCTTGCTTTCTCCCATCTCCCCGGTGAAACATCCTTGACTTACATCAAGTGACGACAAAGTGGCGCAGTATGGGAACGCGCCGCCAAGGGAGGATGAAATGCCTGTCATGCAGTCGAGAATCATTCATCTGTCGGTCGAAAAACCCTGGAGCCATGTCTACGACTTCGCCTCCGACCCGCAGAACATGCCCCGCTGGGCCGCAGGCCTTGCGGGCGGCCTCACACCGGACGGCGAGGACTGGATCGCCGAGGGCGGGCCGCTTGGCGAAGTGCGCGTCAATTTCGCGCCCGCAAACGAGTTCGGCGTCATCGACCATGTCGTGACCTTGCCGGATGGCGTGAAGGTTTATAACGCGCTACGGGTAACGCCGAACGGCAGCGGCACGGAGGTGAGTTTCACCCTGCTTCGCCTTCAGGGCATGACGGACGACGATTTCGAACAGGATGCAAGAGCGATCACGGCCGATCTCGAAACGCTGAAGGCGCTGCTCGAAAAGGATTGATGGAGGAAGCATGACCACGAATACGAACGACCGTCGGATCGACTATGTCGAATTCAACGTCGCCGATATCGAGCGCAGCAAGGAGTTTTACGGCGGCGCCTTCGGCTGGTCCTTCAAGGATTACGGTCCGCAATATTGCGAGTTTTCCGATGGCCGGCTGACCGGCGGTTTCACCACCACGGCGCCAGTCTCGGCCAGGGGCGGGCCGCTCGTCATTCTCTACGCCGCCGATATCGAGGATGTACAGCGACGCGTCGAAGCCGCCGGCGGCCAGATCAGCGTCGCAATCTTCGCCTTTCCCGGCGGCCGGCGTTTCCATTTCACCGATCCGGACGGGTATGAACTGGCCGTCTGGTCGGACAAATAAAAAAAGGGCCGCATAGCGGCCCTTTGAGTGTGATGGCAAAGCTTCTTTACACTCGACGTCATCCTTGGGCTTGACCCAAGGATCTAATCACGTCCAATTAAATCGAGACGTTGCAGATGCTCGGGACAGGCCCGAGCATGACGGAAGAGAGCTTTCAGGCCGCTGTCATCTATCCGGGGCGACATGACACGGCCCTCTCCATTTCCTGTCTTTGCTATCACTCGCCCCCGCCAAGCGAATGCACGAAAATCGCCAGCTGCTTGACCGTCGTATCGCCGAGACGCTCACCCCACGCGGGCATGACCCCGTGCTTGGGCGAACGTATCTGCGAGACAATCCCCTCTTCGCCCTGCGACTTCAGCCAGATCGCATCGGCAAGATTGGGCGCGCCGAATTCGCGATTGCCCTTGGCGTCTTCCCCGTGGCAGGAGGCGCAATTGTCGGCAAAGAGCTGCTTGCCTGGCTCCACCAGCGCCGGGTTGGAGGGGGTGCCGGTGAGACTGACGACATAGGCGGCAACCTCGCGGATTTCATTCGACTGGAGGATATCGCTAAAGGCCGGCATTTCCGAAGCACGCGTATCCGCATCGTCGGCAAAACGAATGCCGTGCTTCACCGTCGTATAGATGTCGTCGACGCTGCCGCCCCACATCCAGTCGTCATCGTTGAGGTTGGGATAACCCTGCCCGCCTTCCGCGCCCGAACCGTGACACTGAATGCAATTGACCTTGAAAGCGGCAGCGCCGCCGGAAAGGGCAAATTGCATCAGGGTCGGGTCGGCCTGAATTTCGGCAAGCGACGAATTGGCGATCTTGTCGACAAAGACGCTCTGCGACTGTTTTGCATCGGCAATTTCGGCGGCAATATCGCCACGGCTGTTCCAGCCGAGCAACCCTTGCGTCGCCCCATTGATCAGCGGCCATGCCGGATAGGCGATGGTGTAGCCGATGGCCCAGAGGATCGTGAAATAGAAGGTCCAGACCCACCAGCGCGGCATGGGATTGTTCAGCTCGCGGATACCGTCCCATTCATGGCCGGTGGTTTCGACGCCGCTGATGTCATCAATGTGTTTTTCGGACATATCCTAGTCCTCCTTGAGCGGAATGCTGGCGGCATCGTCCGCGGCTTGTCTGGAGCCGGGGCGAAGGGTGAAAACGACGACGCCGGCAAAGAACAGGGTCATGGCAAGCAGGCCCCAGCTATCGGCGAAGTGGCGCATGGCCGTGTAGGTTTCCATGGCTTAAACCTCCTCACCGGTATCCGGCGGCATCGTCATAGGTCGAGAAATCGACCAGCGTGCCGAGCATCTGCAGATAGGCGACCAGCGCATCCATTTCGGTAAGCTTGGCCGGATCGCCGTCGAAATCGCCCACCTTCGCCTTCGGATAACGCGCCAGAAGTTCCGACGAATCCGCATTCGGATCGGCCTGGGCGGCAAGATCGGCGGCGGATTTTTCGATCATCTCGTCGCTATAGGGTACACCGACGGCGCGGTTGGCCTTCAGCTCCATGGAAACGTCGGTGATCTTCAGCGGCGTGGTCTTCAGGAACGCATAGGAGGGCATGATCGATTCCGGCACCACCGAACGCGGATCGGCCAGATGCTGCACGTGCCATTCATTCGAATAACGATCGCCGACACGCGCAAGGTCAGGCCCCGTGCGCTTGGAACCCCACTGGAACGGGTGGTCGTACATGGATTCCGCCGCCAGGCTATAATGCCCGTAACGCTCCACCTCGTCGCGGAACGGCCGGATCATCTGGCTGTGGCAGACATAACATCCCTCGCGGATGTAGATGTTGCGCCCGGCCAGCTCCAGCGGCGTGTAGGGTCGCATGCCCTCCACCTTCTCGATGGTGTTTTCGAGATAAAAGAGCGGTGCGATTTCAACGATGCCGCCGATGGAGACGACCAGCAGGGAACCGACCAGAAGCAGCGTCGCGTTGCGTTCGATGACGGCGTGTTTGTCAAGAATGGACATGGGGCCGCTCCTTATTCAGCAGGCTGCAGCGAGGGTGCCGCGCCTTTGCTGGCGCCCTCCTCGCGTTGATGACCGAGGATGGTCATCGTGACGTTGTAGGCCATGATCAGCGCGCCGCTGAGGAACATCAGGCCGCCCAATGCACGCATCACGTAATAGGGGAACAGCGCCGCGACCGATTCCGCGAAGGAATAGACGAGGAAGCCTTGGGCATCATATTCGCGCCACATCAGCGCCTGCTGGATGCCGGCGACCCACATGACGGCGGCGTAAACGACGATGCCGAGCGTGGCGAGCCAGAAGTGCCAGTTGACCAGTTGCAGGCTGTAAAGACGCTCCCTGCCCCAGAGTTTCGGCGTCAGGTAATAGATCGCGCCGAAAGTGATCATGCCGTTCCAGCCGAGTGCGCCGGAATGAACATGGCCGATGGTCCAGTCGGTATAGTGGCTGAGCGAGTTGACGGCCTTGATCGACATCATCGGGCCTTCGAAGGTCGCCATGCCGTAAAAGGCAACCGCCATCACCATCATGCGCACGACGGGATCGGTACGGATCTTGTCCCATGCGCCCGAAAGCGTCATCAGACCGTTGATCATGCCGCCCCACGAGGGCATCCACAGCATGACAGAGAACACCATGCCGAGCGTCTGCGCCCAGTCCGGCAGCGCGGTATAGTGCAGGTGGTGCGGACCGGCCCAGATATACATGAAGATCAGCGCCCAGAAGTGGATGATCGACAGGCGGTAAGAATAGACCGGACGGTTCACCTGCTTCGGGATGAAGTAGTACATCATGCCAAGGAAGCCGGCCGTCAGGAAGAAGCCGACGGCGTTATGGCCGTACCACCATTGCGTCAGCGCGTCCTGTACGCCCGAAAAGGCCGAATAGCTCTTGATCCCGAGGAAGGACACCGGCACCGCCAGATTATTGACGATATGCAGCATGGCGATGGTGACGATGAAACTCAGATAGAACCAGTTCGCCACATAGATATGCGGCTCCTTGCGCGTGAGGATCGTACCGAGGAACACAAGCAGATAGGCGACCCATACGATGGTCAGCCAGATGTCTACATACCATTCCGGCTCCGCATATTCGCGGCCCTGCGTGATGCCGAGCAGATAGCCGGTGGCGGCCATGACGATGAAGAGGTTGTAGCCCCAGAACACGAACCAGCCGAGATTGCCGCCGAACAGGCGCGCCCGACAGGTCCTCTGCACCACGTAAAAGGAGGTGGCGATCAGCGCATTTCCCCCGAAAGCGAAGATCACCGCCGATGTGTGCAGCGGCCGCATCCGGCCGAAATTGAAATAGGGCGCGATATTGAGATCGGGAAAAGCGAGCTGAAGCGCCACCACGACGCCGACCAGAAAGCCGACGACACCCCAGAACACGGTGGCGATGACGCCGTATTTCACCACCTCGTCGAAATATTCCGACTTGAGGCGGGCACGCGCGGCTGAATCGACAGGCGCGAAGGAGACACGGCGCAGCAGAAGCACCGTGCTGACCAGAAGCGTAAAGAACAGCACCCACATATGGGCGGCGAAAAGACTGTCATGGGCAAATGCTGCCCCAAGCAACGCGAGAAAGGCGCCGAGCGCCACGATCGCGGTTTCTAACGTGTAATTCATTGTTGGTTTCCCCCAACGTGCAAGCCGACCGACGAAAGGCACGGCACGCGCCTGGGAGAGCGGAAACGCGCCTTTGCGTCGGTTGGAGCATTGCCACCGGCAGGGGAACGCCACCTTGATCCAGATCAAGAAAGCAAAGCTGTCGCAGCCCCGGTAAAACAGGGCGCGGCTTTATGGGGGGAATTTGCGTAAGAGCAAAAGTGCGCGCCTATGTCGGCCCTGCTTTTGAAGGTGCCGTTTCAGCCCTTCATCTTCAGGGGCAGACCGGCGGCGACAAAATAGACCTCACCGACAATGGCGGCGATTCGCTGATGCAGGCGGCCGGCGTGATCGCGAAATTCCCGCGCCATGCGGTTTTCCGGGACGATGCCGAGACCGACTTCGTTGGAGACGAAAATCAGCCTCGCCCGAGCCGATACAATCGCCGCCTCAAGCGCCGCAAAGGCGGCCTCGATATCGGCATTCTCCATCATCAGATTGGTGAGCCACAGGGTGAGGCAATCGATGAGAACGACATTTTCCGGCGCGTCAAGCTGCTCCAGCGCAGCGGCAATATCGACGGGCGCTTCATGCGTGGTCCATTCGCCGCCGCGCCGCGCCTGATGATGGACGATGCGGTCGCGCATCTCGTCATCCCATGCCCGGCCGGTGGCCAGATAATGCAGGCTTCCACCGGACTTGCCCGCAAGCTCCTCCGCAAAACGGGACTTGCCGGAGCGCGCGCCGCCAAGAATGAAAACGGAGCGGTTTTTATCTGTCATCTAAAACCTGAAGGAAGAGAATGAAGCGGACCGGCATCTTCGCCGTGTCGCAAGCCAGGGACAGGCAGACATGAAGGGAACGATTCGTAGAAAAAGGCGTCCCCCGGTTGCTCATGCCGGACTGCCGCTGATCCCGGGCCGGAGAAAACAAGACCTGCCAGCAGGATGCGGGGCATATCAGCCTTGGCGACTCCGGATACCGGAAACACCGGTCCTGATGAAAGGCTAGGTGCGAACGGCCATCCTGTCAATCGGTCCCTGCCGTTAGCCAAAAATCAGGCGGAACCGGGACGCAAAACCTTAATCCGGAACCGGCAGACCTGTCGTCCGCGACTGGATTGATAAAGCGACTTGGTTACCGGAAAGTTAGCGAAAAACCGATTGATGAAACCGCAACGCCAAAGGAGAATATGGAGTGACGGCAGCCGCCGCCATTGCCTTGCCATGGCCTTCAAATCAATATGCTTTCGAAGATTCGCAAACAGCAAGGTGGCCTGCCCGTGATGACCGTCATGGACTATATCTCGATCGTCGTTTTCATCCTGTTATGGGCGGTCTATACCCATGTCACGACGGGAACGCGGCTGTTTTCGAGAGCCAGCCTCAATCAGGCCATGGCCGAGCGTCGGCGAGACTGGATCATGAATTCGCTGAAGCGCGACCTGAAGATGATCGATACGCAGATCATGGCCGGCCTGCAGAACGGCACAGCCTTTTTCGCTTCCACCTCCATCTTCGCCATCGGCGGATGTTTCGCCCTTCTGGGCGCGACCGAACAGGTCGAATCGGTGTTTCGCGACATGCCTTTCGTGCATTACGCCGGGCGCACGGCCTTCGAACTGAAGGTCATCGGCCTGACCTGTCTTTTCGGTTATTCCTTCTTCAAGTTCGGCTGGTCCTACCGCCTGTTCAACTATTGCACGATCCTGTTCGGCGCCATTCCCATGGTCCACGATGTCGGCGCCGATCGCGAGGCGGCGGAGCGGGCGGCCGAAAACGTCATAAAGATGAACATCATCGCTGCTAAGAACTTCAACGACGGGCTGCGGACCATCTTTCTGTCCATCGGTTATCTCGGCTGGTTCATCAGCCCCTATGTCTTCATCGCCAGCACGGTCATCATCATCGTGGCGCTGCTACGCCGCCAGTTCTTTTCCGAAGCGCGACGCGCCATCATGGAAGAAAACAGGCCTTGAAATAGCCGCACTTCAAGGGCCAAGCCCAGCGTGATACCGGCCTCCCCGAAAGCTTGAAAAACGGAAACCATGGACACGAACGCAGCCGCAAACGAAAACCGCCGCAAAGGCCGCATAGGCGGTCTCGACACCCTGCGCGGGCTGGCCCTCATCGCCATGGCGTCCTACCACTTCACGTGGAATCTGGAATATTTCGGCTATCTCGAACCCGGTACGGCGACGACAGGCCTGTGGAAACTCTATGCGCGGGGCATCGCCAGCTCATTCCTGTTTCTGGCCGGTTTCAGCCTGTTTCTCGCCCATGGCAAGGGCGTGAACTGGCCGTCCTTCGGCAAGCGTTTTGCGATGGTGGCCGGCTCGGCGCTGCTCATTACCGTCGCCACCTATTTCGCCTTTCCGGACAGCTTCATCTTCTTCGGCATATTGCACAATATCGCCGCCGCAAGCCTTGTCGGGCTGCTGTTCCTGCGAGCACCCGCGGCCGTAACGCTGCTTTTTGCAGCGATCGCTTTCATCCTGCCGCACTATCTGCAATCGGAACTGTTCAACGCAAAATGGCTGGCCTGGGTCGGTTTTTCCACCATGCCGCCCCGCTCGAACGATTATGTGCCGCTGCTGCCCTGGCTCGCGCCCTTCCTCGCCGGACTTGCGGTGTCGCAATTCGTTACACCACGCGACTGGCTCGACCGCTTTCGAAGCCCGAGTTCGCCTCGCAACCTGATCGCAGGCGCCGGCCGTCACAGCCTTGCCTTTTACCTCATCCACCAGCCGGTGCTGATCGGCCTCGTCTACACGCTGTCACTCATCGCCCCGCCCCCGCCTGTCGATCAGGTCGAGCTTTACAAATCGAGCTGTGAAAAGAGCTGCGTCGAGCAGGCGAACGGGCTGGAACTGTGCCAGCGTTTCTGCGGCTGCACGCTGGAGAAGCTGCAGGCGGAAAGCCTGTTCGACACGATGATGGAAGGCAAGCTCAGCGCGGATCAGCAGACGAAGGTCAGCGAGGTGGCGCAACAGTGCACGGTTGAGGCGCAGTAGGTACGAGTGGGTCAAATCGAGCCGACGTTTTCGAACGTTCCCATCCGCACTCGGCGTCATCCTCGGGAGAGGCCCGAAATTTCGTTCACGTCCCCACGCCGATTTCGGCAAGCCGCGTCAGACAGGCTTCTTCGACATTGTCGAGTTCCGCCAGCGTCTCTTCGATGTCCTTGCGTTTTTGCCGAAGCTCGGCGCGCTTTTCATCGACCTTCTTCATCAGAAGCACCAACTGGCCCGATTCGCCCGGCGGTTCCTTGTAGACGTGGATGATTTCGCGAATTTCGGAGATCGTGAAACCGATACGGCGGCCGCGCAGGATTTCCTGAATAAGGCGGCGGTCCGCAGCCCTGAAAAGCCGTGTGCGCCCGCGACGCTCAGGGTGAATCAGCCCCTCGTCCTCGTAAAATCTCAAGGTACGGGTGGAAACACCGAATTCGCGTGTCAGTTCGGTTATGCTATAATACTTGTCCAAGGGCCTATCCGATTCATAACCGGATGATGTTATTTGACCTTCACGTAAAAGTCAATTTTCGCCCGCCCGGCCCTACCCGGAAATACCGTACCACCAGGTCGCAATCCCCAGAAAGGCGAAAAAGCCGACAATATCGGTGACCGCCGTGACGAAGACCGCCGAAGAGACCGCCGGGTCCGCCCCGAACTTGTCGAGCACCAGCGGAATGAGAATGCCCGCCAGCGCCGCCGCCAGCATGTTGAGACACATGGCCGTGGCGATGATACCGCCGATATGGATATCCTGAAACCAGATACCGGCAACAATGCCGATGGCGCAACCGAACAGCATGCCGTTCAGGATACCCACACCCGCCTCACGCCGGATGATGCGCGCGGCGTTGTGAATATCGAGGCTTTTGGTGGCAAGTGCCCGCACCGACACCGTCATGGTCTGCGATCCGGCATTGCCGCCCATGCCGGCCACCGCCGGCATCAGGATCGCCAGCGCGACGATCTGCTGGATCGTCGCATCGAACAGGCTGATGACGGAGGCGGAGAGAAAGGCGGTGATGAGATTGACCGCAAGCCAGGGCACGCGTGAACGGGACGTGCTGGCAATCGAGTCTGACAGTTCTTCGTCACCGACACCGCCAAGGCGCAGCAGATCCTCTTCGGCCTCTTCCTGAATGACGTCCACCACGTCATCGATGGTCAGCACGCCCACCAGTCGACCGTTGTCGTCGACCACGGCGGCGGAGAGAAGGTCGTATTGCTCGAAAAGCTGCGCGGCCTCTTCCTGGTCCATTTCCGCCGGAATGGAGTGGTTGGTCTCGTGCATGATCGTTTCGATCTTCACCTGACGCTTGGCGCGCAGCACCTTGTCGAGATCGAGCGCGCCGACCAGCTTGAAGGTGGGGTCGATGACGAAGATCTGCGTGAAGGAATCCGGTAGCTCCTCCTCCTCGCGCAGATAATCGATGGTCTGCCCCACGGTCCAGAACGGCGGCACGGCCACGAATTCCGTCTGCATGCGGCGGCCGGCCGAGCTTTCCGGATAATCCAGAGCCCGCATCAGCCTCACACGTTCGGTGAACGGCAGTTGCGAGAGAATATCCTCGCGGTCCTCGTCGTCGAGGTCCTCGAGAATATAGACCGCGTCGTCCGAATCCAGTTCGCCGATACCGGCGGCGATCTGCTCGTTCGACATCTGGTCGACGATATCGAGGCGGATGCCCTCATCCACCTCGGTCAGCGCCGTCATGTCGAAGTCGGAACCGAGAAGGCGCACCAGCGCATGGCGCTGTTCAGGCAGGATGGATTCCAGCAGGTCGCCGAGTTCGGATTCGTGCAGCCGCGCCACGTTCTTGCGCAGGAAAAGCAGATCGCGGTCAGCGATCGCCGCGCCCACCATCGTCAGAAAATCCGAGCGGACGGACCCGTCTTCTGCGTAAATATCGGAGGGCGCTTCCGCAGGCTTCATGTCCTCGGGCGCGACAGGATCGTCGTCACGGTCTGTCATCTGGCGTCCCCTTGTATTCAAATGCCGCAGTGCACGTATGCGCAGGCAGAATGGCGTTAAAAGGTATATTGTCAACAACCGGATAGCGGCAAATAAACAAGCTCTCCGGCTGCGGCGAAAAATCCATTCAACATTCCTCTTCCGGTTCGCAGGCTTAGCCACGGCCAGCGGCTATAGGCATGTTTAACCAGGCTTTGCAGCTTGTTTTGCGACAACGCCCACCCCCTTTACGCCGTTCCCGTTTCAAATGTCGAACGGGCGAACAAAGGTTTCGCCGCAATGCACAATTAAGACATTGACAGGCAGCGTGGAACGGCGCTTCTGGATAGGCATTTGACAAACGGCAAACGCCGACAGGCGGGCACGAAAAGACAGATTCCGGGAATCAGGACCATGAGCAAGACGGACTTCATAGGCAAGGCATCGACAGCCGCAGGCGGCTGGGGCGCCCTCAAAAGCGTCGGCAAACGCCTTCTCGAATCCGGCGCCCCGATTTCCGGCGCCCGCACGCTTTTGAGGACCAACCAGCCGGATGGATTCGATTGCCCGGGCTGCGCCTGGGGCGACCCGGAACATGGCTCCTCTTTCGAGTTCTGCGAAAACGGCGTCAAGGCGGTGTCATGGGAGGCAACGGAAGCCCGGGTGCCGCCGGACTTCTTCGCCAGCCGCACCGTCTCGGAACTGCGCGGCTGGTCCGACTACGATCTGGAGAAACAGGGCCGCCTCACCCATCCCATGCGTTATGACCGGGCGAGCGACAGATATCTGCCCGTCTCCTGGGACGATGCCTTCGCCGAAATCGGCCGCATCCTCAACAGTCTCGACAGCCCGGACCGGGCGGAGTTCTATACCTCCGGCCGCGCCTCCAACGAGGCGGCCTTCCTCTATCAGCTGATGGTCCGGCTTTACGGCACCAACAATTTCCCCGACTGTTCCAACATGTGCCACGAAGCGAGCGGCGTCGGCCTGAAGGCTTCGATCGGCGTCGGCAAGGGCACCGTGCTGCTTGAGGATTTCGAGCAGACGGACGCCATTTTCGTCATCGGGCAAAATCCCGGCACCAACCATCCCCGCATGTTGGGCGACCTGCGCCGCGCCGCCCTTCGCGGCGCCCGCATCGCCGTCTTCAACCCCATCCGCGAAAAGGGTCTGGAGCGCTTTGCCGACCCGCAGGACAAGGTGGAGATGATTACCGGCAGCAGCACCCGCATCGCCACCAATTATTACCAGCCGCGCCAGGGCGGCGACATGGCGGCCGTGCGCGGCATGAGCAAGGCGGTCTTCGCCGCCGACGATGCCGCAAGGGCGGCGGGCGAACCCGCCATCATCGATTACGACTTCATCGCCGAACATGCGGCGGAGTTCGAGGCCTATCGCGCCGCCGTCGAAGCGACGAGCTGGGAAAACATTCTCGACCAGTCCGGCCTCACCCGCGCGGAGATCGAGGAAGCCGCCCGTATCTACATGAATGCCGGTTCCGTCATCGCCACCTGGGCCATGGGCGTCACCCAGCACAAGCATTCGGTCATCATCGTTCGCGAGATCACCAATTTCATGCTGCTGCGCGGCAATGTCGGCCGTCCGGGCGCCGGCCTTTGCCCGGTGCGCGGCCATTCCAACGTGCAGGGGGACCGCACCGTCGGTATCGACGAAAAGGCCCCGCCAGCGCTTCTCGACGCGCTGGAAAAGGAACTCGGCGTCCCCATGCCGCGCAAGCCCGGCCACAATACCGTCGAAGCCGTCGCTGCGATGCTGGACGGCGAGGCTCAGACTTTCATCGCGCTCGGCGGTAATTTCATGCGCGCAACGCCCGACAGCCCGCTGATCGTCAAGGCTTTCGAAAAGCAGAAGCTGACCGTCAACATCGCCACCAAGCTCAACCATTCGCATCTGGTGCCGGGCGAAACCTCCTTCGTGCTGCCCTGTCTCGGCAGAACGGAAATCGACCGCAATTCGGCCGGCCGCTCGCAGATCGTCACGGTGGAGGATTCCATGAGCATGGTGCACGGTTCCGGCGGCATCAATCCGCCGGCCTCGGATGAGCTGCGTTCGGAAGTCGCCATCGTCGCCGGCATCGCCGAGGCGACGCTTGGCAATGCCCATGTCGACTGGAAGGCGCTTGCCGATGATTACGATCTCATCCGCGACATGATCGAGCGGGTGATTCCCGGTTTCGATAATTTCAACGAGCGCGTCCGCGTGCCGCGCGGTTTTCATCTGCGCAATGCGGCGGCCGAACGGGAATGGAACACACCGGCGAAAAAGGCCACCTTCTATAGCGGTCCGCTGCCCGAACAGACCGAACACCAGCAGGCGCTCACGCGCGATGACCTGTTCGTATTGCAGACCTTCCGCAGCCACGATCAATACAACACCACGATCTACGGCATGGATGACCGTTATCGCGGTGTCTATGGCGAGCGCCACGTCATCTTCATGAACCCGAAGGACATGGAAGCGCTCGGCGCCCATTCCCGCCAGCGCGTCGATGTCATCGGTGAATATGGCGACGGCGTGGAACGCATCGCAAAGAATTTCCGGCTGGTGCCCTATAATATCCCGCAGGGCAGCGTCGGCGGTTATTATCCGGAACTGAACGTGCTGGTGCCGCTGTCGAGCTATGGCGAAGGCAGTTTCACGCCGACATCGAAATCGGTGCTCGTCTCCGTTCGCCTGCGCCGGGATGCCTCCTGATGGAAGAGGAGCAATCCACTGCGGCGTTCATGGCGGCGGTGGAGCGGGTTCAGGAAAGCGCCTCACAGGCGCTGACCGGCACGGGTGCAGCGATCCTTCTTTCGGTTTATCTGAACATCGCCGCTGACAGCCGCAGCATCGCCAACCGGCTGGGGCTTGCGCACGCCCTCATTCTGCGCGAAATCACTGCCCTGTCGCCACGTTTCGTGCGGGTGACAAAACGCGATGCCCGCACCCAGCGCAGCTTTCTGGAGGCAACCGAAGAAGGACAGGCCCTTGCGGCGGCGTCCCTGCGGATTTGAAACGAACGGAGCATTCCTTGGCAATCAGGCCGATCCTGCCCTACCCCCATCCCGGTTTGTCCGAAATCTGCGCGCCGGTCACGGCTTTCGACGGGCAATTGCAGGAGCTGGTGACAGACCTGATCGACACGATGCGCGCCGCACCCGGCGTCGGCATCACCGCCGCCCATATCGGCGTCAAACAGCGCGTTTTCGTGCTGGAGCTGACACCGGGAACCGTGCTCACCTACATCAATCCTGAAGTCGTCAGCCAATCCACGCAGACCATGCGCCATATGGAGGGCAGCGTCTCCATGCCGGGATTTACCGACGAGGTGGAGCGGCCCGCCGAAATCGAGGTGAGATTTCAGGACATAGCCGGCGGCGAACACCGACAGACCGCCGAGGGATTTCACGCCATCTGCATCCAGCACGAGATCGACCAGTTGGACGGCATTTTCTGGCTGAAGCGCCTCTCGAAGCTCAAGCGCGACCGGCTGGTGAAAAAATGGGAAAAATCCCGGAAATCCTGATGGTCAGCCGGTAATCGACAGCGCAAATTCCGCATCGCCCTTCAGCGTGTTGCTGACGGTGCAGATATCCTCGGCCATATGGGCGATGGCGCCGCGCGTGGCCTCATCGAAATCCCCCTTTATCTCGATCCGGACATCGAAACGCACGATCCGCGACGGCTCCTCCTCAGCCTTTTCGCCGGATACATGCACCGTGACCTTTTCGAACCGGTCGAGCACGCCCATGCGGCTCGCCGCAATCCGGGCGCTGAGCGCCAGACAGGCCGACAGCGACGAATAAAGAAGATCGAGCGGATTGAAACCCGGCTCCGAGGCCGCCGTCACCACCGTCAGGGCGCCTCCGGTGGCCGTGACGACATCGGGATGCCCGAGACGGCCAAGAGTGACGACAGCGCCCGTCGGCCGCTTTTTAACCCTGAACTGATTCATGCCCGACCTCACACCGCGATTTCACCCGATGGAACCAAAATTAGCCTCGCGCTTTTACTCACGCAACGGTGAACGACCGTTGAGTATTGATTGAAAAGGGAGCTGGGACATATGGTTACATCTACGCTCGTCAGCATTCTGATCACCTTCCTGGTGATTGTGCTCGTCTTGTGGCTTATCGCGCGACTGCCGGTCGGCGGCGGTGCGAAACAGATCGCACAGGTGATCGTCATCATCATCGGCATTATTTCGCTGCTGAAATATCTTGCCGTCTTCTGATGTCCCCGCACGGTGCAGACGAAAAAAGGCGGCGAAAGCCGCCTCTTTTTATGCACGGTTTTCACCCCGTCCGGTCGCTATTGCCGAGGCTCGAACTGATAGGTTTTTTTCAGGGTAATATCCCGAACGCTGCCAATACCCAGAAACGGTGTATTGTCGGCATCAAAAATCGCCCTGCCCTTCGCCACGATCCACCGATCCGACCCATCCGGCAGATTGACCTTGTAGCGCTGGTCGAAAAACACACCGGTAGTGATGCTCTCAAAAATGGCCTGCGCCACCTGATCGCGCATCTCGACATCGATTCTTTCGAGAATCTCCTCGATCGTCACCCCACGCGACGCAACTGGCTCCGAAAACCCATGACATTCCGCGGTGACCGCATCCATGATCAGCCTGTTATCGGAAATGCTCCACATGTAATAGCCAAGCGCATTGTCTGAATCCGTTTTGTCCCCCTGCACGAAAACCCCCAGACATATTTTCCTGACAAAAGCTAACATCGGACCTCTAATATTCCACCCCTCGTTTTTGTGGGGGGGAACCGCACGGCTACTGCAGCGTGCATCGATATCCACCGAAATTTGACGATGACCGAATCCAGCTAGAGCATTTCCAGTAAAAGTGCGTAGCGGTCTTACGTCTGGGAATGCGAGAACAAAGTGATAGAGCACGCCCCACGATTCCGTTTTGACCGGACGTGCTCCAGGGTTCCGAAATGGACGATAAATTTCGAAGAGGCATCGCAAAACCACCTGCCTGCGCCTACATGGCTTGTGATGACATGTCGAAGGAGTTCAATATGGTGCGAGCCGCCCTCACTTTCGGATTGCTGACCGCAACCGTCTTTCTGGCCGGGTGCCAGACGTGGCATAGTCCATATCGTGGAAACGAGTGGCGCATGGATCAGGTCATGGATGGTGACCCCTACCGTGTCGGTGACGGCCAGCGCAACCGACGCTGATCCACCTCGTCCATTCAATTCGAACGGCGGCAGGTCGATAATTTGCCGCCGTTAATTCATGGCGCTCTGGCTGCGGGATAAAGCAGATTGGTGTGGTTTGGGACACATCCAATACGGTCCAACGAACCGGGGACAGAAAACAGAGAGCAAGCTAAACGACTGGCTAAAAAAGAAAAAACCCGCCGAAGCGGGTTTCTTTGGTGCGGTCGAGAAGACTCGAACTTCCACGGGTTGCCCCACAGCGACCTCAACGCTGCGCGTCTACCAATTCCGCCACGACCGCATCGTGGTAGGCGTCGACTTGCGCCGACGGGGGTGCATGTAGCAAAAGGATTTTCGGTGCACAAGAGCGTCGTGACAGTTTTTTGAAATTAAAAATCGCACCGCACCATCCTATATGCAGGAAGCCCGGAAATGCTGGGGTTGCGGCCTTGTCGCCATTTTGCGAGAAGGCTGTGGAAAGGACTTTTTCATGCTCACACGCACCGATATCGAGACAAACATGCTGCCCGCCGCCGGATCGCCGCCCGTTCGCTGGCGAATCTCGGAAGGCCTCGTCCCCTATGAGCAGGCGATTGAGGAAATGGAGCGTGAAGTCGCGGCCATTGCAAACGGCGAGGCCGACGAACTCGTCTGGCTTCTGGAACACCCGCCGCTCTATACCGCCGGCACCAGCGCCGATGCCGCGGATCTTATAGAGCCGGAGCGCTTCCCCGTCTTCGCCACGGGTCGGGGCGGTGAATATACCTATCACGGGCCCGGACAGCGGGTCGTCTATGTCATGCTCGACCTGAAGCGGCGGCGGCAGGATGTCCGCGCCTATGTTGCGGCGCTGGAGGATGTCATCATCCGCACGCTCGACAAGATGAATGTGCGTGGCGAGCGGCGCGAGGACCGCGTCGGCGTCTGGGTCCGGCGTCCGGAAAAACCGCTGCTTCCCGATGGCGGCATGGCCGAGGACAAGATCGCGGCACTTGGCATCAGGCTGCGCAAATGGGTGAGCTTCCACGGGCTTTCGATCAATGTCGATCCAGACCTCTCGCATTTTTCCGGCATCGTTCCCTGCGGCATCAGCGCCTATGGCGTCACCAGCCTTGTCGATCTTGGATTGCCGGTTATGATCGGCGACGTCGACGTTCTGCTGCGCGAGGCCTTTGAGGAGGTGTTTGGCGAGGCAGTGCCCGAAACCGGCGCAAGCGGCTGATCCCACCGCAACCTTTGCCGCAGGCCGGTGTTTCCAGCATCGATCACCACAAGAGGAGGAACGATCATGTTCACTACGTCCGCCTATGCCTGCGATGACGGTTCTTCGCCGATGAAGCTCGCGACCATCAAGCGTCGCGATCCCGGCCCGCGCGATGTCGAAATCGAGATCGAATTCTGTGGCGTCTGCCACTCCGATATCCACACGGCCCGCAGCGAATGGCCGGGCTCCCTCTATCCCTGCGTTCCCGGCCACGAAATCATCGGCCGCGTCGGCCGTGTCGGCTCACAGGTCACCCGGTTCAAGGCGGGCGACCGCGCCGGCGTCGGCTGTATCGTCGATAGCTGCCGGGAATGCGCAAGCTGCGCCGAGGGTCTGGAGCAATATTGCGAAAACGGCATGACCGGCACCTATAATTCGCCCGACAAAGCGATGGGCGGCGGAGCGCATACGCTCGGCGGTTATTCCGCCCACGTCGTCGTCGATGACCGTTACGTCCTCAACATTCCCGAAGGCCTCGATCCGGCGGCGGCAGCACCCCTGCTCTGCGCGGGTATAACCACCTATTCACCGCTGCGCCACTGGAACGCCGGCCCCGGCAAGCGTGTCGGCGTCGTCGGTCTCGGCGGTCTTGGCCATATGGCGGTCAAGCTCGCCAATGCCATGGGCGCGACGGTCGTGATGATCACGACGTCGCCCGCCAAAGCGGAAGACGCGAAAAAGCTCGGCGCCCACGAGGTGATCGTCTCGCGCGATGCCGAGCAGATGAAGAAGGCCACCTCGAGCCTCGATCTCATCATCGACGCCGTGGCCGCCGACCATGACATCAACGCCTATCTGGCGCTGCTGAAACGTGACGGCGCGCTGGTGCAGGTGGGCGCGCCGGAAAAACCGCTCTCGGTTATGGCCTTCAGCCTCATTCCCGGCCGCAAGACCTTTGCCGGCTCGATGATCGGCGGCATTCCCGAGACGCAGGAAATGCTGGATTTCTGCGCCGAAAAAGGCATCGCCGCCGAAATCGAGATGATCGATATCGATCAGATCAACGACGCTTATGAACGCATGATAAAAAGCGATGTGCGTTATCGCTTCGTCATTGATATGAAGAGCCTGCCGCGCCAGAAGGCCGCCTGACCCCGGAAGGGGGGCGACCTTGCGGGCGTCCCCTCTCCCGTTGGACCTTTTGGTCGAAAGCGCAGCCTGCCCCATGACTCCCCGATCCATGACCAGCCAGACCGGTTTCAACGATATCGCCAAGGGCATGACCATCATGGCGGGTTGCATGCTGGTGCTGCCGGTCATGGATGCGATTGCCAAATACATGGCAGTGAGCGGCGGCATGTCGCCGGCGCAGGTGACCTTCTACCGCTTCTTTTTCCAGGTGCTCTGCACCCTGCCGCTGCTGCTCGTGGTGTCACCCAGGGCGCTGTTCAGCGCCAGACGGCCGTGGATGAACTGCCTGCGCGGCGTCCTGCACGCCTCGGCCAGCCTGATGTTCTTCGCCGCCGTCAAATACATGCCGCTCGCCGATGTCTTCGCGATCTATTTCGTCGAGCCTTTCATGCTGACGATGATGTCGGCCCTCTTCCTCGGCGACAAGGTGGGCTGGAAGCGCTGGACGGCGATTGCGGTCGGGTTCGGCGGCGCGCTGATCGTCATTCAGCCGAGTTTCGAAATCTTCGGCTGGACATCGCTCCTGCCGGTCGCCTGCGCCTTTCTTTATACGCTCTACCTTTTCCTGAACCGCGCCATCGGCGATGCCGACAGCCCGCTGGTCATGCAGACAATGTCGGGCATTGCGGGAACCGTGTTCATGGGGGCCGCACTTTTCGCCGGCGATGCGCTGGGCGACAAGGATTTTGCCGTTTCCCTTCCGCAATCCGGCTTCGCACTTGCCCTTCTCGTATTGTTGGGATCGATATCCGGCTACATGCACCTGCTGATCGTCAGGGCCTTCCGGCTGGCGCCGCTCTCTCTGCTGGCGCCGTTCCAGTATTTCGAGATCATCTCGGCGACGATCCTCGGTTATGCGCTGTTTTCGGATTTCCCGACGCCGTCGAAATGGCTCGGCATCCTCATCATCGTCGCATCCGGCCTGTTCATCATCTGGCGCGAGCGCCAGCAGGCCGGTGCGAACCCGCCGCTTGACGGGCAGTGACAGCCGACACCTGATGTGCCTCAACCGTTCGAGGGCAGCGGGCCTTCGTCGTGATGGTCCTGCGCCTCCACGAGACTGCCGAGCAGCCAGAGGGAAACCTCGGCCGCCTCTCCGGCCGATTTGAACCGGTATGAGCCGCTATATTTCGGCATGTCGAAAAAGGTGACAACGAAACCGTCGCCGCTTTCAAGACTCTCGACCCGGATGCGCTCGGGATCGATCATCACGCACACATAATGCGATCCCATATTGCGCATGAAGCCGGCCTTGTTGTCGTGCAGCCGCACGAAGGCTGCGCCGCCATCCGCCGTCATATGCAGGCTTCTGATCGCCTCGTTGGGAAAGGCGCGGGCGAAATCCATGATCGCCTGCCCCACATCATGACTGTTATCCTCATCCGTCGCCCGCGTCATGCGCCAGGCATAAACAGCGAAGACCGAAAGCAGCACGAAAACGATAATCCAGATCGCAATACTCATCCGGGACGCTCCCTCAGCATCGAAACATCAAGATTCGCGAATCGAAACGATGCGAACCCGGTTCAACTTCATATAGACCGAGGCTTGTGTGAAGTGTGGCTTTGCGGGATCGACATCGTTTCATCGCCCGGCACGATCAGCGCCATCAGAAACGCTTGAGGAAGGAAGCCTTTGCCAGCAGCCATTGCCGGCGAAGCTGCGACAGTTGCAGGTCGCCGTCGAATACGCCGCTCCCCGCCTTTCGGGCGGCGGCGATGACCGGCCCGGACAGGGCGACGGGAAGATAGGCGGCAAAGACATTTTTCGAAATCTTCGAGCGTCTCGCCTTCTCGATATGATCCAGCGCATGGGCCGCGAAAATTTCGATGGCAATGCCGATGCGCTGCCTGTCCTGCCCTTCAAGAAAGGTTTCGCGGTCGAGCCCCGCCGCAGCCAGCATATCGGCGGGAATATAGACCTGCCCGCGACGCCGGTGCAGCGGCATGAGCAGCAGCATGCCGGCCATGGCCTGCGCCACGCCCGCGTGACCTGCCGCCTCCGCGCTGGATGCGGCGTCTTCAGTGGAAAGCACGAGACTTGCAAGCTGGATCAATGCGGATGCGGTCTCTCCGGCATAACCTTCCAGCGCATTGCGATCCTCGAACAGGTCGTCATAGAGATCGAAGATACGCGCCTCGATCATATTGGCGAGAACCGGGCGCGGCAGGCGATAGTGCTCGATCGTCGTCAAAAGCGCGGCTGCCACCGGGTGGGACTGGCTGTCGCCATGTGGATTACCGTCGAGAAGATCGCGCCACCATTGCATGCGCACCTCGCCGGGCAGCGCTTCGCGCACGGAATCGCGGATGCGGGCGATTTCGGCATTGAAGGCATATAGCGAGGCAAGCGCATTACGCCTGTCGGCAGGCGACAGAAGACAGGCGAGATAGCGGTCGCGATCGGTATCGCGCAGCGTCGCGAGGCAGACGTCGAGATTTTCTGTGGGTGCCATGGTTCCCCGCGCGAAACGTCCTGTCAGCCTTCGACGGCAATCAGCGCCGCGGCCACGGCGCGCGATTCCGACAGCATGATATTATAGGTGCGCACGGCGGCACCCGTGCTCATCGGATCCACCGAAATGCCCGCCTCCTTGAAGGCGGCGCGCAATTCCTTCGGCAGAACCCGCATGCCGTCGCCCGTGCCGATCAGCAGCACTTCGATATCCTGCGCTTCCGCCAGAACCTTTTCGAAATGTCCGACCGTCAGTTCTTTCGCATCGACAGGCTCCCACCCGTAGATGCCCGAAGGCAGGAGCAGAAGCGAACCGCGATGCGACATGTCGGCAAAACGGAACCCGCCATTGCCATAGGCATCGATGGGCGCCCGGCCGGGAAAATGGGCCGGGCGTATTTCAATCCCGCCGGCCATCAGACGGCAGGCTTGCCGCCAATGGCGCCGGTGTTGTTTTCTTTCTTGTCGTCCTTCTCGTCTTCCGCATCCTTGCTGTCAGGACGCAGCTTGAAGGCGATCAGCACCGGAGCGGCGATGTAGACCGAGGAGAACACGCCGATACCGACACCGAACAGCATGGCGAAGGTGAAGGAACGGATGACCTCGCCGCCGAAGAGATACAGTGCCAGCAGTGCCAGAAGTACGGTCAGACCGGTAAGGATCGTACGCGAGAGAGTCTGGTTCAGCGACACGTCGATGATCATGGAAAGCGGCATCTTCTTGTATCGCCTGAGGTTTTCACGGACACGGTCGTAGATGACCACGGTATCGTTCAGCGAATATCCGATGATCGTAAGGATCGCCGCGATACTGGTCAGATTGAACTCTATCCCAAGGAAGACGAACAGGCCGATAGTGAAAACCACGTCGTGCACCATGGAGATGACCGCGCCGAGTGCAAACTGCCACTCGAAGCGAACCCAGATGTAGACCATGATCGCCGCCATGGCGAGCATAACGCCGATGGTGGAGGTAACGGTCAGGTCGCCGGAAACGGCAGGACCCACGACTTCCACGCGGCGGAAGTCGTATTTGTCCTCAAGCTCGCCGCGCACCATGGTGATGGCGGACTGCTCGGCATTTTCGCCGCCGTCCTGCGCCTGGATGCGGATGAGAACATCCTGCGGCGTACCGAAATTCTGCGCCTGGATTTCACCCAGATTGAGCTGGTTCAGACGATCGCGAATATCGGCGAGATCGGCTTCACCCTGCTTGGCGCGCACTTCGATGACCGAACCGCCCTGGAAATCGATGCCGAGGTTCAGACCCTTGGCCACGAAACCGCCGACGCAGGCGAGCATGATGGCGCCGGTGATCATGAACACCACGCGGCGATAACGCATGAAGGGAATGTCGCGACCGTCGAACATGGCGGTGCGGACACCCTTCGGCAGGTGTTTCGGACGGCTGCGGCGAACCCAGTAGCCGAACATCCACGCCGTCAGCGTATAGGCCGTGAAGACGGTGGTGATGATACCGACGGCCAGCGTAACCGCGAAGCCCTTCACCGGGCCGGTACCCATGTAGAACAGCACGCTTGCCACGATCAGCGTCGTCAGGTTGGCGTCGATAATGGTCGCAAATGCGCGGGTGAAGCCGTTATCCAGTGACTGGATCAGCGGTTTACCGCTCTTCACCTCCTCGCGTATTCGCTCATAGATCAGAACGTTCGAATCCACCGCCATGCCGATGGTCAGGACGATACCGGCAATACCCGGCAAGGTGAGCGTCGATCCGATCACACTCAGCACAGCGAGCAGCATGATGACGTTGACGATGAGGGCGATATTCGCGAGCAGGCCGAAGAAGCCATAAAAGACGAACATGAAGATGAGGACGCCAACGGCGCCGATGGCGCTGGCCGTCAGGCCGGCGGTGATGGAGTCGTTACCGAGGCTCGGGCCGACGGTGCGTTCTTCAACCACGGTCAGCGTGGCCGGCAGCGCACCGGCGCGCAGCAGGACCGCGAGGTCGTTGGCGCCCTGTACCGAGAAGTTACCCGAAATCTGCCCCGAACCGCCGATGATCGGCTCGCGGATGACAGGTGCGGAGATGACCTGGTTATCGAGCACGATGGCGAAAGGCTTGCCGACATTCTGCTGCGTCGCCTGCGCGAAGCGCTGCGCGCCGCGGCTGTCGAAGCGGAAGGTGACGACGGGTTCGTTGGTCTGCTGGTTGAAGCTTGCCTGCGCGTCGACGAGATTGTCGCCGGAAACGAGCGCGCGACGTTCCACCAGATAGGGAACCGGCGGATCGTCCTGCGAATAGAGAACCTCGGAGGTCGCGGGCGGACGGCCGTTCATGGCTTCCTGTACCGGCATCGTCGTATCGACCATGCGGAAGGAGAGCTTTGCCGTCTGGTTCAGAAGCGACTTCAGGCGCTGCGGATCCTGAAGGCCGGGCACCTGCACGATGATGCGGTCCGAACCCTGACGCTGGATGAGCGGCTCGGTGGTGCCGACTTCGTCAACGCGACGGCGCACGACTTCGATGGATTGCGAAACGGCGGACGACAGGCGGTAGTCGATGCCTTCATCCGTCAGGTTGAGCCTGAGCAGATTGTCGCCGCCGTCATTCATCGTCACTTCGGTGATGGAGCCGCCGACCAGCGTGCCGGCGGACACCGGCTGCGTCAGGTCGCGAAGCGCGTTCTTGGCGGCTTCCACCTGAGCGGGATCGCTGATGCGGACCTGAATCTGCTGGCCGTTGCCGGTAAGCCCCGAATAGCGGATGTTGGCATCGCGAAGCTGCGTGCGCACATCGCCCACGATCGTTTCAAGCCGTTCCTTGACGATGTCGGAACGCTCGATCTTGAGCATGATGTGCGAACCGCCCTGAAGGTCGAGACCGAGCGTTACCTTGTTGTCCTTGTACCAGGCAGGCATGCCCTCCAGCTGTTTGTCCGTAAACAGGTTGGGAGAGGCGATGAAGACGCTTGCCAGCACAAGCAGCCAGATGAAGACTGTTTTCCAACGGGAAAAATGAAGCATTTCGATCTCGGTCAGGGTTGGGGTCGCGCTGCGCGCAACCCGTCAAAATTCGCAATCGGGCATTCGATAATCCGGCAGGATCAGGAAGCGGCTTCCGTCTTGACCACTTCGCCCTTCACACGCACTTCGGCAATGTAGGCGCGGGCGGCACGGATTTTCACGCCTTCGGCGATTTCGACTTCGAGTTCATTGTCATCGATGACCTTGGTCACCTTGCCGACGATGCCGCCGCCGAGAACGACCTGATCGCCACGGCGAATATTGGTCAGCGTTTCCTGGCGCTTCTTCATCTGCGCGCGCTGCGGGCGGATAAGGAAAAAGTACCAGACCACCATAAGCGGCGCAAACAGGAAAAGCATTTCAAGGCCGGAACCGAAGGCCGATGCGCCGCCCGCTGCGTCCTGGGCAAAAGCTTGACTAATGAACATATAAAACTCCTCAGAATTACGGCACGACCTTGGATGCCGCCCCAGCTTTCAAGCCGCCGGAATATAGTGGGGAACGCCGGGATTGCAACAGATGCAGGGCCCACGCCGTACCGATTCCGGACCTCTTAACCTTTATGGGCCTGAAACGCCATGCTAGGCCGGGCGCAAAACAGAGTTTTGAACACCAGACAAGCGGAAGAAACACCATGATTCGAGAAGAAACGGCCTCCCTGCTTCTTTCAGAA
This sequence comes from Agrobacterium sp. 22-226-1, assembly GCF_053522345.1. Classification (NCBI taxonomy): domain Bacteria; kingdom Pseudomonadati; phylum Pseudomonadota; class Alphaproteobacteria; order Hyphomicrobiales; family Rhizobiaceae; genus Agrobacterium; species Agrobacterium sp. 22-226-1. Next base: position 302,929 of record NZ_JBNWCP010000003.1, read on the forward strand.
CTGCGCCGGCTCACCATCGCCGTGGAACGTCTGGCCGGGCCGGCGCCCGCCGTAAACGACTGGAATGCGGCCGATTGTTTCGTCTGGGCGCCTGTCAACTCCTTTATCCAGCCGGTTCCCCGCCCCAACCGCATCGCCCTGAAGCTGATCCGTGGCGTCGACCATGTCCGCGACATTCTCCACGAAAACACGCTGCGTTTCGCGGAAGGTTTTGCCGCCAATAACGTGCTGTTGTGGGGTGCGCGCGGCATGGGCAAATCCTCGCTGGTCAAGGCCGTTCACGAAGATGTGCGCGCGGCAAGCGGCGTTTCGCTGAAACTGGTGGAAGTGCACCGCGAGGACATCCACACCCTGCCCGCTTTGCTCGATATATTGAAGGCCTCCGGCCATCGCGTCATCGTCTTCTGCGACGACCTCTCCTTCGACCATGACGATACGGCCTATAAATCGCTGAAGGCGGCGCTCGACGGCGGCATCGAAGGCCGGCCGGACAATGTGCTGTTTTATGCAACGTCCAACCGCCGCCATCTTCTGCCGCGCCACATGATGGAAAACGAGCAGTCCACCGCCATCAACCCTTCGGAAGCGGTGGAGGAAAAGGTCTCGCTTTCGGACCGTTTCGGCCTGTGGCTCGGTTTCCACAAATGCGGCCAGGAAGATTATCTGACGATGATCGACAGCTATGCGGCGCATTTCGATCTGGGTCTGGACCGCGAAACGCTGCATCACGAGGCGCTGGAATGGGCGACCACGCGCGGCGGACGCTCCGGCCGTGTCGCCTGGCAATATATTCAGGATGCCGCCGGCCGCCTCAGAAAACCGCTAGACAGATAACGCCACCGTGACATCGGGCGAAACGCGGTGTCGTTACGACCACACCGCGTGTCGTATTCCCGAACGCCACATCTCCCCTCACATGGTTTGCTGCACCCATGGAGTCACCTGTCTGCGGAGGAGCGGACAGGTACGGTGTTCAAACCATGGAGGAGATGGATATGAGCAGGAACAGAGGCGTCGTTTACATGCGGCCGGGTCAGGTCGAGGTTCGCGATATCGATGACCCGAAGCTTGAGGCGCCGGACGGCCGCCGCATTGAGCACGGCGTCATTCTCAAGGTGATTTCCACCAATATCTGCGGCTCCGACCAGCATATGGTGCGCGGCCGCACCACGGCGATGCCGGGCCTCGTCCTCGGCCATGAAATCACCGGCGAAGTCATCGAAAAAGGCGTCGATGTCGAGATGCTGGAAATTGGCGATATCGTCTCGGTGCCCTTCAACGTCGCCTGCGGCCGCTGCCGTTGCTGCAAGTCGCAGGATACCGGCGTCTGCCTGACGGTGAACCCGTCCCGCGCCGGCGGCGCTTACGGTTATGTCGATATGGGCGGCTGGATCGGTGGACAGGCACGTTATGTCACCATTCCCTATGCCGATTTCAACCTGCTGAAATTCCCGGACCGAGACAAGGCGATGTCGAAGATCCGCGACCTCACCATGCTCTCCGACATTCTGCCGACCGGCTTCCATGGCGCGGTCAAGGCAGGCGTCGGCGTCGGCTCCACGGTCTATGTCGCGGGCGCCGGCCCGGTCGGCCTTGCCGCCGCCGCATCCGCCCGTATTCTGGGTGCTGCGGTCGTCATGATCGGCGATTTCAACAAGGATCGCCTTGCGCACGCGGCAAAAGTCGGTTTTGAACCCGTCGATCTTTCCAAGGGCGACCGGCTGGGCGACATGATCGCCGAAATCGTCGGCACCAACGAGGTGGATAGCGCCATCGACGCCGTCGGTTTCGAAGCGCGCGGCCATGCGGGCGGCGAACAACCGGCCATCGTTCTCAACCAGATGATGGAAATCACCCGCGCCGCCGGCTCCATCGGCATTCCGGGCCTCTATGTCACCGAAGATCCCGGCGCGGTGGATGCGGCCGCGAAACAGGGCAGCCTGTCGCTGCGCTTCGGCCTCGGCTGGGCCAAGGCGCAATCCTTCCACACCGGCCAGACGCCGGTGCTGAAATATAACCGCCAGCTCATGCAGGCGATCCTGCATGACCGCCTGCCGATTGCCGATATCGTCAACGCCAAAATCATCGCGCTCGACGATGCGGTGCAGGGCTATGAAAGCTTCGATCAGGGCGCGGCCACCAAGTTCGTCCTCGATCCGCATGGCGATCTGCTGAAGGCTGCCTGATATTTCAGCGGCATATGGCTGATAATCGTAAAAACGCCCGCGACGGATATCGTCGCGGGCGTCCCTGTTTTCCAGCCATATCACCGTCCGGTGAAACCTACGGCTCCCCTACCAGCAACACTTCCAGCTCGGCTTTCGCTTCCGCGGATAGATAGGGCCTGAACAGGCTTGAGACCTGCTTCAATCCCCAGTCCAGCTGCGGCGGACCGAACTCGGTGATGCCTTCCTGAAGGTTGAGATAGGACGCCCAATAGGTGGAGACGATCCAGAGGTTCGTCAGAACAGCAGGCCGCTCTTCTTCGGGTATCGCGGCGAGGCCCGCTTTCTCCATGCGCGCGACGATATCGCCGACGGCAAGGCGCATCGCGGCGCTTATGGTTCGCACGGGCTCCACCAGCGCCGGGGCGGAAGAGACAAGACCGACCAGATCGCGAAACAGGAAACGATAGTCCCACACCAGCGAAAACCAGAGCCGCAGAAAACCGGCATAGGTAGCCGCCGCTCCCTCATCGGCCCCGTCAATCTTTCCGACAATTGCCAGCGCGTCGGCCTCGAACCGGGCAAACAGCGCCAGAACCAGCGCTTCCTTGGTGCGGAAGTGATAATAGAGATTGCCCTCATTGATCGCTACCGCCCGTGCAATTTCGGCGGTCGTCACGTGGTCGGGCCCGCGCTCGTTAAACAGAGTAAGAGCGGCGTCGAGAATTCTCTCGCGTGTGGGGCGTGCCGCCGTCCGCCCCGTACTGCTTTTCTTCATTGATTTCGAACCCGACCATTGAAATATAAGGTATGCACCTTAAATACCCACAATAAGGTATACACCTTAACAGGAAATGTAAGTGTTCAACGCGGACAAAGGACCTGTAAATGACCGGAACCGACCTTCGCACCGCCTCCCCGGATACGCCCGGAATCGCTCCCGTCTCCAAATTCGCAACGGCCCGCGTCGCGCTGTCGCTCATCCGCAATCCGCTGAAGGCTCTGCCGCCGGAAATTTTCAGCGAGCCGGCAGTCTTTACCCGTCTCGGCGGCGTCATGCGGGTTCATCTTGCCGATCCCGCGCTTATCCATGAGGCACTGGTCAAGAACGCCCATCTGCTCGGCAAGGGCGAAGATGTGCGCCGCGCCCTCGGCCCCGCGCTCGGCCAGGGGCTTCTGACAGCCGATGGCGATCACTGGAAGTGGCAAAGGCAATCCGTCGCCGCAGCGTTCCGGCACGAGAAGCTGCTGGAATTGCTGCCGGTCATGATCGACGCTGCGCGCCGCACACAACAGCGCTGGCACGCATCTCCTGCCGGCGACATCGATATCGGCCATGAGATGATGCGGACGACCTTTGACATCATCGTCGAAACCATGATGTCCGGCGGCCACGGCATCGATATCGGGCGTGTCGAGCAAAGCATCACCGATTATCTGAAACCCACGGGCTGGACCTTCGCGCTCGCCATGCTGGGCGCACCGGAATGGCTTCCGCATCCGGGCCGGCGCAAGGCCCGCGCGGCGGTCGGCTATCTTCGTTCCAGCCTTGCGACCGTCATTTCCGAAAGACGGCAGAATCCGATCGGAAGGAACGATCTGGTTTCCATGCTGCTCGAAGCGAAAGATCCGGAAACCGGGCGCATGATGAGCGACACGGAAATCATCGACAATCTCCTGACCTTCATCACCGCCGGGCATGAAACCACGGCCCTCGGCCTTGCCTGGACTTTCCATCTGCTCTCGCAAAACAGCGACGTGGAGCGCAAGGTCATCGACGAGATCGAAACCGTTACCGCCGGTGAACCGGTGGCGGCCGAACATATCGCCCGCCTGACCTATACCAGACAGGTATTTTCGGAAGCGATGCGGCTTTACCCGCCCGCCCCTGTCGTGACACGCACGGCATTGCAGGACTTCAGGCTCGGCGAACACGATATCCCGGCCGGCACCGTTCTTTATGTGCCGATCTACGCCGTCCACCGGCACACGACACTTTGGGAAGAACCCGACCGCTTCGACCCGTCACGCTTCGAGCCCGAAAGGGTCAAGGCGCGCCACCGCTACGCCTACATGCCCTTCGGCGCTGGCCCGCGCGTCTGCATCGGCAATGCCTTTGCCATGATGGAGGCTGTCGCAATCCTTGCCGTGCTTTTGCAGAACGACCACCTCAGGAACAAAAGCCCGGCAAATACCGAGCCGCTGATGCGGGTTACCCTGCGTCCGGAAAACCGCCTGATGATGCAGGTCAGCAGCCGAAAAAACAAATCGCCCGCGGCGTAACCGCCACGGGCGACTGGTTCAGTGCGAAACTCCATCCGTCACCGGATGGTGACGATCAGAGGTCGACGTCGAGGATCGCCATGGAGAAGTTGTAGGAGCGGTCGCCGTCTTCGTCATCGATATAAACGACGCCGAGAAACTCTTCGCCAAGATACACTTCGGCGGAATCGTCCTTGCGCGGACGCGCCTTGACCACCATCGTCGGGTTGAAGGTGCGCTTGAAATAGGCGTCGAGTTTTTTGATTTCGTCGGCTTTCACCACTATTCTCCTGTGCGGTTCGCGTTGGCCCGCTTTTGGCATGGGACAAAGGCCAAAGTAAAGTGAAAGCGGCAAGTCATCCGTGTCTTCCACACGGACGACCGTGAAAATGCCGGCCCCATCGGGGCGCGACAGGGCGGGTCAGATATCGGCCCCGATAAGCTGGTCCATCAGGCGCGAGGGTTCGGAACACCCTGCTTCTCCCACCACACGCGCCGGCACGCCGGCAACGGTCGTCTTGGGCGGAACCGGCTTCAGCACCACCGAACCGGCGGCGATGCGCGAGCAGCTGCCGATCTCGATATTGCCGAGGATTTTCGCCCCGGCCCCGATCATCACGCCGTTTCCGATCTTCGGATGGCGGTCCGCCCCTTCCTTGCCGGTGCCGCCGAGCGTGACGCCATGCAGGATGGAGACGTTGTCGCCGATCACCGCCGTCTCACCGACGACAAGCCCGGTGGCATGATCGAGGAAGATGCCCTTGCCGATGCGCGCGGCCGGATTGATATCCGTCTGGAAGATGCTCGAGGAGCGGCTCTGCAGATAAAACGCGAAGTCCTTGCGGCCCTTCTGCAGCAGCCAGTGGGCGAGCCTGTGGGTCTGGATGGCCTGGAATCCCTTGAAATAGAGGAGCGGCTCCATGAAGCGCGTGCAGGCGGGATCGCGGTCGTAAACGGCCTGAATGTCGACGCGCAGCACGCTGCCCCATTCCGGCCAGTCATCCAGCATGTCCTGGAAGGTCTGGCGCAGCAGCACGGCCTGCATGTCGGGATGATCGAGGAGTTCACAGATGCGATAGATCACACATTCTTCGAGAGACCGGTGATTGAGGATCGTCGAATAAAGGAAGGCCGAAAGCAGCGGGTCCTGCGCCGCGGCGCTGCGGGCTTCATTGAGCAGGCTACCCCAGATGGGATCGACGATCGCCAGCTGTTCGGGCTGACGGGCCTCGGTACGTGCGACCATGAATGGTCTCCTCGTTTGCAGTGGTCGTTCTTTATACAGAAAAAGACGTGCATTAGAAATGGGATTCGAATGACGACTTTAAAGGCGGCAAGGCTTCAGTTTTTCTTCATGCAGCATGAAAAACCGTTTCTTGCTGTCCTCAGCGTTGCCGCATTTCCGGACGGAAAACCGGGCTCCGCTTTTCCTGGAAATGCTCCCGATCAAAGCGAGCGGTAAAATTCCAGCACCGCCGCCTTGAACACCCGGTCGCCGACGGCCAGCATATGGTCGCGGCCGGGAATGTCGATCGCCCGCGCATGCGGCATGATCGCGGCAAGCTCCGCACCGGAACCGGCGATATCGTCCTTCGTTCCGACCGCGATCAGCGTCGGCGCATCGATTTTCTCAGCCTGTTCGCGCGTGACGAGAACCCGCGACGTCTCGATACAGGCGGCCAGCGCCAGCCGGTCGCTTTTCGTCTGGTCGGCAAAGGCGCGGAACATGCGGCCGCGCTCATGGGTGACGACATCGAGCGAAGGTGCGAGAAGCGCCTCGGCAATCGGATCCCAGTCGCCGACCCCTTCGACCATGCCGATGCCGAGCCCGCCGAAGACCAGCGAACGCACGCGCTCCGGATGCGCCATGGCGAGAAATGCGGAAATGCGCGCGCCCATGGAATAGCCCATCACATGCGCTTCGGCGATGCCGAGATGGTTGAGCAGCGCCACCGCATCGCCCGCCATGACGGGTGGATAATAGGCTTCGGAATCGTGCGGCTTGTCGCTTGCGCCGTGGCCGCGATTGTCGATGGCGATCACCCGGTAGCCCGCTTCCCCCAGCGTCTTCAACCAGCCGGGATGCACCCAGTTGACATTGGCGCTGGAGGCGAAGCCGTGGATCAGCAGAACCGGATCGCCCGCCGGATCGCCCTCGTCGAAATAGGCAAGGCGAAGGCCGTCATGGGAAAAATCGGAAAACTGCGGCGTGTTGAGATTCATCAAGGACATCCTTTTTGCCGGACCATATGGCAGGAATTAGCAATGTTGAACATGTTTTGCTGACGATTTTTATGGAGATGCAATGCGTTTGAGGCTACATATCCGCAACGACGAGCCGACACGCGAAGACGGATTGCGGCTCGATAACGATATTGCATTTGGAGACGAACATGGCCGGGCATTCCATTCCCCACTTCCAGAACGATGGCGGACACCGCATGATCGAGATCGGCGTCAAGGAATTCATGTGCACCGGCGCTTCCGTGCCTTTCGATCATCCGCATATCTTCATCGATATGGGCGACGACAACGAGAAGGTCTGTTCCTATTGCTCCACCCTTTACCGCTACAATCCGTCGCTGAAGGCAGAGCAGACCAATCCTCCGGGCTGCGTCTTCCATGTGAAGGCCGCCTGACCTTCCACTTTTCCTGATCGGGGCGCACCAATGCCCATCAAATCCGTAGCCATTGTCGGTGCCGGCATCGCCGGTCTCACCGCTGCCCTTTCCTTTGCCCGGCACGGTATCGACTGTGACATCATCGAACAGGCCGGTGAGCTGACGGAAGTCGGCGCAGGCCTGCAACTCTCGCCCAATGCCGCCCGCATTCTCGCCGAACTCGGCGTGCTGCCGGAAATCCAAGCGCGCTGGACCGAACCGGTCAGCGTCGAACTCGCCTCCGGAAAATCGCTCGCCACGCTGCTCTCCCTGCCGATGGGAACGGTGGCGCGCGCACGCTGGGGCGCACCCTATGGCGTGCTGCACCGCTCGACGCTGCAGAATGCGCTTCTCCAGGCGGTGACACGCAACCCGCTCTGCCGCCTGCATCTCGGCAAGCGCATCGAAAACGCGACGGTGGACGTGATTGCCGCAACCACCTTCCGTGACCATGATCTGATCGTCGGCGCGGACGGTGTCTGGTCGGCGGCCCGCTTCGCGGTCCCTTCCGCCCCCACAGCCACCTTCTCCGGCAATATTGCCTGGCGTTTCACCGTTGCCGCAAACGACGTGCCGTCAGCCATCAACAAAAGCGCGGTGACCGCCTATCTGGGTTCCGGGGGCCATATCGTCGCCTATCCGCTGAAGGAAGTCGGCGGTTTCAACATCGTCGCCATCGCGCTCGGTGCCGACCCCGGCGCAACCTGGCGGGCGGAATCGAGCGGGCGGCAGAAAGCCATGCTGCTGGAACAGTTTCGCGGTTTCAGCCCGGATATCGTCCGATTGCTCGATTCGTCTGAAAATCCGACCTTCTGGCCGCTTTATCAGGCTGGCCCGGGCCGCTGGCACAATGGCCGCGACACGGTGCTGATCGGCGATGCGGCGCATGCCATGATGCCCTTCGCCGCACAGGGCGCGGCCATGGCGATAGAGGATGCTTTCGAACTTGCGGGAGCGACGGCAGGCGGCCATGCCGAAAAGCCCCTGCCCTTGCCGCAGGCCCTTGCCGCTTTCGAGTCCCTGCGCCTGCCGCGCATAGAAAAGGCCCGCAAGCGGGCCTCTCTCAATCGTTTTGCCTATCACGCCACAGGCCCGGTGCGTATTGCGCGGGACTTCGTGTTTTCCACGCGTCCCACCGACGCCTTCCTGAAGGACTTCGACTGGCTCTACGGCTATCGCGCCAAAGGCTGAGGTCAAACCCCGGCCGCTGCCGCAAACCCGGCCTCGAGATCCTTCTTGAGATCGGCGATATCCTCAAGCCCGATCTGCAGGCGGATGACCGGTCCTTCCGAGGGGCCCTTGGCAATGGTCCTGTCGACAAGCGAGACCGAAACGGCAAGCGATTCGTATCCGCCCCAGGAATAGCCGAGCCCGAAGAAGGTCAGCGCATTGAGGAAGGCGGCCGCCGCCTGCTTGTATTTGCCCTCTTCCGCCTTCAGCACGAAGGAGAAGACACCGCTTGCGCCCTGGAAATCGCGCTTCCAGAGTTCGTGCCCGGCAAAGCTCGGCAGCGCCGGATGCAGCACGCGGACGACGTCGTCACGGCTCTCCAGCCATGTGGCGATATCGAGCGCGCTTTTCTGGTGGTGCTCCAGCCTTATTCCCATCGTGCGCATGCCGCGCAGGATCTGATAGGCATCGTCAGAGGTGACGCAGATGCCGAGATTGGTATTGGCCTGATAAAGCGCCTTCCAGTGCTTTTCATTGGCCGAGACGAAACCCATCAGCACATCCGAATGACCCGAAGGATATTTAGTGGCGGCGTGAATGGAGACATCGACGCCGAAATCGAGCGGCTTGAAATAAAGCGGCGTCGCCCAGGTATTGTCCATCGTCACCACGCAATCATGCCGGTGAGCGATATCGGTGATCAGCCTTACATCCTGAATCTCGAAGGTGTTGGAGCCCGGCGCTTCCAGATGCACCAGCTTGGTGTTCGGCCGGATGATAGCCTCAATGCCCTCCCCGATTGCCGGGTCGTAATATTCCACCTCGACACCGAGCTTCTTCAGCATCGTATTGCAGAAACGGCGCGTCGGAAAATAGACGGAATCGACGATCAGCGCATGGTCGCCGGCGCCGAGATAGGCAAGGAACGGCACGGTGATGGCCGCAAGGCCCGAGGGCACGAGAATGGTTCCGACAGACCCTTCCAGTTCGTTGACGAGATTGCACAAAGCATCCGTCGTCGGCGTGCCGTGGGTGCCATAGGTATATTTCTGGTTTTCGGTCGAAAGCGTCTCCGCGTCTGGAAAAAGCACGGTCGAACCGCGCACGATGGGCGGATTGACGAAACCGAAACAGTCCGCGGGATCGTTGCCGCCATGGGTCAGGCGCGTATTCACACCTGCGGCGGAAAGCAGGTCATTTGTCTTGGTCATTTCAGATCAGCTTTCGAAGGAACATTGACGCGTGCGACAATGCTAAGAGCGCAACGCAAGGTCAAGTCCCGCAGGGACGTCCGAGTGGGTCGGATTGATCCATTGCCAACCAGAATACAATAAGTATACAAATACTGTGCAAGTGCAAATTTCCGCAAAAATATGCTTATATTTTCACCCTTTGCACACTTCCCGACCAAAATTTGGAAAATTCCGTTTTATAGGCACAATTATTGCCCGCACGTCTTGACCCCGCTGCCAATTGTGATTGTGATAGAAAAAGCGGATCGAAAAAGATCTCGCTGAAGGGGGAGCTGGGGAAGACAAACATGCCGGTCCCCTTCCAAGTGACGATAACAAACAAAGGTTGGGAAAAATGAAAAAGGCAATTCTGTCAGCCGCCATCGGCGCAGCAGTTTTGGGAGGAGCCTCGGTCGCTTCGGCTGCGACGCTTCAGGATGTGAAGGGAAAAGGTTTCGTCACCTGCGGCGTCAGCGCGGGCATTCCGGGATTTTCCAATCCCGATGACAAGGGCGAATGGTCCGGTATCGACGTGGACTATTGCCGTGGTATTGCCACCGCGGTTTTCGGTGATCCTTCGAAAGCCAAGTTCGTCGCCCTTTCGAGCAAGGACCGATTCCCGGCTCTCCAGTCCGGTGAAGTCGATGTTCTGACCCGTAACACCACCTGGACGATCAGCCGCGACACGTCGCTCGGCTTCAACTTCCGCACCGTCAACTATTATGACGGCCAGGGCTTCATCGCCAAGAAGAGCCTCAACGTGAAGTCCGCTCTCGAACTCTCCGGCGCCGCCGTCTGCGTTCAGACCGGCACGACCACCGAGCTCAACCTGGCCGACTACTTCAAGACCAACAATCTGCAGTACAACCCGGTCGTTTTCGAAAAGGAATCCGACGCAACCTCTGCCTATGATTCGGGCCGTTGCGACGTTTACACCACCGACCAGTCGGGTCTCTATGCAATCCGTCTGAAGCTGAAGAACCCGGACGAAAACGTCGTTCTGCCGGAAGTCATCTCCAAGGAGCCGCTTGGCCCGGCCGTTCGCCAGGGTGACGACCAGTGGTTCGACATCGTGACCTGGGTTCACTATGCGATGGTCAACGCCGAAGAGCTTGGCGTCACCTCCAAGAATGTCGATGAGCAGAAGAACAGCGCCAATCCGGACGTGAAGCGCCTGCTCGGCACGGAAGAAGGCACCAAGATCGGTACCGATCTCGGCGTGACCAACGACTGGGCCTACAACATCATCAAGCTGGTGGGTAACTACGGCGAAGTCTTCGACCGCAACGTCGGCGCTGGCTCTCCGCTGAAGATCGAGCGTGGCCAGAACGCGCTGTGGACCAAGGGCGGCCTGCAATACGCACCGCCGGTCCGTTGATCGGCCCCATTACCGGCTAGATCATAAGGAGGCTGGGCAACGCCCGGCCTCCACTTCAAATTATATAAATAAGCTCGCAAAGAGCACATAAAAGGGAAAGGTGCCTATGGCAGGCAACGCGGTCAGTTCGCAACGATCGCGCGCGCAAAGCGCGTCGTCACTTATCTACGATCCACGCATACGCGGCATTTTCTATCAGGTCCTGACAGTCGTCGTCCTGGCCGCCTTCGTCTGGATCATCGTGACGAATACGATCACCAATCTTCAACGGTCAAACATCTCGTCCGGCTTCGGCTTCCTCAACGGAAGAGCCGGTTTCGATATCGGCCAGTCGCTGATCGCTTATACCAGCGACGCGACCTATGGCCGGGCATTGCTCGTTGGCATTCTCAACACGATCCAGGTTGCGTTTTTCGGCATCATCGCCGCCTCGATCATCGGTTTCATCGTCGGCATCGCCCGGCTGTCCAACAACTGGCTGATTTCGAAACTCGCGCAGGCCTATGTGGAAATCTTCCGCAACATCCCGCCGCTGCTCGTCATCTTCTTCTGGTACAAGGGCGTCATCTCGGTTCTGCCGCAGGCACGCGAGTCGCTCGAGCTTCCGCTTGGAACCTACCTCAACAATCGCGGCTTCTTCTTTCCCAAGCCGCTGTGGGGAGAAGGCACCTGGCTCGTGCCGCTCGCTTTCCTCGTCGCCATCGTTCTCAGCGTCTTCGTTTACCGCTGGGCGAAGGCGAGACAGGAAAGAACCGGACAGCAGTTCCGCACCGGAATAACGGCGACGCTTCTCATCATCGGCCTGCCGCTGGCGACATTTCTGGCGCTCGGGGCACCGCTGACATTCGACTATCCGATTGCAGGGCGGTTCAATCTCTCGGGCGGCGCGGTCGTCGCACCTGAATTCATGTCGCTGTTCCTGGCGCTTTCCTTCTACACCGCCTCCTTTATCGCCGAAATCGTTCGCGGCGGCATCAAGGCTGTGGCGAAGGGGCAGACGGAAGCTGCGGATGCACTGGGACTTCGCTCCAGCACCACGACGCGCCTGATCGTCGTTCCGCAGGCGATGCGCATCATCATCCCGCCGCTGACGAGCCAGTATCTCAACCTGACCAAGAACTCCTCGCTTGCGGTCGCTGTCGGCTTCGCCGACATCGTCTCGGTCGGCGGCACGATCCTGAACCAGACGGGACAGGCAGTCGAAGTCGTTGCCATCTGGCTGGTCATTTATCTCTCGCTGTCCCTGCTCACGGCCGTGGTCATGAACTGGTTCAATGCGAAAATGGCCCTGGTGGAGCGATAACGATGACGATCAGCAATCACGCATTCGTGCGACAGACCATCGAGGACGCCAAACCCGCGCCCTCGAGCGCCGTCGGCTTCGGCCACTGGCTGCGCACCAAACTTTTCGCCACGCCGAAGGACACCGTCCTGACGGTTATCGCCCTTGCCCTGCTGGCCTATCTGGTGCCGCCGATCATCAAGTGGCTGTTCATCGACGCGGTATGGACCGGCAGCGATCGTATCGCCTGCCTGACTTCTTCGCAGGGCGGCGCGCTGCCGGATGGCCAGTCCGGTGCGTGCTGGGCTTTCGTTTCGGCGAAGCTCGGCCAATTCGTCTTCGGCCGCTATCCGATCGACGAACGCTGGCGTCCCATCCTGGTGATGGTGGCGTTCGCCATCCTGCTGATACCGATGCTGATTCCAAAAGCGCCGTTCAAGCGACTGAATGCGCTGGCGCTTTTCATCATCCTGCCCTTCATTGCGTTTTTCCTGCTCATCGGCGGCGTCTTCGGCCTGCCGAAGGTGGAAACGCAGCTCTGGGGCGGCCTGATGGTGACCCTCATCCTGTCGTTCTTCGGGATCACGGTGTCGCTCCCCTTCGGCATTCTTCTGGCGCTCGGCCGGCGGTCGAACCTGCCGGTGATCAAGATGCTCTGCGTGCTCTTCATCGAGGTCATTCGTGGCATTCCGCTGATTACCGTCCTGTTCTTCGCCAGCATCATGCTGCCGCTGTTCCTGCCCGACGGCTGGACCTTCGACAAGTTCCTGCGCGCGCTCGTCGGCGTGTCGCTGTTCTCCTCGGCCTATATGGCGGAGGTAATCCGCGGCGGCCTGCAGGCCATTCCGAAGGGACAATATGAAGGTGCGGATTCGCTCGGCCTGAACTACTGGCAGAAGACGCGGCTGATCGTGCTGCCGCAGGCGCTGAAGCTCGTCATTCCGGGCATCGTCAACACCTTCATCGGGCTGTTCAAGGACACGTCGCTGGTCTCGATCATCGGCATGTTCGACCTGCTCGGCATTGTCACACTCAACCAATCGGATGCGAACTGGGCCACGCCCGTCACCGCCATGACTGGCTATATTTTCGCAGGCTTCGTATTCTGGATATTCTGCTTCGGCATGTCGCGTTATTCGCTGTTCATGGAACGGCACCTCGACACCGGGCATAAACGATAAGGGACGCTCAAATGGCAGAAACCCAAGCAAAAAAACTGACCGTCTCGACAACGGACGTGGCAATCGAACTCATCGGCATGAACAAGTGGTATGGCGACTTCCACGTGCTGCGCGATATCAACCTGAAGGTCATGAAGGGCGAGCGCATCGTCATCGCCGGCCCTTCGGGCTCCGGCAAATCGACCATGATCCGCTGCATCAACCGGCTTGAAGAACATCAGTCGGGCACGATCAATGTCGATGGCATCGAGCTCACCAACGACCTGAAGAAGATCGACGAGGTGCGTCGTGAAGTCGGCATGGTGTTCCAGCACTTCAACCTCTTCCCGCATCTGACGATCCTCGAAAACTGCACGCTGGCGCCGATCTGGGTTCGCAAGATGCCCAAGAAGGAAGCCGAAGAAGTGGCGATGCACTATCTGAAGCGCGTCAAGATCCCCGAGCAGGCGAACAAATATCCCGGCCAGCTCTCCGGCGGCCAGCAGCAGCGCGTGGCGATTGCCCGCTCGCTCTGCATGAAGCCGAAGATCATGCTGTTCGACGAGCCGACGTCGGCGCTCGACCCGGAAATGGTCAAGGAAGTGCTCGACACCATGGTGAGCCTTGCCGAAGACGGCATGACCATGCTGTGCGTAACCCACGAAATGGGCTTCGCCCGCCAGGTGGCAAACCGCGTCATCTTCATGGACCAGGGCCAGATCGTCGAACAGAACTCGCCCGCCGAATTCTTCGACAATCCGCAGCACGAGCGCACCCGTCTGTTCCTCAGCCAGATTCTGCACTGAGACTGCGATCGACATGTATATCGAGCGGGGCCGTTTCGGCCCCGCTTTCGTTTCTGGAGACCTGCTGAAATCTTTATCTCCATGCACGAGTGCGACGATTTCGATTCCGTGATTCCAGCGCTCCCGAAGCGCCGAGAGCACAAAAATGGGCGTGGCGTCGCAGTTTAACCATTTGTTACGAAACAGGAATCCTTGTTTTTCAGGGCTTCTGGCGGCCCATGTCATTTTTTTGTCAAATCATGCATTTTTCCGCTTGCAGACCTTCGGGAGCCTGACTATAAGGGCGCCACACCACAAGCGCACGCGCCCTTCGTCTATCGGTTAGGACGTCAGATTTTCATTCTGAAAAGAGGGGTTCGACTCCCCTAGGGCGTGCCACTTGCCTTCGTGTTCTCCCCCTTCAAAATATGACCACATCGCATCAGCTCGCAAATTCGTCACGCGTGTTCAATGCGCCGGAACCGATTCCCGCCGGGCACGTTAGAATGCTGTCCCCCCGATGGAAGGCAAGCCGGCCGAAACGCCAACAGGCAAATCGACCCGGCTTGCCTTTCCCCTTCAGCCCGCCACAGCATCCGTTTCATCCAACCGACAGCCTGTGCCAGCTAAGGGTTGGAAAACTGCGCCCCCGGCCCCCCGCAAGGCATGGGGGCATTACTGACGCGCAGCGATAGGGGCGATATTTCAAGGCCTTGGCCAGTTCTGGCACAGTTTTCCACAGCCCTTCCGGCCTCCATAAGAAAACTCGTCACGAAGCAAGAAAAATCAATTTTTCCGCTTGCGGAGCAACGGGAGCCTGACTATAAGGGCGCCACACCACAAGCGCACGCGCCCTTCGTCTATCGGTTAGGACGTCAGATTTTCATTCTGAAAAGAGGGGTTCGACTC